>NZ_WXXM01000012.1:0-104881 GCF_011319235.1 Acinetobacter sp. SA01
CGTAAGTTTTTGCACAAATAGTTGCAATCGCAGCAGTTAAAGTAGTTTTACCATGGTCGACGTGACCAATTGTGCCCACGTTTACGTGTGGCTTGTTACGTTCAAACTTAGCCTTAGCCATGTTCATCTTCCTCGTTTACGTCGAACACAATCCTGAGTAAAACCCAGCTCCGACATGTCGTTTAAAAAATCAAACACCCAATACTTGAAAAGCAGACTAATAAGCCTGCTTTTTAAAATCTTTGCAACAAAGTTGCCAAACTGTATCTGGAGCTCTTATCGAGATTTGAACTCGAGACCTCTCCCTTACCAAGGGAGTGCTCTACCACTGAGCTATAAGAGCAAATAAAAACTTCAATGGAGCGGGAGACGAGGGTCGAACTCGCGACATGTAGCTTGGAAGGCTACCGCTCTACCAACTGAGCTACTCCCGCACGATGTTGGTATAAACCACTTATCGAAGTCTTAAAATTGGTGGTGAGAGAAGGATTCGAACCTTCGAAGCTTACGCGACAGAGTTACAGTCTGTTCCCTTTGACCGCTCGGGAATCTCACCATTTTACACTTACTTCAGTGTTGTTCTTTTACCCCACTACTCAAACTTCTAAGATGGTGCCGGCACACGGATTCGAACTGTGGACCTACTGATTACAAGTCAGTTGCTCTACCAACTGAGCTATGCCGGCGTTTCTTAGTGTTTCGTACGTTTCGTATCGGAACGGTGTGCAGTTTAGCAAAACTTAGAATCCGTGCAAGTGTTTTTTTCAAAAAAACCGTCAAAAACTCATAAAATCAATCCGTTTGATGATAATTCAACCGCTTTGATCACTGCGCGAGCTTTTATTTGGGTTTCATTCCACTCAGATTCAGGATTTGAGTCATAAACCAGACCTGCGCCAGCCTGAACATAGACCTTATTTTCACGAATCACACAGGTTCGAATGGCAATCGACATGTCCATTTCACCATGCCAGCCTAAATAACCCACAGCCCCTCCAAAAATTCCGCGTTTGACCGGCTCGACTTCGTCAATAATTTCCATGGCACGGATTTTTGGTGCACCCGAAAGCGTACCTGCCGGGAAAGTGGCTTTAAACACATCCAGCGCATCGACATCATCGCGAACTTCACCCTGCACATTCGAGACAATATGCATGACATGCGAATAACGTTCGATCACCATTTTATCCGTGACCTGCACTTTACCGATTTTTGACACACGCCCAACATCGTTACGCCCCAGGTCAATCAGCATCAAATGTTCAGCAATCTCTTTTTCATCAGAAAGCAGATCTTGCTCAAGCGCCAAATCTTCTTCTTTGGTTTTACCACGTGGACGCGTCCCGGCCAAAGGACGCACAGTCGCAATGCCATTTTCCAGACGCGATAAAATCTCAGGTGAAGATCCTACGATATGAAATGGCTTTTGATTATCTAAAGTCCGCCCTTGAACCAGAAACAGATACGGTGATGGATTCAGATGACGCAAGGCACGATAGACCTGTAAAGGCTCGCCATCGAAGTCCGAGACCATACGATGCCCCGGCACTACCTGCATGACATCGCCCGCTTTAATATATTCCTTCACCTTGGCAATCGACTCGATAAACTTGTCATGCCCGGTTAAAGACTCAAAATGGGGAGCGGTATGTTTTTTGGCTTGCAGGCTGATCGGGGTTGCCAGCGTATTTTCCAGTTCATCCAATTGAGCCAGGGCTTTGGCATAGGCCTCGGGATCATTTGCATCTGCATGTACAATCAGGAACAAGGTGTCTTTTAAGTTATCAAATACAATGACGGTTTTAGACAGCATCATCCAGATATCCGGCAAACCGACCGGATCGGCTTCAGGCACATTTTTTAGGCGCGGTTCAATATAGCGTACCGAATCATAGCCAAAATAGCCCACCAGCCCACCGGTGAAACTCGGTAAATCAGGCAAATCTTTTTGCGTCGGCACATGGAACTGCGCCTGAAAATCACGGATATACTGAAATGGGTCGCTACATGACTGAGTATCAACAGAACCATCCACCTGCTGAACGGTTAATACACCGCGGTTGCATGAAAAAACAGTGGACTCACCCAAACCGATAATGGAATAACGTGCCCAGTTCTCTCCTCCCTCGACCGATTCAAACAGATAGGCCTGACTGTGGTCTTTCAGACGTGCAAATACGGATAATGGAGTTTCGGTATCGGCCAAACGCTGACGATAAACCGGAATCAGGTTATAACCCTCAGATTTTAACTGTTCGAATTGAGCTTGAGTTGTCATGAGTATTCTCTATATGTTTTCGATATGGCTGGTTTAAGTTTGTTTTCCTGTAATCTGACTTAGTTTCGCCATCGAAAAACCATACAATTTCTCATTCCGCTATCCTTAATTTTCACTTATTGCGCAAGTAATTCTATTAAATCATCAACCACTTGTTGCGGCTGGCAATCATGAATATCTTCACCATGATTATAGCCATAGCTCACCACAATACAATCAACTCCTGCACGTCTTGCTGCTTCGACATCATTACTAGAGTCACCAATCATTAAGGTTTCTGCCGCAGTGACATTATATTCATCAACACAAAACAGCAACTGCCGTGGATGAGGTTTACGCTCTTCAAAACGGTCCCCGCCAATCACATCGACAAAATAATGATTCAGCCCCAAGGCTTCAACAATCGCACGTGCCGGCTGTTCGGGTTTATTGGTGACACAAATCATTTGCTTATTGCAGCTTAAACCCCAGTCAAGAAATTCGACTACCCCTTTAAAAGGCTGGGTATCCACACAGGGATCTGCATTATAAATACTTAAAAAAGTCGCCAACAATTGCTGATGCTGTGCAGGATCGACATTTCCGGTGAGATATTGCAAAGTGCTATGGCAAAAAACAGAGGTGCCCTTACCGATCCAGGTACGCACCTGTTGCTCAGTCACGGTCGGCAATTGCAAGACATTGAGACTCATGTTCATGGCCCGGTATAAATCTGATGCCGAGTCAACCAGGGTACCATCCAAGTCAAATAAAATCAGTTTACGGCTTGCAAGTTTTGCTACAGACATCATTTCTCTCTTATGATTGATTTCGACCATACAGATACAATAAAGGCATGCGATTGCATGCCTTTATTGTATGTCGCGTGCAGGCTTATTTAAAGAATAACCAGGCAATGATTGCAAGGATAATCAATACAACAATGGAGATTAGGCCCACCGATGCATTTTTCTGCTCTTCCTTGACTTGCTCTACGCGTGATACCGGTGTTTCAACCGCGATGGGTGTTTGCTTCTCGGGAATTGCACTCAAGTCCACACCTTCAGGAATAGGTGCAGGTTTCGGGATGGCAACCCCTTGTGGCATACCATCACGACTCAGCTGAACGCTGGCATCGCGCTCGGTCAGTTCAGGCATGCCCTGATCATTCATTTGCTGTGCTGCAGTCTTTGGCATTTCCGTTTCTGCAGGTTGTTTAACTGCTGGCCCTTCCTGATTTAATGCAGCGACGGTCTGTTCAATCTCAAGCGGCACATCTATTGCTTGAGCAGGTTCTAGAACTGAAAATTTCAGGCTTGCGAACTGAACGATATCCCCTTCTTTTAACAAGGCTTCATGTTCAATACGTACATCATTGACAAAGGTGCCATTGGATGAGTTTAAATCTTGCAGCCATAAGGCTTGGTCTTTGAGCAAGAAAGCCGCATGTTTACGGGAAATTTCCCCGGCCTGCAATACGATATCTGCACTCTGATGGCGCCCGACCAACATATCACGGTCGATGCTGATTTCCTGTCCCGTTAATTCACCGGTAATTGCTTGTATTTTCCAAGTCATGAAATGCACTTCTCTTTGTGATTTTGAATCATCATATCACGGCAAATATTCAATTCTTTAGCCACGCTGTCAAGAACCAGAACGAATCGTGGTTGTGGTCACGGTATTTTTGGTTTTTTTAACCTCGGTCACCGGCATAGCAACACTTTGTTTCTGCACTACCGGTTCTATCGCAACCGGTGTACTAAACGTGGCTGTATTGGTCTGATTTTGGGTTGCTGATGGCAATATTTGATAAGGAGAGGCTTTCGGTGCCGATGAGGTAACCGGAATGCGCTGCTGATAAATGTCTTCTACATTTTCAGGTAATTTGGCAAAAGTACCATCCTGATCCATGGCCAACTGCAAGCTGTACAACTGGCTGTAACGCTGCTGCGACAAACGGCGCACATCATTACTATCTCCAACAATCGTGGGATGGATAAAGACCAGCAAATTGCGCTTCTCATTGGATTTGGCATCGGCACGGAAGAGACGCCCCAAACCTGGTATTGCACCCAAACCCGGTACCGACTGACGGCTATGAATCGAGTTGTCGGAAATCAAGCCACCCAAAACAATAGTCTGTCCATGTTCTGCTAGAATCGAGGTTTTAATGGCACGCTTACTGGTGACCAAGTCCGATGCTTGGCCTTTGTCCTGTACCGCAGAAACTTCCTGCTCGACTTCAAGACGCACCGAACCACCTTCCCCAATATGCGGCACCACCTTTAACGTAACACCGACATCCTTACGTTCTACCGTGGTATAAGGATTCAACCCTGCTGAAGTCGTGGTTGCAGAACCGGTCACAAACGGCACGTTCTGTCCCACTACAATATAGGCCTCTTCATTATCCATGGTGACAATGGAAGGTGTCGAGAGCAGATTGGATTTGGTTTTGCTTTTTAAGGCCTGAATTAAGGCACCATACAGTTTGCGTGAACCGTTATCGCTTTCCCTGTAATCGCCAAGTAATAGCGAGGTACCGGTTCCCAAATTGGCCGCAGCACCTGCCGCACCACCGGCTACATATCCGGCGGCAAGCTCGGCAATACTTGCACCGACATTGCTAAAGTTGATTAAGCCGACGCCGTTGGTCAGATCACCCAAAGCCCACTGCACACCCAGCTGATCGGCATCATTGCCTTCCACTTCAATAATGGCGGCTTCAATCAGGACCTGTTGACGACGGATATCCAGCTGCTGAATGGCGGATTCAATTTCACGCATCAGTTGTGGATCAGCTTTCACTACCAATGAATTTTGGCTGTCATCAGCAATAATACTGACGCCATTAGCATTAAAACTGGTGATGCTATTCTGATTGCTACTGTTTGATCCTGCACCCAGATTAATACTTGGGGTCGAAATACTGGAAGAACTGCTACCAGATGAACTACTGCCCGAATTGTTATTGTTTGAATTGTTCACCAAATTATTGTTTGATGAACTATTTGAATTGGATGAACTGGATAGCGACTGACCAGATACCAGCCCCTGTAAGATTTCCGCCAGGTTTTTGGCACTGGCATATTTTAAGCGAAACACTTTTAAACCACCCAGACGATCTGCTGCCGGTACATCCAGCATTTCAATCATCTGGCGGATGCGTTTGCGTGTTGCCGTGTCACCTTTCAATACAATGCGGTTGGTGCGGGTATCTGCAATGATACGGATACGGGAACCTTTTAAATCTCTGGCTGCGCCGGTAGAGCTCATAGATTCCAACAAACCAATCATTTCTTCAGCCTGACTGGATTGCAGGCTCACTGCTTCAATGTCGTTTTGTCCGGTACCATCCAGATTACGGATAATGGTTTCCAGCTGATAAATATTGCTGGCACGGTCTGACACAATCAGCGCATTGGTTCCAGCCACTGCCGATAAATGGGCAAATTGCGGCATCAATGGACGGATGGCAGGAATCAGGTCATTCGGGTTGGTATTTTCCAGCCAGATCACCCGTGTGACAATCTGGTCACCAGTCGCACGGTGCTTGCTGTCAAAAGGCACACCGGAACTTTTGACATTGCTATCTGGAACCAGTTTGATGGTATTGCCTGAAGGAATGGCGACCACACCATTCACGTTCAACACGCCCAGAAACAGATCGTAGACTTCGGCTTTATTTAAAGGCTTATTGGAAATGACCGTGACATTGCCGCGCACACGCGGATCAACAGCAAAATTCTTCCCGGTAATATCAGCTACTTCATTAATAAATGCAGTTAAATCAGCATCTCGTAAGTTGATTTTCCATGTTTGCGCTTGAGTAGAGGTACTCACCATAGCAATCAGGGGTGCAGCCGCGAATAAAGCCCACACTGGACGATGATGATTAAATAAAGCCATAAAGTTTCGTGCTTCCTAATCCTGTAAGGTGACGATGCATCACTTAAAAATTTTGTTGTATGGTCATCACTTGATCACCACGCTTTATTTCTATTTTGACCTGACCTTCACGTCGAGCCTGTTCCAGCAGCTGGGCATCACTTTGCCCCTGCCCCACAGCCTGTCCATTTAAAGACATGATCCGGTCACCTGGTTGCAGTCCCAGCTTACTGCGCAATGCCGCTGGCGTTCTTGCCGTAACTTCATAGCCCCCACTCGCTGCATTGACCCCCATATCTTTTAAATACTGATCACGGTCTTCCTGTATCTTCTGCACCGCCTGCCCTAAAGCATTTTGTTCCTGACTGGGCATAGGCGGTGTGGTCTGATTATTCATCGGTAAGCTGTTTGTTGCTACAGGCAGAATAATGCTCTGATCCAGACCATTTTCCATACCTTTGAATTGTAGTTCTCGCGTAGTCCCATTACTTTGACGCAACACTACCCGATCCCAGTACACTTCAGCCAATTGATAAGAGGTCGAGGCAATATTTTCACCCACCTGATAGCGATCGGCCTGATCATTGACTTTAATGACTGCGGAGGAAAACTGATTGGGATGACCAACCACCACACCTTGCAAAATCAAATTGGCCGTGTCTTCTGCCGCAGCTGTTCTACCTGCTTCCTGAAACAGGGCAAATGAAGAAATATTGGGTACCTGTGGCTGGTGTGAACCCAGCTCAACACGGTCCAGCTGCATGACCTGAGGCGGCGCCACCAGCAACCAAAAAATGTTTGCCAACTTCCAGCATAAATATAAAATCAGCAGGACCAAAAATAAGGGAGCAATGCGGTCTGTCTGCTTCCAGTTGAATTGTTGAATTTTTTCTAACCACTGATTCATTAGAGGCCACCTTTAAACAAAGGTTGGCGCGAACTCACCACAGAGGTATCCAAACCAGCTTTACCATTATAGGAAGAGATATTCAGCAGCAGACGTTGAGTCAACCGCAGATCGAGCATCACGTTTTGATCCAGTTCCAATACCATCAGCTTTTGATCACGCTGATCCCGGATATCAAAAAACAGCTTATTATTTTCATCTGACAATTTTCCTTTCAAGGAAGGAATATTCATTTGATCCTGACGCTGGGCATAATTATAAACCAGCTCGCCGCCCGCCCATTGCAACTGACCTTCAGCCCCGGTAAAACCCTGTTCTTTTTTAAAATTAAAATTGATATCTTGCAATTGGATGGCATTGACCGGCCACTGCCATTCCACCAGATGTTTCAGCGTTTCCGGCGCAACCTGGCCATTCAAGTCATGGACCATTATTTTTTTGCCAAAACCATAGCCAACAACGGCATCGAGCTGGGTATTCCCACTATGTAACTCTATGTTTGCCCCCAAACGCAGCAAAAAAATATCCAGAGGACGTGTTTTCCAACTCAACGACCCGGTTAAATTGCCCTTCTGCCAATCTGCTTGCCCCTGCCAAATATTACCGCTGACATTTTGTAAAATCTGGTTGTTTTTATAAAATTTTGAAATCAGCCAAGCCGCTGGAATTTGGAGTAATATGAACATTAAAAAGACACTGACGGAGAAAATCCACCAAGTGATATATTTGGGTTTTTTAATCATCCCACCACGACCCACATGTCAATTATTCTTCCCTTAACACGAATATTATATTTCTACCCCATTATGCACACTTTTTTCTCAACGCCAATTCCAAGTGATAAAAAATAGATATAAAAAAACCACGCTTAAAAGCCTGGTTTTTTTAATTTAATTCGATTAGATGACTATCTGATGAATATTTCCATCAAATGAGAAAATCTTCTAATTTTGCACCACTTTCAAGTTCTGCAACCAACCAGCGCGGTTGTTTACCACGACCAGTCCAAGTATCTGCTGAATTCTTTTTGCTGCGATAACGTGGTTCTACAGATTTGCGTGTACTTTTCTTACGCTTGGTTGCACCAAACTCTAAAATTTGTTCAATGCTTAAACCAACGTTATCAGCAATGTCCAAAATTTGCTGATAGGCATCTTCAACTGCCTGATCATTTTTAGAAGCAATTAATGCTTCAGCTTCAACTTGTAAACGCTTTAACTCTTCAACAGATAAATTACTAATGTCGGGCATCATATTAACTCCAAAAAAGGCTTTATATTTTTTTAATTAAAACTAGCTCATAATATTTTTATTATTTAAAACATTCAATAGAATTTTTTAAATAAATAAAAATTAGCTAAATAGATTTTACAGCCCACTATATTGGAAAAACCTTAATTTAAAATTAAATGTTTTACGCTTAACTCAATTTCTGTAATTTTATGGCGAATAATTTCTGGTATTTCCGTTTTAAGCATGTTGTGCTTATTTACACAAACAATCACTGCTTCTGCCACGGCAACAGTTTTTTGTTGCGACTCGCTCCATAATAAATAGCTCATACGAAAGGCACTATTACGAATTTCCTCAACACGCACACCAATTTTAAGCTGGTCTGGATAAAATAGCGGACTAATATATTTGCATTGGTTAGAAGCAACCACTGTATAAACATCCTGTGCAAAAATATTCAAGACATCCATATAAAAAATGCGGGCACTTTCGATATAACGATAATACATCACGTTATTTACATGCCCAAATGCATCCATATCGCCCCAAGCAACAGACTGATCATAAATCACCGGATAATCGGACAGAGTGAGCATATTTCTTACCTTTATATTTTTATTTCAACAAAATTTGCATTATTTTCAAAAATTAAATTTAACTGCTTAATCAAATCATCCTGACCTTTTAAAGTAGATTTAATTCTTAAATAATTCATCATCACATTATCTGGGTATAACTCCAGCAATTGGTCAGCTTCAGCCGCTCTTGCAGTAGCGGTATATACATGCCACTTCACAAAGGCAAATACAGGTAAAGAAGGATATTTACTTTCCCAATAGTCAATTCGTTGCTCAACCATTAAATAATCCGGACTTTGCTTTAATAATTGCTGCTGGAACCATAAATAAAAAACGTCTTGATTAAACTGTTGATCCAGTAAATGTAAGACCAAGGCTTCATGCTGCTGGCTCATTTCCGGCATACGTGATAACAGCTTTAACCATAACACTTTAATCTCATAATCACGGCTATAAATCTGGTCCTGCAAGTCTAAATAGCGCTGTTGCAAATTTTGCAAACTTTCGATATTAGCCTGATCAAAATTAACCAATAATTGCTGTAACCATTCCCGTTTTTTTTCTGTGCCCAGATGTCCATATTTAGTCGAGCGTAAATACATCCAGGGAAACTGAATGGCAAACTTTTCCCATAAACTGGTTAATCTTAAATCATATGCACTTTTTACATCTTTTAACCAGGGTGAAAGCTCATGTTGATTTAAGAATTCAAGATGGGTTAATGCTTGCTCACCATCATTTTGCGACAGGTAAATTTCTATGCGCTGTATTTCGGCCAATTCAAATGCCATGGCATTACTTTGGTTTAAGATGGCAAGCGCTTGGGGATATTGCTGCTGCATCCAATACAAACGTGAACCAATAATCCCCTTTAATAAACCCGATTGAGAAAAGACGTTTTGAATAAATTGATGTTGATCTTGTGCCGCCTCTAATAACCAAATTACTGCCAACTGTTCATAAGGGTGCAAGTTTTTAAAATTAAAAACCGTTTCCAGCTTTCGTTGTTCCCGGGTTAAATAACGTTTAATGAGCAACCACAATAATTGGATCAACAGGCTTAAACTGGCCAGAATAATAAACATAATCCAGATATTGGTTTGAATTTGCCATTCACGCCAGTATAAATAAACATAACCTGCGCCATACCCATAACTTAAAACACTTAAACCTGCGATAATAAGTAGGCTGATAAAAGCATAGGCCAGTAAAATCTGCTTCATGAATTTATCATCCCAATAATGCACGTGTATTTAAACTAGGCGTAGGCAAAGCCGTAAATCCTTTGATCTTCTGGATATTCTGAATCAGCTGTCGCGACTTCTCATCGGGGATTTGATTTAATAGCTGAATAATTTCAGTCAGGGATTTTTGATACTCTAAATATTGCCCCTGTTTTAAGGCTTGTTGCGCAATGAGCAGTCGGAGCTGCGCTTCTTTTAAAATTAACGGACGCTGCATAAGCGCCGTAGCAGGTTGTTTCGCAGGTTCAATCACTAGCCAACGTTGCCAGAAAGATTTACCCGATGCCTGACTCGCGTTTAATTGGGGTGCATGTAACTCTTGGGCCAGCGCAGCATCAAGTTGCTGAATAAGCGCATCCACTTTGATTTGCTGAGCTATCCGCTCACTGACAAAATGCTGAATAAGCTGATGGTCTTTGGCAATAACCTGATGCAAGCTTTGCTTCAATGGTGCCGCGAGGGCATATTGCTCAAGATTTTGATCCAAACGGGTTAATTTATCCAGAGCTGCAGTAAACTGTTGTTGTTGCAGCATAAATTCAATTAATTCTAGTTGCTGTTTAATCACCACAACAGGATCAATACTTGCCGCCTGAATGGTTTTTAAATTCTCTGCAGCCTGTGAACTTGCCGGTGCAGACTCTCCTGTCAGCATGACTTTGCGCTGTAAAGCGACAAATTGATCATTTAAATTTGCATTATTCTGTTCAATTCGATGCAGACTGGTATTTAATTCTGTTTGTTGTGCAGTAAGATTAAATAAGTCATAACTTAATTTAGCAATCCAGAGTAGACTTAAAATAAATAATAAAATGAGTATTTTCTTCATGTGTTCCCTTGCACAACAACAAGCTTCTGCAGAATTGAATCTGTTTTTAAATCAGGTAGTCGCGTGATATTAAAACATGTTGCCTGATTTTTTTTATAATTCGAAACAACTTGATACAGGCGCTCCCCTAAAACCAGATAATGCCCTCTTGCAATAAGGTGCTTCTGATGTTGCATGAGCTGAATCCAGTTTAACCAACCCGCTTCGCTACTGACCACCATAGCATACTGTTTTTGTTTTTCTAATAAAGATAATACATTAGCTAAATCTTGCTGAGTAAATACAGGACAACGGCGCGCATATAAAACAAAATTTAGAATTCGCATGCCTTGCAGTTTTAACTGATCCATCATAAACATCCGCCCCCCTTCACCACGCCAAAAAGCCAGACACTGACCTGAATTGAGGGTTTGTAAAACAGGAAGCTGTAACATTCCTTCCGATGTTTCAACTTTGGGGACTTCGGCAGAAATACCATATTGCGCCAGAGCCTGAGCAGTGCGATCCCCGACCGCAATCCACTGAATATGTTTAAGCTGATCCAGCGTTATGCA
Organism: Acinetobacter sp. SA01; assembly: GCF_011319235.1. Classification (NCBI taxonomy): domain Bacteria; kingdom Pseudomonadati; phylum Pseudomonadota; class Gammaproteobacteria; order Moraxellales; family Moraxellaceae; genus Acinetobacter; species Acinetobacter sp. SA01. The sequence goes on from NZ_WXXM01000012.1 coordinate 11,494, forward strand.
TGATTGTTTTAAATAATCCATGCCGATTTGCACGGCCGTGGGACTCACCACCACAATCACCTGAGCAGCAGGCAATTGCTGATAAAGTTCAGACAAGTCAGCTGACCAGGGTCGAGGCAGCAATTGCAATAAAGGTAAATCCAACACCTCAATTTGAGCCATACCTAAGGCATGACTCAAATTTTCTGCACGGTCTTGCGGACGTGTATTGATAAACAGCATATTAATACAGGGCTTTCAATAAATCGCCAGCGCCTTGTTCAACTAATTTTTGCGCTAGCATTTCACCCAGCTCTACAGCCTGTTCAGGTGTTCCGCTCAGTTCAGCTTTTAATAAAGTCGCACCATCTATACTACCAACACGACCTTCAATGTGTAATTGACCTTCAATTAAAGTTGCATGCCCTGCAATCGGGACCTGACAGCCCCCTTCCAAATAGGCATTAAATGCGCGTTCTGCACGTACACACACATCAGTTTCGCGATGTAACAGCGGTAAAATAAGCTCCAGCACAGCCTGATCTGCCGCACGACATTCCAAACCAAGCGCCCCCTGTCCAACTGCCGGCAAGCTCACTTCCGCTGGCAGTGTATGACGAATACGTTCAGCCAACCCCAAACGCTTTAAACCCGCACTTGCCAGAATAATGGCATCATAAAGACCTGCATCCAGTTTGGATAAACGCGTCCCCACGTTGCCCCGTAAATCGATAATTTCCAAATCGGGACGGGCTTTTAAAATCTGGCTTTTACGACGCAGGCTCGATGTACCCACTTTGGCGCCTTGTGGCAAATCATCAAAACTTGCGTAAGTATTAGATACAAAGGCATCCAGCGGATCTTCACGCTCACAGATCACCGCAAGGCTCAGTCCTTCAGGCAAAGCCATCGGCACATCTTTCATTGAATGCACCGCCAAGTCTGCACGACCATCCAGCAGGGCTGCTTCCAATTCTTTAACAAAAAGTCCTTTTCCGCCAATCTTGGCTAAAGGCGTATCCAGAATTTTGTCACCTTGGGTGACGAAGGTCACTAACTCAACTTTAAGATCCGCATGTAATGCTTCCAAACGGGCACGAATATGTTCCGCCTGCCATAAAGCAAGCGGGCTTTGTCGAGTTGCAATCTTCAAAATCTTCATAAATCCGAGAAACAGTCAATAAGTGCGTTAGTGTAAACTTAACGCGCTGACTGGAAAATGCAAGTAAATTTGCATTCTCCTTGTCACCTAAATTTATGAAAACAGATTTAGATCTTTTGGATGCGTTCTCTTAAATTGGGCAGATGACGTCGGCTGACCGCCAGGCGTTCTTCAAGTTCACGACAACGCACCTGATACTGCCCCGAACTGATCACTTCAAGACCATCCAGGAAATGTACTGAAACCAAAGCATTGCGATGAATTCGAATAAACTGGTCGCCAAATTCGTTTTCCAAATCTTTTAAGGTTTCATCGATCAGTACACTGCCATTTTTATGCCGTACCGTGACATATTTTTGATCTGCCAAAAAATAATAAATATTTTCTACAGGAATCAATTCCACACCACGATAGGTTTTCGCCACAATCTGATGGCGTTTTATATTGAGTTCGTCCATATCTTCTTTTTGTTTTAAGTTGCTCATTTGTGCTTGAGTCAGTTTTGTTAAATGATCTAATACCTGTTGCAATTCCTGCTGCATCACCGGTTTTAGCAAATAGCCTTCCGCATGCGACTTAAATGCCTCCAAAGCATGTTCATCATAAGCCGTACAAAAAACAATGGCGGGCATAGGATCAAGCTGGCGCAAATATTCAGCACAGCTCAAGCCGTCCATTTCAGGCATTTGAATATCTAACAGTACTACATCTGGCTCATAGAATTGAGTCATTTCAATTGCTTGCTGCCCATAACTTGCAGTGGCAACCACCTGATGTCCCAATTGCGTAACTAGACGTGACAAACGCTCCACAGCGAGAGGTTCATCATCGCAAATCAGGATGTCCATTTCTCCTCCTTCACAGTCAACATCATTTTTTTTATAGGTTAACCATGACTTTTTTATTTATATCGATATTGCACAACTGTGGTAAATATTCCCTTTCCCTCGTATGTCTGAAAAGTTGCAGAGCGACCATAATAAGCTTTAAGCCGCTGCTTCACATTTTCAACTGCAATACCATGCCCCTGTCGTAAATTTATTTTATCCTGTGCATAAGGGTTAGTAATGACTATATTGACTTGTTTTTGCAATATTTCAATCAATATGCTTATCGTACTCTTTGTTAGAATTTTTTCAACTCCATGAAAAATACTATTTTCCACTAAAGGTTGTAAAGTTAATAAAGGAATTTGTATCTGAGAAAATAAAACTTCATCGTCATATTTCCACTCTACCTGTAAGCGATCCCCCAAGCGAATCTGTTCAATGGCCAGATAACGCTGGCACAGTTCAATTTCATCTTTTAAGCGCACCAGTTTAAGTTCTTTAAAACTGGCCCGAAATAGCTGTGATAAATTCAGTAACATTTGTTCCGCTTTATCCGGATCAATGGTAATCAAACTGATGACTGTATTTAAGCTATTAAATAAAAAATGCGGATGAATCCGCGCCTGCATGGCCTGAATACGTGCGTTTAATTCACTGTTTTGCTGACGCGACCATTGCTCACGCATATAAAGATAGCGAAAACAAAAACTTCCAATCAGCACCCCATAACTGAGATGTAATCCAGCGCCATCGAATAAAACCTGTAACGTCAAATGTTGGAATTGGAAATTTTGCCCAAAGAAAATAACACCGTTCAGCACCACCGTGGTCAATAACACAATAATCTGCAGCAAAACAAAGCCCGCAACTAGGGTCTGCCCAAAACTGAAGTGCTGAATTTTGCTCTGCAGGCGCTCAATCAACGCCACAAATGCCAGTAAAACCCAATCAATGAACAATATATATTCCAGCAGACGACCCACACTTAAAGCCGTCCAGGATTGTACTTCTGCCAACGCCAAGATAACCGCCAGAATATTGCTGGCAATAAATAATTCAATTAGATGTTGCCAATGCCCTATTTTCGTAAAAAAATAGGCGTCATTGTTTTTCCGATCATCTGTATAGGTCGAAGCTGGATCGCTTTGTTTTTCAGCAAGTGATTCTGAATTTGCTATACTCTTGTTCAAATTACTGCTTTTTATTTTATTGAGCCGACATGACCACATCTTCTAATTCCTCAAATCCGTCACAAGCCCAAACTTCGGGTATGTGGGGCGGTCGTTTCTCTGAAGCTACTGACGCATTTGTTGCTGAATTTACAGCATCTGTTCAATTTGACCAACGCTTTTATAAACAAGATATTGCAGGTTCTATTGCGCATGCAACCATGCTTGCCAAAGTAGGCGTTTTAACCGAACAGGAACGCGATGACATCATTAACGGCCTAAACACCATTAAAGCTGAAATTGAAGCAGGTGAATTCGAATGGCGCATTGACCTAGAAGATGTGCACATGAATATCGAGTCACGCTTGACCAGTCGTATTGGCATCACCGGTAAAAAACTGCATACCGGTCGTAGCCGTAACGACCAGGTGGCGACAGACATCCGTTTATATGTACGTGATGAAATTGATGCAATTTTAGAGTTATTGCAAAAATTACAAAAAGGCATTTTGGGTTTGGCAGCAAAAAATACCAATACCATTATGCCGGGCTTTACCCATCTGCAAACTGCTCAGCCAGTGACTTTTGGTCACCATTTGATGGCGTGGTTTGAAATGCTGGTACGTGATTCTGAGCGTTTGATTGACTGCCGTAAACGTGTGAATCGCTTGCCGCTTGGTTCTGCTGCACTTGCAGGTACCACCTATCCGATCGAGCGTGAATACACCGCACAGCTTTTAGGCTTTGAAGCCGTGTGTGAAAACTCGCTGGATGCCGTGTCTGACCGTGATTTCGGTATTGAATTCAATGCTGCTGCATCTTTAATTATGATGCACCTGTCGCGTATGTCGGAAGAAATGATCCTGTGGACCTCTGCACAGTTCAAATTTGTGAACATTCCAGACCGTTTCTGTACCGGCTCTTCAATCATGCCGCAAAAGAAAAACCCGGATGTGCCTGAATTGATCCGTGGTAAGACTGGTCGCGTATACGGTGACTTGATGAGTCTATTGACCTTGATGAAAGGTCAACCATTGGCGTATAACAAAGACAACCAGGAAGACAAAGAACCATTATTCGATGCGATCGATACTGTTCGTGGTTCATTGATGGCATTTGCTGACATGATTCCTGCCTTGGTTCCAAATGTTGAAATCATGCGTGAAGCTGCGTTACGTGGTTTCTCAACTGCAACTGACCTTGCAGACTATCTGGTGAAAAATGGCGTGGCATTCCGTGATGCACATGAAATTGTCGGTAAAGCAGTTGCGCTAGGTGTGCAAGAAGGTAAAGATCTGTCTGAATTGACACTTGAACAGCTGCAACAGTTCTCTGGCCTGATTCAAGCTGACGTGTTTGAAAAAGCCTTGACTCTTGAAGCTTCTGTGAATGCGCGTAACCACATTGGTGGTACGGCACCTGCACAGGTTGAAGCAGCGATTGCTCGTGCTTACGCTCGTTTAGAAAAACTTTACGCTTAAGGAAAACGGATATGTCTCGACAAGTATTTTGCCGTAAATATCAAACAGAAATGGAAGGTTTAGACTTTGCCCCCTTCCCGGGTGCAAAGGGTCAGGAACTGTTTGACACCGTGTCTAAACAAGCATGGCAAGAATGGCTCAAACACCAAACCACGCTCATTAACGAGAAGCGTTTAAACGTGTTTGAACCGGACGCGAAAAAATTTCTTGAAGAACAGCGTGAGAAATTCTTTAACAATGATGAGTCACTGGAAAAAGCTGAGGGCCTAAAGCCTGAGGCGTGATTAAGCGGAGCACTGCTCCGCCACGCCGCAAGGCAAGAGCTTTGCTCGCGCAGGCTTTAATCTAAAAAGAAATCCCCTTTTATTGGGGATTTCTTTTTTTAAGCTGATCTGAATTTTACGCAAGACAAGAGAAACGCATAGTTTTGATTATCAAAAGGGAATCTGAAAAGATTCCCTTTTTAGCTGAGGAAGCTATTCACTTAAATCCATGCTAACGATATTCGTTTCCGGGTAATGTAATTGTCAAAAACATTTCTTATAGGGCCTTTTTATTTTTTCTGAAAAATCCAAATTAGGCATTCATTTTCTATTTATTTGGTAATTTTAAAAATTCTACTTATTCCATAAACCTTTTAAACATTTAGAAATAACTGTAATTCAAAACTACATTTCTCAATAAAACGATACATTACAATACAATAACCTACATGATTTGGCAGTTGTCCTCCCCTATACTTGGTTTCAAGTAGATGGTTAAACATCTTATAACAACTATAAATATCCCCGATTTCAATCCTAGGTTTCCCCCAAAATCTAGGATTTTTTTTATTTGCTATTTTTAATCCTTATCTTTCCCCGAAAGGCTTATAGAAATAAAAAAACGCCCCCTTTAGGACGTTTTTTATTTTTAAAGCTGAACCTAGGGCTGTTTTAAATAGGGCCATGCAGCCTTTAAATAAATAAACATCGACCATAACGTCAGCACTACAGCAGTGTAAAGCAATGCATAAGCCAGCATTTCAAATGGTTGCCAATTCAGTAAAAATACTGAAATCGCAATCATCTGGAAAGCGGTTTTATATTTACCTACAGTCGAGACAGCCACGCTGGTACGTGCCCCTAGCTCTGCCATCCACTCGCGTAAGGCAGAAACCGTAATTTCACGCGAAATAATCACGATTGCTGCAAAGGCCATAGAAATGCTCGGTTGCCATTGCACCAGAACAATTAATGCAGCTGCAACCATCAGCTTATCTGCGACAGGATCTAAAAAACGGCCAAATGCGGAGGTTTGATTGAGTGAGCGGGCCAAATAGCCATCAAACCAGTCGGTTACAGCAGCAATGACAAAAATGGCTGTTAAAATAACGTGACGAGTCATATTTGCATCATGACCTGAAACACCAACTGCAGGGGGCCAATAGGCCACCAGCAAGAAAACAGGTATTAAAGCGATACGCGCCAAAGTCAAGATATTTGGAATATTCAGGATGCGACCTGTAGTCATAGACACCGCCAATTTTTCCCCTTTATGTACAATGAAAAACCACACATATTTTGAGGATTGATTCATCGTTAGTGAGAGTCACTTTATACGAATTGCTATAAAGTGTCACTAGGCAAACACGGTAACTGTCTGTCTTGAAATCGCAATCAATCTGTTTGCTGCATCCCAAAGATGAGCATACTCGGTCGAATAACCTTCAGCTGCATAATCGGTAAATACTTTATATTTAAACCAATCATGCAGATGACTGTTTAAAGGGTGCACATAGGTCACATGCCAGGTCAGCGAACTGGCCGGTGCGAATGTTTTAAACATCGGCAAAACGCCAGGAGGCCACATATCGAAGGCCACCATCAAGTCGGCGATGCTCATTTCCCGATTGTCATGCCGATCCGGATTAAAACGCATCCAGCCACTAAAATCAGGTTTCACACTGCCAGTGCATGGATACTGTCCATCTACCCAGACCAGATCCATCTGTCCAAAACATTCCGGGGCTAAAGGATGATGCTCCGCAATGTTTAATTGCTCAGGCATAGGAAATTCAGGTGCAAGTCGTTCCTGTTGTACGGAAATAGTCGACTGGCGATGCATGCCAAAACTGGCAATCAAAATACTTTGCACAGCATCGTCCTGCCAGAGCCGTACTTCAACCGTGGTCACGGACTTACCTTGACGTAAAATTTCAGCACTCAACTGGACCGCTGCCATTTGCACTGGACCAACAAAGGTCACACTGGTACTTAACAACTGTTTTTCTGCATCTGCAACCGCCAGCAAGGCTTTGTGCATCATCATCCCGGCCACCAGTCCACCATAAATGGTGCGCCCCTGTAACCAGCCTTGCGGAATATCGACCCATTCGTCCTGTTCGATCGCAGTGAATAATTGGCGCAGTGACATCCTTCGTCCCTTGGATTTTTTTATTGGCTCTATCTTTCACTTATTTTGGACTGTTGTGAATGATCAATGACTGCTGCGTCAGTGAGCACTTTGGCCAATCTGTCCGAATTTATTCATGCAATACCTTATAAATGGTACGAGCCATCACATCGCCCAGCCCGGGCACCAGCTTCAAGTCATTTTCCGATGCTTTCAGTACCCCCTGTATACCGCCAAAATGGGTCAGCAAGTCACGGCGGCGTTTCGGCCCCAGTCCGGGAATCACTTCCAGTACCGACGAGCCACGTTTCTTGTCGCGTTTGGCCCGATGTTTGGTAATGGCAAAACGGTGTGCTTCATCGCGTACTTGCTGAATCAGGTGCAGGGCTTTATGGTCTTCTGGCAACTGGATTTTTGTACCATCAGTAAAATGCAAGGTTTCCAGACCAGGTTTACGCCCCTCGCCCTTGGAAACTCCGACCATAAAAGCATCCAGTCCCAACTCCTGCATCACTTCCATCGCCATATGCAACTGGCCTTTACCGCCATCAATCAGCAGTAAATCCGGCAACATGGCTTTTTTATAACGGCGGGTCAGTGCCTGACGCATGGCCGCATAGTCATCACCGCCGGTAATATCATCAATGGCAAACTGACGGTAATCGCGTTTTCGTGCACCGCCCGAATCAAACACCACACAGGAAGCAATTGTGGCTTCACCCATGGTGTGCGAGATATCAAAACATTCAATCCGGTCAATCGGACGTCCCACCACCTGTTCCAGCTGATGGAAACGTTCATTCAGTTCAAAATGATTGGCCAGCTGGCCTTTAATAGCGTGCTGCACATTCATATTGGCCAATTCCAGCCATTCGGCCCGGGTTTCCCGAACATTGTGCTTGATCTGCACCTTCTTGCCGAATTCCTGTTGCAAGGCCTGTTCCAGCTCTTTGCGGTCCGGAAGCTCGACATTGACAATCAGCTCGGCAGGAACTTCATCGGCCACCTGAAAATAGAAGTTCGCCATGAAGTCCGAGAGCATTTGGCCCAGATCATCACCAAGCATATCCGGGAAATAGCTTTTACCCCCCAGCATTTTGCCATTACGTACATGCATGATCTGCACGCAGGTCACCCCGGCATGATAGGCAATCGCCAGAATATCGGCTTCACCTTTGAGTTTATAAATCGCCTGTTGCGATTGCACATCGCGCAGCAGTGCCATACGATCACGATAAAATACAGCTTTTTCAAATTCGAGCTTTTCAGCGGCTTCTTCCATTTTCTGAATCAATTCTTGATTCAATTCTTTGGTATCACCCTGTAAAAAGCGAATCGAGTTGTCTACATCATTCTTATATTCTTCAGGGCTAATTAAACCGACGCAGGGCGCGCTACAGCGTTTAATCTGGTACTGCAAACACGGACGTTTACGCTGGGCAAAATAGCTGTTTTCACACTGCCGTACATTAAACAGTTTTTGCAGCACCACGAGGGTATCCCGGGCATTATAGGCACTCGGATACGGTCCAAAAAACTTGCCGACCTGATGTTTGCCCTTGCCACGACCGGCCGCAATACGCGGGTATGGCTTGTCACTGGAAACAAAAATATAGACATAGGATTTGTCGTCACGCAGCATGATGTTGTAAGGCGGACGATGCAGCTTGATCAGGTTCTGTTCCAGCAATAAGGCTTCGGTTTCCGAGCGCACGACCAACGTTTCAATATCATAAATCCGCGCCACCAGCGCCTGGGTTTTCGGATGTTCGATGGTTTTGACAAAGTAGCTGGACACACGGTTTTTCAGATTTTTGGCCTTGCCGACATACAGCAATTCGCCATCCTGATCCAACATACGGTACACGCCCGGTAAAGTAGTCATATGGGCTAGAATCTTTTCAATATGTTCTCGTGCGTTTTCGTTCACATTCAGCCTGATTTAAATTGCATAAACTTTGCTACATGATGTGATGGTTTTCATGCCATTTTCAAGCGAATCGCCTGTTTTTATCGCGATCATACAAAGTTCCAGCAATCACCTGATTGCTAAAAGCTATAAGTAAATCGTACTTATTTTGCTATGCTCAAGCCATCTGAACAATTTGGATCAAACTGAATGACGACTCCCAATCACGCCATGCATATCGTCAAACTAGACACTGCACCGCATAGCACATCTGAGAAAGATAAACTGATTGGCAAGCCGCGTTTTCATTTTGAACCGCTTGAAGTCATGCAGCTGTTGAAACAGCGCATTATTAGTCAGGATGCTGCACTGCAAGAAATCGAAAAAATGCTGCACGTGGTCAAAGCCGATTTTTCCAGTCCTGAACGCCCTCTTTCCGTCACCTTAATGCTCGGCCCGACCGGTGTGGGTAAAACTGAAACCGTGCGTTTAATTGCCGAGGCGATTTATGGTCGCCCGGATGCCTTCTGTCGCATCGATATGAACACTCTGGCACAAGAACACTATGCGGCAGCCATTACTGGTGCACCTCCGGGCTATGTCGGCTCCAAAGAAGGTCATAGCCTGTTTGATGAAACCGCCATTGCAGGCAGTCATACCCGCCCGGGGATTGTGCTGTTTGATGAGCTGGAGAAAGCCTCCACAGAAGTCATTCGCGGTTTAATGAATGTGCTGGATACTGGCAAGCTGAACCTCACTTCCGGCACCAAAACCATCGACTTTCGTAACTGTATGATTTTTATGACCAGTAATGTCGGGGCACAGGCGGCGCAGCAATATCTGGATAAACTGAATTTCTTGCCCAAGAAAATGCAGGGTCTGTGTCTGAAAAAAATGCCGACCAAGACCATTATTGAAAAAGTCATGTTTAAAAAATTCGATCCGGAATTTATCAACCGCATTGATCGTACTTTACATTACCAAGCGGTACAGGCAGATGCCCTGCCGAAACTGGTGGAAATTGAACTGCAAAAACTGAATCAGCGCCTGCAGCATCAAAAACGTCAGGTGGTTTTGACCGATGCGGCCAAAGCACACTTTTATAAAGATCATGACATCCGTTTTGGTGCACGCCATTTGGCCCGCAAAATGCGCACTGAACTGGAACCAATTCTGGCAGTATATTTTTTAAATTATCCGGAAAAAGCACAGCTCACTTTAAGCTATGCAAATGGGCAATTAATCATTCAGCCCGAATAATCTTTGTTATCCTCCTACTTGCAGTCAAATGCTCAAACAGGTATTTGACTGCAAATATGTCACTTTTACTTCAGTTTCAACCTCCCTCCGCTGCGCTGAAAATTGGGATCGATTGACTATTTTGACCAAAACAAGGCCATAAAAAACTTGAAATAGCACACTTGTACCCGCTATAAATAAGCACGACATTATTAGAAAACCTTAATCTAAACAAAAAGTTCATTACATTTTTAACAGCTACAGTAAAAATAGGGTTGCCAAGCCTCAGGATTTGTTGAAAAAAATTGATGACCCTAGCGTCACGGCTTGATACAACTTGTTATGTTCTTTTTGGATATAGTTATCGTAAGATTGGCGAAGCATAAATGTACGCAGGAAAAAAGGCGTACATGCTTCACAACATCAACTTAGAAGTCCTCCAAAATAAAGGAGATCAGGCATGATCCACGCTGGCAATGCCATTACCGTCCAAATGCTTTCGGACGGAATTGCAGAATTCCGCTTTGACTTACAAGGTGAGTCGGTCAACAAATTTAACCGTGCAACAATTGAAGATTTTAAAGCTGCCATTGAAGCTGTAAAAGCAGATAGCACGATTAAAGGTTTAGTTGTTACTTCAGGTAAATCAACATTTATCGTTGGCGCAGACATCACTGAATTTGGTGAAAACTTCGCTCAAGGCGAACAAGCGATTGTGGATTGGGCTTTGCCTGTTCACGACATCTTCAATGCATTTGAAGATCTAGAGATTCCTAAAGTTGCTGCAATCAATGGTATGGCATTGGGCGGCGGCTTTGAAATGTGCTTGGTCTGTGACTACCGTGTGATGTCAGAAGCTGCTCAAGTCGGCCTTCCAGAAATCAAACTGGGCATCTACCCTGGTTTCGGTGGTACTGTTCGTTTAAGCCGTGTTATTGGTATCGACAATGCGGTTGAATGGATGGCAATGGCTGTGCCTAAAAAACCTGCTGCTGCACTTAAAGACGGTGCTGTTGATGCGGTTGTGGCTGCTGACAAACTTACTGACGCTGCGATTGACCTGGTTAAACAAGCACTTGCTGGCCGTGTAGACTGGAAAGCAAAACGCCAAGAAAAATTAGACCCTATTAAATTGAACCCGCTTGAACAAATGATGGCGTTCAATACGGCGAAAGGTGCGGTACTTGCGAAAGCAAACCCTGCTCAATACCCTGCGCCTAAACTTCTGCTTGATTCATTACAGGCAGGTGCAAGCCTTCCACGTAACGAAGCATTAAAAGTAGAAGCTGAAGGTTTTGCTAAAGCTGCGGTAACTCCACAAGCTGGCGCGTTGATCGGTCTATTCATCAACGACCAAGTGGTGAAGAAAACTTCTAAGAAATATGAAAAAGGTGCTCATCCTGTAAACCAGGCCGCTGTACTTGGCGCGGGTATCATGGGTGGTGGTATTGCTTACCAAGCGGCAAGCAAAGGCACACCAATCATCATGAAAGACATTGGTAACCCGCAACTTGCACTGGGTATGAAAGAAGCGAATGGCTTGTTAACAAAACAAGTTGAACGCAAGAAAATGAAACCTGCGCAAATGGGTGAAACCCTTGCTCGCATCCGCCCGACTTTAAGCTACGAAGAGTTTAAAGAAGTGGATATCGTGATTGAAGCGGTAACTGAAAACCCTAAAGTGAAAGGCATTGTATTGGCTGAAACTGAGAAAAATGTTCGTGAAAACACGATCATTGCATCAAATACCTCTACGATTTCAATCACCCGTCTGGCTGAAAACCTGCAACGTCCTGAAAACTTCGTCGGTATGCACTTCTTTAACCCGGTACACATGATGCCACTGGTTGAAGTCATTCGTGGTGAAAAAACTTCTGCTGAAGCGATTGCAACCACTGTGGTTCTTGCTCAGAAAATGGGTAAAACCCCAATCGTGGTGAATGACTGCCCGGGCTTCCTGGTGAACCGTGTATTGTTCCCTTACTTCGGTGCGTTCGACCTTCTTCTTAAAGATGGTGCTGACTTCCAGCAAATCGATAAAGTAATGGAAAAATTCGGCTGGCCAATGGGCCCTGCTTACCTGATGGACGTTGTGGGTATCGACACAGGCGTTCACGGTGCAGAAGTGATGGCCGAAGGCTTCCCTGACCGCATGAAACCGGACTTCAAAGGTTCGATTCAAACCATGTACGAAGCAAAACGTTTGGGTCAAAAGAACGACGTTGGTTTCTACAAATATGAATTAGACCGTAAAGGCAAAAAAGCCAAAGTGGTTGATCCAACTGCTTATGAGCTGGTTGCTTCTGTGGCAACTGCGGAAAAACGCGAATTCGATGCTCAGGAAATCATTGACCGCATGATGCTGACTTTCTGTAACGAAACGGTTCGTTGCCTGGAAGACAACATTGTAGCAACTGCTTCTGAAGCAGATATGGCGATGATCATGGGTGTCGGTTTCCCACCATTCCGCGGTGGTCCATGCCGTTACATCGACCAAACAGGTGTTGCTGAATACGTTGCACTTTGCGACAAATACGCTCACTTAGGTAAGGCTTATGAAGCGCCACAAATGTTGCGTGACATGGCTGCTAACAACAAAAAATTCTACGGTTAAGGAGCAACGTGAATGGCTACTTTAAATCCGCGTGACGTTGTCATCGTTGATGGTGTACGTTCAGCAATGGGTAAATCCAAAAACGGTATGTTCCGCAATGTACGTGCTGACAGCTTGTCTGCTGAATTGGTTCGTGCTTTGGTTGCCCGTAACCAGTTTGATGTCAACGAAGTTGAAGACCTGATTTGGGGCTGTGTCAACCAGACACTTGAACAAGGCATGAACATTGCCCGTAACATTGGTTTATTGGCTGACTTGCCTAAAACTGTTGCAGGTCAAACGATTAACCGTCTTTGTGGTTCTTCAATGCAGGCAATCCATGCTGCGGCGGCACAAATTGCAACCAACCAGGGTGATATCTTCATCATCGGTGGTGTTGAGCACATGGGCCACGTTGGCATGATGCACGGCATCGACATCAACCCAGAAGCATCTAAACATTATGCAAAAGCGTCTAACATGATGGGCTTAACCGCTGAAATGTTAGGTCGCATGAACGGCATTACTCGTGAAGAACAAGATGCGTTTGGTGTTGAATCTCACCGCCGCGCTTGGGCTGCAACGCAAGAAGGTCGTTTCAAAAACGAAATTATTGGTGTTGAAGGTCACGACCAGAACGGTTTCAAAATCCTGTGCGACATCGACGAAGTGATTCGTCCAGATGCCAACCTTGAAGCATTCCAGGCTTTACGTCCAGCATTTGACCCGAAAGGCGGTACAGTGACTGCTGCAACATCTTCAGCATTGTCTGACGGTGCATCTGCAATGTTGTTGATGTCTGCTGAACGTGCGCAAGCGCTTGGTCTTAAGCCACGTGCTGTGATTCGCTCTATGGCGGTTGCAGGTTGTGACGCTGCGATCATGGGTTATGGTCCAGTTCCAGCAACTCAGAAAGCGCTAAAACGTGCGGGCTTGTCGATTGCTGACATTCAAACTATTGAATTAAACGAAGCGTTTGCTGCTCAAGGTTTGTCAGTTCTTAAAGGCTTAGGCATTTATGACCAGCAAGACCGTGTGAACTTGAACGGTGGTGCGATTGCACTGGGTCACCCATTGGGTTGTTCTGGTGCGCGTATCACAACCACGTTGCTGAACGTGATGGAACAGCAAGATACACAAATCGGTCTTGCGACCATGTGTATTGGCCTTGGTCAAGGTATCGCGACTATTATCGAACGTGTTTAATGCTTAATTAAATACTGAGATATAAAAAACCCCGCTTATTGCGGGGTTTTTTTTTGAATATTTAAATATAATTCAATCACTTGAAATTAATAAATAACAGTAATAACTGATTAACAGGGTAATAAAGTGCATATTGTGTTGAAAGGAATAGTTGAAGACTATGCAAAAAGCTTCGATTTGGATTCAAGTGATATTAGTAAGAATTTTGAATATTTTGTTAATTACCTGTTAGCTCATAAAGAATTAGGCCACATAGTACAGCCCAATGAATTAACAACATCTGAAGATGATGCATCGCTTGATGGGATCGCTATATTTCTAGATGGTAATCTAATCACTTCATTAGAAATGGCAGAAGAAATACTGTCTGATAAAAAAAGAAAAGTAGATGCAAAAATTATTTTAACGCAAGTAAAAAGTGGTGAAAGCTTTGAAAAGGATGATATTGCTAATTTTCTATCCGGTATATTGAATTTTCTTACTCAAGATAACTTTTACCCACAAGGTACATTTAACCAAATTAGGCATGAAATTCTTTTTCAAATTTTAAAAAACGTAAAAAATATACGTAATGGCTTACCCGATATAGCTGTTTACTTTGCAACAAGTGGCATTTATCAAAAATCAGATGAACATGAAGCAATTTTCAAACAAATAAAATATGAAATTGAACAAAAAACTTTTTTCCATCAGGTGAAAGCTGAACCACTAGATAGAGCTAAATTAATTAGTTTATATGATGATACGAACAAAGATATTCAAGCTAAATTAAAATTTCAAGAGTTTTTTGCTATCCCATCAATGCCAAATATTCCTCAGTCATATTTAGCTTTAGTTAATGCTAAAGATTTCATTGATTCAATATTATTCGATGAAGACAAAAATATAAAAAATAATATTTTTGAAGAAAATATACGTGCTTATTTAGGTGAAGAAGTTTATGTAAACTCAAATATAAAAAAATCACTTGAAGAAGAAAAGTCACAAAAAATATTTTCTGTATTAAATAATGGAATTACCATTATTTCGCCTGATTTAGCATTTTCCCCAAGTGATAAAACTATTGACCTAACAAATTATCAATGGATGTCAAACTAGTAATGTATTATTTGAAAATCGGGACATTATTAATGATGATACAAAAATTATCGTTAAGTTTATCTCGACTACTCATGAAGAAACTATTACAAAAATTATATCATCTACTAATAATCAGTCTAATATCGACAACAATGCATTTCTTGGTCTAAAAGAAAAAACTCGTATGGTTCAAAGATATTTTGAAACCATGAACAATACGGTAGGTGATGAAAACAGAGTATATTTTGAAAGAAGGCAGAATGAATACTCTCAATCAGATTATCAAAAATCACGTATATTTGATCTAAGAACTGTAGTACAGGCATATAATGCAATGATACTTGAAGAACCATTTAACTCATCTCGTTACGTGAAAAAAATATTTGAATCTAATGAGTTATTTAAAGATGATGATGAAGAAAGCTTATACTATATCTGTTCATTAGCTCTGTATAAAATTCATGTAGCTATTAACAGTAAAAAACTTAAATACTCAAATTTAAAATGGCATGTCTTATTCATTATGAAATATGTGGCCACAAAATCTAATAAAAATTGGACACGTAATAGTAAAAAATCAAATCAAAATGTGAAAAAAATTATTGAAACCTTAACTGATAAAGAAAAGTTTGAAAATGCGCTAAATGAATGCTTAGCTATTATTGAATCATTACCTATTCCAACTTCTGATGAAATAAAGAGACAAAAATATACAGCTGATTTAAGAAGTAAAACTTTTGAATACTTAAATTTTTAAGAAAAATTACCTTTTAACGATATTTGACATAAGCTAAAAAAGATGTCCTGGTGACATCTTTTTTTGATTTTGGAGTGTTTAAAAAATTAGGTACTATTTTCCTTACTGCTCTAAATTCAAGAACCTTAAAGCCTCTTAAATATCCTCAGCAACTTTCTGCGCCAACAATGTCGCAAAATGCTGTTTAATCCTATTTCCCTGTGCATCTACCCGATGCAACTCACCGACATTTTCATTATATTTCACAATGTTCCAGCCCTCATAAAGCGCACTTAACTCCCCTGCTTTAAAGGCAAAAGGAAAGTCAGGCTGTGCCGGAAGGTCGTCCGTATTCATCGCACAGACAATCAGGTTATAGCCTCCCGGAACAGTCGCTTGTTGCATCTGCTTAATCAGAGGTTTCACCGTTTGGGCTTGCAAGAACATCATCACCACAGTACAGCAAATAAAATCATAACGGCCGGTAATACTTGGGTCTGCATTTAAATCACGCTGTTGCACCTGAATATTATCAATCTGCTCACTCTGAATAATCTGCCTCAACTTTTGCAGGCTGTTTTCATTGACATCCCAGGCATCCACCTCAAAACCATGCTGACTTAAATACAGCGTATTACGCCCCTGCCCGCAGCCAACATCGAGGGCACGGCCACCTTGCAAATATGGCGTAGCAGCCAGAATTTCAGAGTGCGTGGGTGAAAGCTGATATTTTTTATAAAAATAATCCTGTGGCAGACAGTAAAACTGTAGCTGACATTCAATGTCATCACTGGCAGAAACAATTTTATGCCATGCTTGCGGTTCAATAAACGGAGGTTGCTGCTCTAGGCTAAAAACATGCTCAGACTTTACGGCTCCCGATTCCTCCAGCATGGCAAAATGCAGCTCACCCTTGAATACGGTTAATTTTGCCCAGGTACCGGCTTTGGTATTGTGCTGGTTTTTAAACCCTTGCGGGATACTCTGCTGTGTCCAGACAGGGAGTTCTTTATAACAAATAAGCTGTTGCATAAAAGGCTGTACTCCAAAGCATCGGTCGGTGGTCGGGCTGACTCAATCAGTTGATGATCTATGTTTTAGCATAGCCCGTTCCACAGCAGAATGAAATAAGCCAATGAGATGCCATTCAGGCAAACTAAAAACCCTATAGAAAAACAAAAACTGCCCGATACGGACAGTTTTTGGGGAAACTTTAAAAGCGAGATAAATATTTTTTAATGCAGCAGTTGTTCGCGCAACCATTCCATATATTTTTCTTGGTCCATAAAGTCAGGGGCGCTACCGGTATCCAGACTGTAATACTGCTGATTGAACTGAATCACAATCTGCTCGGTATGATGCCAATCTTCAATCATTTTAAAGTATTGATTAAAGAAAAAACGGTTTTTACCCCAATTGTTCAGGCTTTCCAGTTTTGGGTATTTTTTATTTTCAACAAATTCACTGTATACATGCTGAATATCATCAAAAACGTGTAGGGTTTTCATGACTCACCTGCCTAGATTTTATAATGTGACCTTTGCAACGGTTTTAATCTAGCAACCGAATTTGAATAACAAATGACAGTCTTATTGCAAAACTGTCATGTTTAAAAAGATGAAACGCAGATATTCAACGGCATGATCGCTTTGCCGGGAAAAACGCAAGAAAAACAAATCATGTGCTCATCAAAAATATCCATTTCTCTTTAATTTAACCCGGACCCAACTAAAAACTTAAAAGCAATGTAACTCACCTGCAACATCATGTTATCCATCTGTAATTTTAGTTGAATATTCACACAATTAGGCCCAACTAACGTGTTCCCTTTTAAAAAATGAATCGCCCTAGCGTTAATATAACCAGTACAAAAAACCTCTTAATTCTCACGATTGAGTAATTCCCATGAATATGATTAAAACTGCTATCACTATCGCTGTAGTTGCAGGTACAACCTCTGCTATGGCTGCTACTGCTGTAGAAACCACGCCAGCTGCCAAGGTTGCCGCATTAAAAGCACAAGTAAAAGCAGACACCATTCAAACCGCAAGCACTGTTAAAGCAGCAGCTGCTACAACAAAAGAAAATGTTGAGCTTAAAAGCAAAACTGCTGCACATAAAACTGTCGCTGCCAAAAATGCAACTGTAGCCAAAACAGCTAAGCTAAAAGATGCCACTGTTGCTAAAACCGTAGTAGCAAAAGAAAAAGCTGTCGTTGCCACTCAAACTGCCGCTCACAAAACAGAAGCCGCTAAAGATGCCGCTGTAGCTAAAACTGTAGCAACTAAAGACGCAGCTGTAGCAAAAGCGGTGGAAGCGAAAGACGCAACTGTTGCTAAAACTGTTCAAGTAACAGATGCCACTGCTGCTAAAACTGTCGCTGCAAAAGATGCAACTGTAGCCAAAACAGCTGAAGTAAAAGAAAGCGTTGCTGAAAAAGCAGATGCTGCTAAAACTGAAGTCAAAGCTGAGAAAAAAGGCTTCTTCTCTTGGTTTAAAAAATCTGCGGCTTAATCTGCATCGCGCATTTTAACCGTAAAAAGGATGCCATTCATGAGCATCCTTTTTTAGTTAGCGTGAAAAAGATGGTGATCCACATACTGCCCAACTAGCGAATAGCATTATTCGGTGTATTGGTTCGCTGTTGTTGCAACTGTCTGATGATGTCATTTTGTGAGGTATTTTCCAGAATACCCAAGGAAAGTTGCTCTCTAGCGATTTGTACATTGACTGCTCTACGGTCTATCCCAAAAGGTGCAAGAATAATATACAGACCTTCTCGTGGATCAGGTGACTGCAAACCGCGGGCAATCGCCAGAACATATTGCTGCAATACCCATGGCAAGCTGTTGATGTCTGGCATAGGTGCTTCAGGAACTAGATCGATGGTCATCAACATAGTGGGGTCAACCACAAAATTTTGTGTATCTAGCTGGATCTGCATAATTCTATGTTGCAAAACTCGCTCTCTTTGAGGATCTTCACGATATTCAATAACTCGCGTGGTTTCAGCGCTTAACTTGGAGTCTGTTAAGGGGATTAATCCGGTAGTATCCGTTATATCGGCAAAAGCAGAGGAAATAGAAAAGCTTGCGGTAATCATGACAATTGCGCAGGATAAATTTTTTAGCAGCTTCATGGCAGTTCTACTCAACAATGAATTGAAGTAAATAAACAACCGTCGACAGCTATAATTGTATAGTTTATGCGCCTTTCAGCCACTTGCCCCGGACCAGTGGTCTTGCAAGACATTCTAACTTTCGTTAAAAAACCGGTTCATTTCACCTACTGAAAAAACATCAAATCTGCGTCTATAAAAAAGTGCTGTGCTGAACCATGTTTCTATAAATCAGATTTTTATCTTCTCCTGCTTAGGCTGCCCTGCTGACATAAAAATTCCGTCATAATCTTTATTTTTCTCGCATTCCGACGCGCAAAAGTACAGGAAATGTTACATCTAAGTATTCTGGTCCTGCTTGCAAAACCTCTGAAATCGGCTGCAGCGGGTCATCCGTGTTGTGGTCGTGATAATGCTTGAGCGCCGACCAGGTGTTTAAATAACTGATCAGCTGCTGCGGAGTCCATCGATATTCCAGGCGCAGCTCTGGAACTGCCTGCTCATAAAAAGGAAACGGAATGGTTTGATACAGCTCATCAATATAACGGCGTTCACGATCCCAATACTCTTTTAAGGTTTCAGCATACAGCTGCTGAACCAAGGCATTGATTGCCGCATCCTGAACCTGAATGAGACCATAGCCAATAACCGCCAGCACCCCTTGAGGTTTAAGCACCCGTTTGACTTCTTTATAGAATGCATCGAAATCAAACCAGTGAATCGCTTGTGCCACCGTCACCAAATCGACGGAGTGCTCCGGAATCGTGGTCTGCTCTGCCACCTGTAGCTGATAGCTGACATTTTCAAAATAAGGGGCCTGCTGTAATTGCGCTGCGCTAATATCAGTCGCCACCACATGCTCGAAATACGGTGCCAGAAGCTGGGTAAACTGCCCCGAACCGGCACCACAATCCCAGGCAAAAGTTCGTTCAGGTACATGCTTTAAAATTTCCTGGACAATTTCTGCAGAATAAGCCGGACGGGCCTGTTTATAGCGCAAGCTGTCATCAGAAAACAGATCTTTCATTTAACGATGCTCATAATATTTATAAATTTAATCAATGACCTGATCAATCCTAAAACTGGTCTGGGCAATGAGCACCCGCTGATTATTCAATTGATAATATTTAACATCGTATGGAACCAATTTCCAGCTCTGGGCAGGATTAAAACTGACACGGCGATTCCCGACTGGCTGAGCATGTAACGGAGTAATGATCTCTGAAGAACATGACTAGCTCACAGGCTGAAAACAGCCCCAATTTTCAACTGCGCAGGCATTTGCCACTTTCTCGCGGCGGCAAATATAGGCTTCGCTGGCAAAGCTAAGGATTTTTTCAAAAGAAAAATGATTACTTTTTCGGTGTCGGTAGCTCAGGTACAGAAAAATTATTTATAGAATGTTCAATCGTACCAATGCTGACATTTTTCAGGTCGAGCTGTATATGCATATCACGATCGATGGGCTGCATACTGTTGCTATTGCTACGATCAATATGCTGCATACTGTTGCTACGGTTTATACCAAAGGGTTGCAACATAATATACAAGCCTTGTGTAGGATCACTCGACTGTAAACCCTGAGCAATACTCAATACATACTGTTGTAGAAAGGGCGATAACGAATTTAGGTCGGGTTGTGCTTGTAAGGGCTGAATTTCCAGATTGGCAACCACATGGCTGTCGATCATAAAGTTTTGTGCTTCACGTGAATTACGAATAACTTGATGCTGTAAAGCACGGAGATTTTTTTCATCATTCTGATACGGCACAATCCCGGTTTCTGTACGTAACTCTGGCTCGGCCAGTACGTGCAGGGTGGGTAAGGTCACCGCGTCATCCGCGTGGACCATCATGCTCCATGGACAGCCCAATATCAGCAGCAAAGGATATATTTTTATAAATTTCATAAACTTGCCTCGCAACGTAATTTCAGGACAATGCAGTTTTACACCATGCAAGAAAAAAATTTTTCACTGCAACCGTATACGTTTTATAGCCTACCTGAAAATCAATTTTGGCTCACCTTGACTCGGATAAACGGTCTTTTTCACTTTCTTAAATCTATTATGGGTATGCAATTTTTCTTGGAATTTTAATGCGCTTTGCATGTAATTATAATTCTCTATGACCAACCTAGAGGCGAAAAAAAAACCTCAAACAGTGTTTGAGGTTTTTTTGAATATGGTGGCGAGACCCAGGATCGAACTGGGGACACACGGATTTTCAATCCGTTGCTCTACCTACTGAGCTATCACGCCGATGCGGTGTATTAAGCCGTATCTGTTCTCAATAGTCAATATAATTCATGACATTTTTATTTAATCGAATATTTTTTACCCAAAAAAAATCCCTGATGGGATCAGGGATTGAAATCTTGAAATAGATTTTAAATATGGTGGCGAGACCCAGGATCGAACTGGGGACACACGGATTTTCAATCCGTTGCTCTACCTACTGAGCTATCACGCCAATGTCGCGTATTAAACAGTTTAAGTGTTTTTCAGTCAAGCAGGTTTTTAGCTTTTTCAAGCAAGTGCTTACTTTTAAGGCAAATTGATGTTTATTTGCTTATTTTTTATTTAAAATTCAATGGATCATCTAAGCCAGCATTATTTTCAGGCATAAAAAAACAGCACCATGGCTGCTTTTTTATTTTTATCAGGCTTAAATTTTTTCCAGATGTGCCAGACAGCGATGAATGGCTCCACAGCCCGGTTCAAACCTCTTCACGCCTTTTTCTTCTTCCATTCGGCACACTTCACTGACCAGTCGTTCTGCGACTCCACGTCCACGGTTAGCTGGATGGACCACAATATTTTCCAGCGTCCGGCTTTCCCCCTGCCCGGTACACCAAATTGCCCCAATCAGTTTAGTATTAAATTCTGCTGTGTAAACTAAGGTATACTGAGCCAAGTTTTGCTCTAGTTGTTCAATGGCATCCTGCCCATCCCCAAATTCCGGGCTGGTGTCATACAGTCGCTCAAGCTGGCTGCGCACTTCGTCATTTTCTAGTGAAGTATAAGCATGTACGGTAATAGGCATTGATTAACCCTCCTGAGCAATCTAATATGCGATAATTTCGTCATCGCGAAAAAAACATTTTACATCATCGTTTTTGAGGAACGTGTCTATGACGCAACGTATCAGTGAAGTGGTAAGAAACACTAACGAAACCAAAATCCGAGTTCGTGTGAATCTTGATGGTACAGGTCAAGGCACTCTCAATACAGGTGTTCCATTTTTAGATCATATGATTGATCAAATCAAGCGACACGGCTTATTTGACATTGATATTCATTGTGATGGTGACCTGGAAATTGATGACCATCACACCGTAGAAGACTGTGGTATCACTCTAGGTCAGGCATTTGCCCAAGCCCTGGGTGATAAAAAAGGCCTACGTCGTTATGGTCACTTCTATGCCCCACTGGATGAATCTTTAAGCCGTGTTGTGGTTGATTTATCTGGTCGTCCGGGCTTGTGGATGGATATTCCATTCACTCGCGCACGTATTGGCAGCTTTGATGTTGATCTATTCTCTGAATTTTTTCAAGGTTTTGTGAATCACGCCTTAATGACCCTGCACATTGATAACCTGAAAGGCAAAAACAGCCATCACCAGATCGAAAGCGTATTTAAAGCATTTGCCCGCGCACTCCGTATGGCCTGTGAAGTCGATCCACGTGCAGAAAATACTGTTGCTTCAACCAAAGGTACTTTGTAATGACCCGTATTGCCCTTCTTGACTATGGTATGGGAAATTTACACTCCGCAGCCAAAGCCCTGGAACATGTCGGCGCAACTGTAGATGTTACCAATGATCCCAAACTGATTGCCCAAGCCGATAAAATCGTCTTTCCGGGTGTCGGTGCCATGCGTGACTGTATGCAAGGCATGCATGAAGCAGGTATTGATGAAGTGGTACGCCATGCCGTATTCAATAAGCCTGTGCTGGCGATCTGTGTCGGCATGCAAGCCTTAATGCAACACTCGGAAGAAAATGGCGGTTCAGATGCGCTAGGTATTTTTGCCGGTGAAGTAAAGCGTTTCCCGGATATGGCCGGTTTAAAAGTGCCACACATGGGCTGGAACCAGGTGCATCAGGCAGACCCAAGCCATCCAATGTGGAAAGACATTGAACAGGATGCGCGTTTCTATTTCGTGCATAGTTTCTATGTTGAACCTGAAGACAAGAGCATTGTGGCAGCCACCTGTGACTATGGTTTAGAGTTCTGTACGGCGCTGCATAAAGAAAACCTGTTCGCTACCCAGTTCCATCCGGAAAAGAGTCATACTGCCGGTTTGCAGTTACTGAAAAACTTTGTGGAATGGGATATCTAAGGCTCTTCCAACTTATTTTAAAAAGCTCACTTCGGTGGGCTTTTATTTTGCCTAAACTCGGAAAAACCATTAAGCTGATTTCAGACCAGTTAGCTATTGATGATTATGGAAGAGCCGCTACTTCAAACCCTGCCCAGCAAAGAACAGATTCAGGCCTTCCCTCCATTTAAAAACCTTCCGATGCAACAGATTCAGGTGATTAACAACCTGGAACAATGTCATGCTTTGGAAGCAGAATTAACACACTGCGCAGTACTTGGTTTCGATTCTGAATCCAAGCCCACATTTAGAGTCGGTGAAGTTTCCACGGGGCCACATCTGATTCAATTGGCGACCTTAGACAAAGCCTATCTGTTCCAAATGAATGATGAGATTTGGGAATTTTTAAAGCCGATTTTTGCCAGCCGTGACCAGATTAAAGTTGGCTTTGGCTTAAAAAATGATGCCCATCTATTCCGTAAAAAAGGTATTGAACTAAACAGTGTGATTGAACTGTCGAAATGCTTTTCTGCTTTTGGCTTTACCAATCCAATGGGACTGAAAAATGCCATGGCACTTCTATTTCAGGTGAACTTTCCCAAAAGTAAAAAAACCAGCACCTCGAACTGGGCACGTAAAACGCTGACTCCTCAGCAGATTGACTATGCGGCTGCCGATGCCTATGCCCCGGTTTTAGTGTTTGAAGAATTACTGCGCTTAGGCTTGCTGCCCAAACATATTCCCAATACCACATTAAAGTTACGCATTCGCCCCAACAAAATAAAAGCTGCAACTCATGCTTAGAGATTTGCCAATACTTTGCTAAGATGGAACACAATGAATTCAATAAGATTGGGCAAGGAGCGAAAGCATGCTGATCATCCCTGCAATTGACCTGAAAGATGGCAAATGTGTCCGTTTAAAACAAGGCCGTATGGAAGACGATACCGTATTCTCTGACGATCCGGTTGCAACTGCACAGCATTGGGTCAATGAAGGCGCACGTCGCTTGCATTTGGTGGATTTAAACGGCGCTTTCGCAGGTACACCGATTCATAAACCTGTGGTTGAAGCCATTGCCAAAGCACAACCAGAGCTGCCAATTCAAATTGGTGGTGGTATCCGTTCACTGGAAACCATTGAACATTATCTGGATGCCGGTGTGTCTTTTGTGATTATCGGGACCAAAGCAGTTCAAAATCCTGAGTTTGTGGAAGAAGCATGCAAGAAATTTGCCGGCCACATCATTGTCGGTATCGATGCCATGAATGGCATGGTGGCAACCGATGGCTGGGCCAATGTCACAGATGTAAAAGCGACTGACCTTGCAAAACGTTTTGCTGATGCTGGCGTATCAAGCATTGTCTATACCGACATTGCACGTGACGGTATGATGCAGGGTGTAAACATCGAGCAAACTGTTAACTTGGCGACTTATTCAGGTCTTCCTGTGATTGCCTCTGGTGGTGTGACCAATCTGGATGATGTCCGTAACTTGAAAGGCCAGCCGGGCATTTTAGGTGCCATTACCGGTCGCGCCATTTACGAAGGCACACTGAACCTTCGTGAAGCGCAATTACTGTTAGATGAACAATCACTTTAATTCCGTGATGTATCTCCAAGAGGTCTTCGGACCTCTTTTTTATTTCTGATATTTTTAAAAATCACTTCCTGTGTAAGCATGTCCTATTTTCCCTCTTGCCTGAAAGCCAAAGCACCGCAACTTGCCTTAATTTTAATTACCCTGGTTTGGGGTGGCTCGTTTATCACCGTGCAATATGGCTTAAACTTTGCCAGCCCGATGTTTTTCGTCGGTTGCCGTTTTGCTGCTGCCATGTTGTTTGTCAGCCTGTTTTCCTGGAAGGATTTAACCGCAATCCAACTGAAAGAAATTGCCGCAGGAGCTGTCATTGGTCTGGTGATTGCGCTGGGTTATGGCACGCAAACCATTGGACTACAAAGCATCAGCAGCAGTGAATCGGCTTTTTTAACCGCGCTGTATGTACCTCTGGTGCCGATTCTTTTATGGCTATTGTTCCGTAAAACCCCGCAATTCATGACCTGGTGTGGCACAGTGCTGGCCTTTTTAGGTCTGGTCTTTTTAACCGGAAATGGGTTTGGTGCAATCCAGCTGAGCTTTGGTCAGATCATTACCCTCTTGGGTTCAGTCGCTATTGCGATGGAAATTATTCTGATCGGATTTTTTGCCGGTAAAGTCAATGTCCGCCGTGTCACCGTGATTCAACTCGGCTTTGCCTCGATTTTTGCTTTTTGCATGATGCCTTTGGCTGGTGAAAGCTGGAATCCAGTTTTTTCCTGGCCTCTGGTGATCATTTTAACTGGCTTAGGTTTTGCTAGTGCCGCCATTCAACTGGTGATGAACTGGGCACAACGTGCAGTCGACCCTGCGCAAGCTGCCATCATCTATTCCGGTGAGCCAGTTTGGGCAGCTTTAATTGGTCGTATTGCGGGGGAGCGTTTGCCCTTACTGGCCATCCTTGGTGGGGTGTTGGTGGTTTTAGGGGTCATTGTCAGTGAATGGAAACCGAAGTTTTTGAAGAAAAATAAAGAAGTGAATCCTTAAAAGATCTCTTTCTCCTGAATATTTCTCTAAAGAAAATTCCTCATCTTCCAGGAGCGGTTAGGAAAGGTTAATTTCAAGAGCACGAGAAATTCGAATTTTTCACTGAAAATATTGCCCTCTCCCCAATCCTCTCCCACAGGGAGAGGAAGAATCATTATCGGTTTTTGTGGAAGGAAAGAGATATTTAAAACGACACCATCTTCCCCGGATTAATCAACGCACCCAATCCATAGGCGCTTTTTGCTACCGGAATGACCACGGGTGCCAGTGCACGACCAAACAGAATATCCTGATGATGAATACGGGTCAGCATATTAAAGTCATCCGCTTTGCCACAGAAATCATCAGCAATCGCCTTACCGATACGTACCGTTTGCGCCACGCCATGACCGCTCCAGCCCTGTACGGCATAGATGGGGAATTTGTTACCAAACTTACGGCTATCTGCCGCGCCATTCATGGTCAGGTCAGTGGTTCCACTCCAGACAAAATCCAGCTCGACACTTTTTAACTGCGGAAATACATGTTGAATCCGGCCCAATAAATACTGATGGGTTTTTTCAGGATTCCAGCATGAACCTGTCCCCTCCCCACCAAACAGCAAGCGGTTTTGCGATACACCACGATAATAGTCGATCTGGAATTGCGTATCATAGACAGGTGCATCTGTTGGTAATAATTCTTTTAAATCAAATTCTAATGGAGCTGTGGTACAGACATAGGTATAGAACGGAATCGTGGTCTGATTATTCTTTTGCAGCAACTTAAAGGAGGCATGATGCACCCCCATCACCACACTTTTACGGGCTTTGATCACGCCACTGGTGGTGGTCACATAAATACCATCTTCCCGTTCTTCTACTACAGTGACTTCAGTTTGCTCATAGACTTTGCCGCCATTTTTACAGAAACCATAAATGAGACCGCGGTTTAAAGCCAGGGGATGAATATGTCCACCCAGAGCATCCAGCAAACCACCACAATAATTGTCAGAGGCAATGTGTTCTTTCAGCTCATGCTTGCCCACTACTTGAGTATGGGCCTCACCCAAAAACTTGCGTGCATCGGCACCTTGAGTTAAACCAACCAGATGCCCTTCATGTACGGCAGCGGTGATATGGCCACGTTTACGCTGCAAGTCCAGATTGTATTGGTCTGCAATCGAATCAATTAAGGACATCGCTTCGGTTGAGGTAAAGTGCCAGAGTTTTTTGGCATCTGCATAACTGAAATGTTCAATCATTTCTGCCGCTTCCCAACGTGCCAAGCCTGGGGTCAATTGCCCGCCATTTCTTCCAGAAGCCGCACTGCCAATCCGGTTTTTCTCGACCAGAACCGTCTCCACCCCCTGCTCAGACAGATGTAAGGCCGTCGAAGCACCCAGCAAGCCGCCACCAATCACCACCACATCACATTCAATATCGGCACTCAAGGCATCAAACTGGTGCCATTGTTCCAGTGAACTTTCATAGTAATTCGCAGGATGCCCAAATGCACCATGCTTTGGATTAATCCAGTTCCATTCCTTGCCACTTTGCTGGTTTATGCTGGCTTTAAATTCTACGTCATTTAAAAATACTGGCTTTTGTATATTCATGTTCACTCTTCCCATCTTCAATTCATTTCAAAATTTGCGGCAATCTTTTAGTAGGCATTGCCAATCACAATGTTTTGCTTTTTCAGTTTTTTGTACAGGAAGATCACAATCCCGACAGACAGCCAGCCACAACCAAACAACAGTGCGGAACGCTCCAGGTTGAACCATAAACACATGATCACGCCGACCGAAATAAACGGTAAAATCAGGTTTAAAAAGATATTTTTCATCCCGTGGCGTTGCTGCTCACGGACATAGAATTTGACGAAAACTGAAAAATTGACTGCGGTAAAGGCAATCAAGGCCCCGAAACTAATCATGCTCACCACAGTTGCCAGGTCAAGGGCGATGGCCGTCAGAGAAATCAAACCAACCAACAGTACTGCATAAAGCGGTGTACCTAATTTGCTGTGAACTTGCCCAAAAGTTTCTTTATGAAAAATACCATCTTTACCCATAATATGAATCAGACGGGATGCACTGGCATGGGTTGCCAGACCTGAAGCAAAGGTATTCATAATTTGTGCACACAAAAATACCGACTGGAACAATGCTCCACCGACATACAGCACAATTTCAGGCAAGGCTTCATCCGGGTTGTTAAAACGGACATTGCTTGGAAAATAGAGTTGAATAAACCAGGATGCCGTCAGGAAAATGATACCGCCTGACAGTGTAGTGAGCATCACCGCACGTGGAATGGTTCGTTTCGGATCTTGAGTTTCATGCGACATGGTGGTCACCGCATCAAAGCCCAGAAATGAAAAGCACAGGATGGATGCCCCTGCAATCAAGGGTAGGATGGAGCTGTCACCATTAAATAACGGCGCAAGAGTCAACACATGCTCATAACCTTGTCCCTCACCTACACCGCGAATCACCAGATAGATGAATAGCACCATCAGTAATAAAGGTGCGATCACAAAGACTAGACTGAGATTGGCAAGGAAATTAATGCGGAAACAGTTAATGAGTGTGACCAGGCCTGCAAACAGCGTGACCCACATCCAGTAAGGTACGCTGGGAATAACCGCTTCCAGATAAATCCCGGCCAACAAGGCATTCACTAAAGGCAGCAAGATGTAGTCGAGCAAGGAACACCAGCCCACAAAGAAGCCAGCTTTGGCTCCACAAGATTCTGCGGTGTAGGTATAGGCAGAACCGGGTTTTTCAGTTTTCCGGCTAAAGCGTGCATAGCTAAATGCAGTCAGCAGCATCGCCACCAAAGCAAAAATATAAGCCAAGGGTACCCGGCCATCGGTGATTCCGGACACAATACCAAAAGTATCAAACACCACCATTGGGGTCATATAGGCCACACCAAGGATGACGACTTGCCATAACGACATTTTTTTGAAAGAGACTTGTGTTTTCTCCATAGCTGTCACCTGAACATTATTTATTTGAGTTATTTGTTCATTTGCAACGACTATGCCATATAATAAAAAATAAATATTTAATCCTGGTACGAGTAAATGCCAAAGTACAGTTTAGAAACTCGAAAAGCAGCCATTCAAATGTATAAAAAAACTGATTACAAAGTTGCAGTATGCAAAGAATTCAACATTTCTCGTGTGACACTGGATGCATGGATCAAGCTGGAAGAAGAAACCGGAGACTTAGTGCCAAAACCGGCAAAAAACCGCGGTGCACCGAGTCATATTAAAGACTGGGATGAATTTCAAGTATTTGTAAAAAATACAAAATTTAAGAATATTAGCGACCTTGTAATATTATTTGAGCAACGTTTTGGCTACGCAGTTTCGTATGCGGTTTTGGTGCGCGCAATTCATGTTTTAGGACTACGCCGCCGTCGCGGTCGATTTTATTCTTAAGCCTAAAACCCGTCTAAATTAAAATAAAAAAAGAAATTAAATTTATATAAATAAATGTACATTAATGTAAAGTTATTTTATTAAAAATGTAAACTATAAATATTAAAAAAGTAAAACTATTAAAATAAAAAAGTAAATTTTAAATATTAAAAAAGTAAAGTAAATTAACTAAAAAAGTATGCTATAAAAGTTAAAAAGGTAAACTGATTTTTTACAAAAGAATTAAATTAATGCATCTGTTTAAACAGATGATTCATTATAGCGCATAAAAAAGGTGGCTATTGCCACCTTCATTTTTTAGATCTGTTGTTATTGATACATAGGCTGATTGTCATTCAAACAAATAATACCGCGAATAGCACGATAGACAATCCAGATCCAGGAAATGCCAATCACCAGCAAACAAAATACACTTGCGCCTAAGGCAACCCCAGTAAATACATCCATGTTTTCACCGGTAAAAAACAGGAAAATAAAAGGAATAAAGGCAATCAGGTTCCAAAACAGATACCACCAGAAGGTCCGGATTTGCCAGCTAAAATGGCTTTCAAAAATGGAACCCCGTACATCATTGCGCTTTATATAGTTAATGATCAGGGCAACAACGGCCAATAAGCCTCCCGTAAAAATGGCAATAATGTACAGGATATAAAGAATTAAAGTCAGGGTACGGTTGGGATCTTGATCGATAGAATAATTCATTATTATACCTTTTAAGTAATCGTTCCCCCTTTTAAAATTTCAGCACATTAAAAGGAGAAATCAGCCATAAAATCAAAAGTATGTTTAAGGCTATAGTACAAAAATAAATCTTTCTAAAGGGTTGTTTTTGTGTTTTATGACGCAGCTTTTCCTGAGCCAGCCATGCCGTAGGCCAGCCGCCCAGAAAAGATAGCAGATGCAGGGTTTGCTCGGGTACGCGGCGATTACCTTGCAAGGCAGCTTCTTTATCTTGAGCGTACATCCAGTAAGTGATGGCATTAATGATGCTAATAAATAACAGCACCATGCCACTTAATAAACCCGCTATGGTAAACACGGCCAGAGCCAAAATATAACCGATACAGGCAATTTGCATCGGTTTTAATTTTTGTGCCGGTTGCTTGGAGAGCTTTGGCTTGCTCACATTTTTTTTGGTTTGTGACGCTTTAAGATAAGTCACCTGCTGGGCACGATAACGTCCATCTCCATCCAGCAAGACCGTATATTCAAGCGCACAACCCACAATCGGACGGGGCCCTTGACGGGCAAAATCCTTAATGTGTAGAAACACGCGATCTTTCGAGGCATCATTGGGCTGAATAAAACCATAGCCTTTTTCATCAAACCATTCGACCAATCGCCCCTGATCACGCATTTTTATATCCTATATCAAGCCGTCACAAATTTTAGTCGTTCTACCAGCATATTACGCATTTCCAAAGGATTTTTCTGAAGAATATCATCTCCTGTACGTCCTTGTTGTGCATTTTTTTGTGCGACTTGTAAACGCATCAGCCAAAACCGTGCTGCCGCCATGGCCAGATAAATTTCCAGACAGGATTTTTCATCCTGAGTCAGAGGACGCACCGTTTCATAAGCTTCTAAAAAAGCGTGGGCTTTCGCTTCATTTAAATGCACCTCGGGATATTCGGTGCAGAAGTCATTTAAGGTAATGGCAATATCAAACAGAAATTCATCTTTGTTCAATTCGTAAAAATCCAGGATTCCTTTCAATTCGTTGCCTTCAAACAAGGTATTGTCACGGAACAAATCGGAATGAATAAAGCCTTTGGGACGGTTTGGATAGACGGCAGTGAGTGCGTCATAAAGCCCCAGCACTTCACTGAGCAGAATAGAATCGGCAGGATTTAGAGTCGGTTTTAATTCTTTCGCCACTTGCAGCCAGTAATTGTGGTTACGATATGCAGCTCGTTCCAGCGGAAAATCCTGTAGAGCCACATGGATTTTCGCCTGAGCCACAGCAATGGCCTGTGCCTGTTCCAAAGTTGCTGGCATGGGATGCTTGCCCATCATGCGTGGTGCAATCTGCGCAGGCTTACTTTTTAAAGGATGAATAGCCTGCCCTGCATAATTTAACGGTACAGGCACGGCTAAACCTTGCTGACCTAAATGCTCCAGTACCGGAACCAGTTCTGCTGCACCCTGCTCATCCATCTCTTCAAATACGGTCAGCACATACTGCTTTGCATTTTCACAGACTAAAAAATAGTTGGTATTCTGAATCCCGCCTTGAATCGGAATCAGCTCCAGCACCTCTAATCCATAAGGTGCTGCAAACGCCTGAACTTCCTGTAAAGTCAAAGGGGTATAAACCGACATAGAAAACCTGCAAAAAAACTTACATAATTTTGATAGAATACCTGCTACAACTACCAAGGTGTAGCACCTTCGTGGCGAAGTTTCATAATCGGCTGTTATTTTTGGAAAAAATTATGCTTGCTAAACGTATTATTCCTTGCCTTGACGTAGATAATGGTCGAGTGGTGAAAGGCGTACAGTTCCTTGATATTCGTGATGCAGGCGATCCGGTCGAAGTAGCACGCCGTTATAATGAACAAGGTGCCGATGAAATTACCTTCCTGGACATTACTGCAACCTCAAGCGGTCGCGATACCACTTACCGTACCGTTGAACGCATGGCAGAAAGCGTCTTTGTTCCCTTAACTGTAGGTGGCGGTGTGCGTAAGGTGGAAGATATCCGCCTGTTGCTGAATGCCGGTGCCGATAAAGTCAGCATTAACTCGGCTGCGGTATTTAACCCGGAATTTGTTCAGGAAGCGTCGCAACGCTTTGGTGCCCAATGTATTGTAGTGGCGATTGATGCCAAAAAAACCGGCGACAATAAATGGGAAATTTTCACCCATGGTGGCCGTAAACCGACCGGCATTGATGCCATTGAATGGGCAGTCAAAATGGCTGATTATGGCGCAGGTGAACTGTTAATTACCTCTATGGATGCCGATGGTACCAAAGTCGGTTATGACTTGGCCTTAATGCGTAACATCAATGACCGTGTCACCATTCCAACTATTGCTTCTGGTGGCGTGGGTAACTTGCAGCATTTGGCTGATGGTATTCTCAAGGGTGGTGCAGATGCAGTACTTGCAGCTTCTATTTTCCACTTTGGTCAATACACCATTCAGGAAGCCAAACAGTATCTGGCTGCACAAGGGATTGAAATGCGTCTCTAAGAAGTGACACAAGTTAATCTAAAAAGAGTGGTCCTTTCCACTCTTTTTTATTTATAGACCAGCTCTGAAATCAGACCCGCATAAAAAGTGCAGATAAAAAAAGGGAGTCTTGAAGACTCCCTATAAACCAAGAAAACTACAGCGCGGTTTCTTGAAAAGAAAAACAGTAAAATGACATATACAGTGACTCGTCAACTTAACTGGGCCAGCCTGATTGCGAAAACAAATATATAAAAAATAATAATAAAAACATTGACTATTAATACCGAAAATATTGACAAATTACGACAAGATCTCGGCAGTCGTGACTTCTAGCTATTTTATCGCGCAATATCTTCCTGATCGATAAAACTTACACTTCATTCTAAAAAAATAACTAATTACCCTGTTTTTCCACCCATTTCGCCGGAAAATAACGCTCGGTTATACCGTTCAACAGATTTGAAACTATGTCGGGCAGCAAAATTCCTAAGGGATTTTCCTCCTGCAATTCTGGGGCTGAAATCACCCGAGTTCCCAAAATGTAATCAAACCAGGGTTTGGTCACGCACCAGTTGGCATCCTGATTGGAATTCATATGATGATCATAATGCCAAGGAATTTTTTTCATGGCCCACTCTGGCTCTAAATGGGCGCGGCGGTGAATATAATAATAATTACAGGCACTATATACCGTAGACAGTGCCATGCCTTTGGAGACCGGATAAAATAGCGTGCCAAAAACGCCCGCAACCACAGTCAGTGAAATAATTTCATTTTTAGTGCGCCAATTGGCAAGACCTTCGACATAGCCATGGTCATGAAATGCCGTTTTTCTGACTTCACGATGATGCTCCCAATGTGATTTCATGCTGTCTGGCACCGGACTATAACGCGGCTTTCCACTGCGATGTGTGCCATGCAAAATATATTTGTGTGCGATCCATTCAAAGCCATTGGCCACCACCAAACCCAACAAGAAACCTTTCCACATTATCGCTTTCTCCCTATTCTGTATTGAATATAGGCAATGAAATGTGCTAAATATTGACCTTAAAATAAAACTTCATTGACAAATTACGACAATAAAAAGATCAATATGCATCAGTTTAAAGATTACACAGGCTCTGTATATGGCGGACTTGGGCATTTACTTTATGCCTATAGTCAGGCCAAAGGCTTAGCCATTTCTGAAAAACTTGAACAAGTTCAGAACTTGGAACGCTTTGACTTTTGTCTTTGGCGCGAATTACTGACCGATGTAGATCAGCATTTAAAAATTCCTGCACTCGGCTTAGAGATTGCCGAATATGTACAACCCAAACATCTCGGCATCATTGCCTATATTGCCCTGTCCTGTAATACCTTAGGTGAAGCTTTGTATCGTTATCATGACCTGCATCGTTTGATCTATGATGGCAGCCCCTTACAAGCCGACATGCTGGGGGATTATTTGGCCATTGGCTGGGGAAGTGTTCCTTTTCATCTGACCACTCAAGTCAGCAATGAAATCGCAATTGCCGTGATGTTTCAGTTCCTGAAACATTCTATGGAATTTGAAGATATTCATATTCATGAGGTTCACTTTACCCATCCGGCACCCAAGAATGTCGCGTTATACGAACAGTATTTCCATTGCAAAGTCCGTTTTTCTCAGCCTGTGGCGCAAATTATTTTACCAGTTGCCGAGCTCGCCAAGCCTTTTCGTCAAGGAGACCAAACCCTGCAACATTTGCTGATGCAGCAAGCTCAGGCACTCCTGGATAAACTTCCGAATTCCACCCAATTAGATGAACGTCTGCAACAAGCTATTCTCACCGGACTGCAAAAAAACCTGTATCAAATCGAACCGATTGCCAAGCAGCTCAGTATGTCGGTACGGCAATTGCAACGCCATTTACAACAACAAGGCACCACCTATCAGCAGCGTATGCAGGAAGTACGACATTTATTGGCGGAGCAATATTTAAAAGATCGGCATCTCAGCCTGCAAGAAATTGCCTTATTGCTGAGTTATTCCGAACAAAGTGCCTTCCAGCGTGCTTTTAAAAAGTGGACAGGCATGACACCGCAGCAATGGCGACAACAACAATATGCATAAATTTACCTTCAAATCATCAGGGGAATGTCATATCTATTCAGTATGTTATGATTAATCAACCAGCAATTTCCCGATTAATATCAAATATCCTGAAGAATAAAAAAGCTCACGTCGGTGAGCTTTTTTTATGTTCCATGTGAAACATAAGCACTGCTTATAAAAATGGATTTTCAATTTCCTGTTCATTCTGACGGTCAATTTTTTCCGGAAGATGAGCTTCATTTTCCAAAGCACTGACCACAGCATTAACAAAAGCCTGCAAGGCTTTCGCTGCCTGAAGCCCGGCCTGATCTTTGGTCAGCTGTAAATTGCCATAAATACTGACACAGTCTTCTTGATTTTCTAAGGTGAGGTCATGAATGGCATGCGATTCGGTACCATTTTCAAAAGGCTTGAACATTGTATTCTCACTGATCTTTGTTGTTATTAAAAAAGTAGGATGACGACTTTCATCCTACCTAAAAAAGACTTATTTCAACAACTGTAAAATGTACTGCAAAAGCCCTTCTATCAACTGTTTAATAATCGCATCTTGAGTATTTGGACCGTTCGTTACTGCACTACCGTTATTCTCTTGTGCAGGGGTTAAATTTGCTGAACTTGCAGAGGAAGATTTAAACTTTTTCTGCAAAGCGTTAAGCTCATCTGCACTGACTTCTTCGGCACATTGGCTTTCTGCATCCCAATGTGAATAGGCAATTTTCTGAGTTGCTTTCACTGCACTTGCTTTTAGTGGCAAATTGTAAGTATTGCGCTTCTGGTCTTCGGTTAACTGGGGAAAAATATTAATTCCTGTCAGATCTTCCAGAGCACAGATACTGATCACCTGCACTTTCGGTGCAGTATTTTTCAGGGTATTGTCGGCATAGTACACCCCTGCTGCCCCTGTTTTTGGGATATAGATGGCTTTATAGGTCGCTGTTGGAACAATCACCCCATTACCAATTGTCTTCAGTTTTTTAGCTGAATACACCGGTCCCGTTACAATATAGACATCCTGCTTCTGCTTGGTCACGATCGCGCGAGTCGCTTCTTCCAGCTCTCGCCAAACCTGCTGATTATTCTTCGGAGCTTGCGGCACCATATTGGCCAATGAGAAGCTGTCAAACTGCGCATCTTTATTCGGCATATCGGCATTGGGTGCCATGTGTCCGCGGTCATAGCCCGAAGCTTTATAGTCTGCCAAGGTCGCTCGATATTCTGTCTTTAGACGTGTTTCTTCATGGAAGTTGTCTTCACGTGGAATTTTATGGCTCAAGCGTTGTGGCGTCAGGGCTTCTGCCACCCATAAAGGTGTTTTCGACACCCCCGAATACATCACGTTAAAGCCATTAAAGCACAGAGGAAAGACATTTTTAGTCAGGCTTTTTTTGGCCAGATACGGCGGAATATCGCGGTAAAACTGATCCAGACAGGCCGAGTTGGAGGCTGATGGCAATGAAATCAGCTGTTGAATTCTTTCTTGTCCAAAGGCAATTGCAAAACTACTGGTTGCAACTACTCCCAAGATAATTTTTAAACTATTCCGCTTTAAAATTTGCATTACAGATTGACCCGTTTTACCTTTCTTGACTGCCATTTTGAGACCAACCCTCATTTTTCACGAGCTTAACAAGCAGTGAAAATGAAGTATATGTAGCAAATTTTATTTGCTTAACAATTAGCCTAAAACTGTTCAACAAAAGCACAGTTGTTGTAACAGTCTGTCTCATTTTCTAAAGCTTTTCTAACCAGTCTTAAGAGCTTTACGTATGTTTGATTGAAAAACCGATGCTGCTTATGACAAGGTAAAAATACGCAAAAAATCTGAATAATGATTGCTACGGAGTATTTTATGCATTTTAAGCTTTTAGGTTTAAGTCTGGTTACAGGAATGATGAGTGCAACGGCATTCGCAGAACCAGCCATTCAACCGGGCGATACCTTAGAAAGTCTATCTAAAGTCAAAGTAAGCACTGCAGTAAATGGTCAGGCAGGTTCGATTGAAGAATTAGTGGCTAGTGGTCAAATCCGCATTGTGGATGCAGGTCAAGTTGCCACCAAGTCGAATGCAGCGGGTTCTGAAACCGCAGTACAAACCAGCTCAGCTTCAGATGCAACTGCGGCACAAAGCTCAGAGCTAAATACAGCAGCACAAGTTGATTCATCTAGCACACAAGCAAATGAATCTGCTATTGAGCAAACAGCTCAGGCTGTATCTGACCATGTAGATCAGATACAACCGAATAGCGAATTAGCTGCGCAACAGGCGAAACAAGGTTCAGATCAACAGATTGCAACTGCGCCGGTCAATCAATCTGCTGCTGATGCACAAGTCAATCCAGCAAATATGCCTCAAGCAGAACTAAGCAATGAATCTGCGGCTGCCGCACCAGCAAATCATGTTGCGACCACTGCAACCCAGGAAGCCTTTGCAGCCACCCCTGAAGCAACACAGCCAGATGATGCAGTACAAGCAGCACCAGAAGCTGCTGTAAGCGATGCTCCGGTAAAGGTCTCTCCTGAAGTACCAATGACAGAGGCAACAGAGAACTAATCACGCTCTTTTTCAGGCTTTCATCCTCCAAATAAAAAACCAAGGATTTTCCACCTTGGTTTTTTATTGTCTGCACGATCTGAAACTTAGATTTCGATTTGACTACCTAATTCAACCACACGATTGGGAGGAATCCGATAAAAGTCACTCACCGGACTGGTATTGCGCTGCATCGAAATAAACAGCTTTTCACGCCAAGAGGCCATACCGTCACCCACTGTACTAATAATTCGTTCACGCGAAACAAAGAAGCTGATTTGCATCAAATTATATTCGAGTTCAATCGATTGGTAGACTGCTTCGAGTGCCTGCGGAATATTCATCTCATCTTTAAAACCGTAAAACAGTTCAACCCGATAAAAATGCCGATTCATCATTTCTACTTGGAAGCGATCCTGATCAGCGACGTAAGGGACATCTTGAATTTTAACCGTCAAAATAATATTTTTCTGATGCAAGACCTTATTGTGCTTCATATTATGCAACATGGCGTGCGGTACCACTGTGGGAGTACCCGTGAGAAATATAGCTTCCCCTTCTACCCAATTGGCTTGCTCATCGATACTTTGCACGAATATATCTAGAGGTAAGGTATCTTGCTGGAGCTTGGCGAAGGTCAGTTCACGCCCTTCTTTCCATGTCATTAATAGAAGGAAAGCAATTCCACCAATCAACAGTGGAACCCATCCCCCAGAGAATACTTTGAGTGAGGTTGCGCTTACCAATACCAAGTCCAATACCAAGAATGGAGTAATCAGCAGCACCAGTTTCGGTAGATTCCATTTCCATGTGTAACGAATAAACACAGCAATCAGTAAGGTGTCACATAACATGGTCATGGTCACAGCCAGACCATAAGCATGAGATAAGCGTGAACTGGTTTGGAAAATCAAGATCAGTACAATAATAGAGGCCAGTAAAACCCAGTTCAGTAAAGGCACATAGATTTGTCCCTGTTCTGAGTCTGAGGTGTGTTTAATGGTCAGTCGTGGTAAATAACCCAATTGAATGGCTTGACGTGCTAAAGAGAACACCCCTGAAATAACAGCTTGAGAGGCAATGACTGCGGCCATCGTTGCCAAGAAAATCATGGGGTATAGAGCCCATTCAGGCACCAATAAATAGAATGGATTTTGAATCGCACTTGGATCGCGAAGTAATAATGCCCCCTGACCTGCATAGTTAATTAACAAACAAGGTAACACCACAAAAAACCAGGCCAAACGAATAGGAACAGGACCAAAATGGCCCATATCGGCATACAAGGCTTCCCCGCCTGTCACGGTCAGTACGACCGCGCCCATAATAAAGAAGGTCATTAAGGGATGAGTGACAATAAACTGGAAAGCCCAATGTGGACTAAACATCCCCAAAACTACAGGAGTCTGAATAATGCTAGAGATTCCCAAGAATCCCAGTGCTAAAAACCATAATAAAGTTATTGGACCAAAAAACTTCCCCACAAAGGCTGTTCCATACTTTTGCATGATGAACAATATGGTCACAATCGTCATGGCGATTGGTATAATATAAGGGTCTAAAACATTTGTAGCGATAGACAGCCCTTCAACTGCAGATAACACTGAAATTGCGGGGGTAATGATGCCATCCCCAAAAAACAGGGAAGCACCAATAAAGCCAATCGCAATTAACAGTAACTTTTTTTGATCACTAAAATTTGTATTACGCAAATTTAGGGCCAACAGCGCCATAATTCCGCCTTCACCATTGTTATCTGCACGCATAACAATGGCGACATATTTAATGGTAATGACCAGTGTCATGGTCCAAAAAATAATCGACAAAATACCCAATACATTTTCAGGGTTAATCCCCAAGCCATGTACTGTATGGAATGATTCTTTCAGCGCATAGAGTGGACTGGTTCCAATATCTCCAAACACAACCCCTAATGCTGCCAGAGTAATCGCGGGCAATGCGGCTTTTTGTGCAGTACTTTGCATATTTCGTCTTCGTTTTGAACACTATTTTTTCGCAATCATATCATTGAGCAAAAACTTTTGCTCTAAATCAATTGTTTCAACTTGGCAGAAGGGCTTTTTTTCGCTATCATCGCGGCGCAATGGTGAAGTGTCCGAGTGGCTGAAGGAGCACGCCTGGAAAGTGTGTATACGTTAATAGCGTATCGAGGGTTCGAATCCCTCTTTCACCGCCAAATTCAATTCTTATGGAATCTCATAAGGTCTAAAAAAGCTTAAATCTAAAGGGTTTAAGCTTTTTTTACGTCTCATACAATCTACTTGATCTATTGCAAGCTTGATGTAGTTGGGGGTATAACTGGGGGTATAATATTTTACCCCTAAAATTATACCCCCAATTCTGTGGAATTATTGCCATGCTTACAGATGCTCAAGTCAGAAAAATAAAACCTTTAGAAAAGAAAACTAAATACTCTGATGAAAAAGGCATGTATCTAGAGGTCACTCCTTCTGGAGGAATGCATTGGCGAATGAAGTATCGATTGAAGGGAAAAGAGAATATCTTCAGTATTGGTACATACCCTGAAACTACGCTTGCACAGGCTCGCCGTGCCAGAGATGAAGCACGATTAAAGCTTAAAGATGGGATTAATCCCAATGAAGAGAAAAAGCAAAAGAAACAACAAGTCGATGAAAGCATTCTTTTCAAATCACTTGCTATGGAATGGATGGAAGATCGTAAGGCTGTTATTAAAGAAGGGACTTACTTACGTGACTTATCTGTATTTGAAAAAGATCTTTTCCCTGCGTTAGGTAATATGCCTATTGATCAGATTAAAGGGAAAGATGTCCTTGCTTGTGCTAAGCAAATTGAAGCACGCGGTGCTCAAGAGATGGCTAAACGCTCTATTCCTTTAGCTGGGCGTATTTTTCGTTATGCAATTCGTAAAGGACTCATTGAGAATAATCCAACCCCTCATCTTCAAGAAGCTCTCAAGCCTCGTAAAGTGAAACATATGGCCCGTTTAGATATTTCTGAGTTTCCTCCTTTCCTAGAGCGAATGGATCGTTATCACGGTAACATTTTAGTTAAAACTGCCTTACAAGTAATGACTTTAACTTTTGTAAGAACTGCTGAGCTCATTAACATGGAGTGGAATGAGATTGATTTTGAGAATCATTTATGGAGGATTCCTGCGTATAAAATGAAAATGGCTTTACCTCATATTGTTCCTTTATCAAGACAAGCTATTGAACTCATCCAAGCTCTACAGCCACTCACAGGTAATAAGCAATTTGTTTTCTATAATCACAGTACTGCAAAACCGCTAAGCAATAACGCTCTATTAAGTGCCATTCGCACTATGGGCTATACAGGTAAAATGACGGGGCATGGTTTTCGTGGACTTGCATCTACAACATTACATGAGCAAGGCTATATGCATGATGCCATTGAAATACAGTTAGCACACACCGTTGGTAATGCCGTCTCTCAGGCGTATAACCATGCACAACACCTCGAATACAGAACAAAGATGATGCAGGAATGGGCTAATTTTATTGATGGATTGAGAAATAAAACTGAATATTGAAATAAAAATAATATAAAAAATCAAAATAATTAACTTAAATAATTTATATATTATAAAGGCCACAGTTCAGATTTGAAAACTTTATAAATTTTTCAACAAAAAATTATTATTAAAATTTAAATAAATAGCATTAAAAAATACTGTGAACTTTCATCAATTTAAAATATTGATGAAAGTTCACAATTTATTAAAATCAATCTATTTTACATTAAAAACAAACATTTCATCTGTTGCATCACTATAAGCATTATAATTATATTCCTCAGCTTCAGCATAACATATTTGAATATTTTCATGCTTAAGAGAAAAAAGTCCAACACCAATTGTAGATAATTTCGTATTTAATGGAGCCATTACAATATTATAATTTAAGGTATCAACATTCTGATAAATTTTATCAAGTTGACTAACCATCTCCAATGGATCAAAGCATGAGAAATCAAAAAAATCAACTTCTGTATTTATTTCAATTAAATCTCTATAAATTTTTTCTACATTTTCAGAGTTTACAACCGAAAAAGACTCAGATATTGATTGGTTTCTGCCCCCAACACCTATTGATATTTTATGTGGTTCACAAGCATCTATAATATGTTTAATTCTATCCGCCTCAAAACCTGCAAAAACTATAAGATGCATTTTTTTTGAAGGCAAAATAAAACCAGAAAAACCTATAATAGATCTTATTTCAACAACTCCACGAGACAACCACCCCCCATAAGATTTAGATATAACATTTAAAAAATAAATATTATTTAATAAATCTAAATTTGATAAAAAGGTTAACATTGATAATAACATCTCTCTTGAAAGTGATGATATATCAATAAAAATTTTTATTTCATTATTTTTATGATACTTATCAATTACTATTTCAAAAGTCTCATCTAAAATTGATAATATCGACTTATTACTCTCACCAACTAAAACACCTTTATCTTTTGTAATATCTTTAAATAAATCTGAATTTTTTTTTGAATAATGCTTTCCTTTTAGATTAACAACACCAATTAATAATTCAGATTTTGAGAAATCTATAGCTCTTAAAATACTTAAGCATCTTTGATCAAAGCCTATACCCTGTATAAATATATTATCTTCTAATGAATATTTTTCACAAAAATCACTAATCTTCATTTTATCGATCATTTTCCACCTCAGTAAATAAAGGCAAATCACCCTGATTAAGTGCTGCTGTACCCTTAGTTCTCAAGCTACTTGTATAAGCTTTCGGATTATTCATCAAAAGTTGCAATAAGTCTGCTGGCAATGATTTATCACCTGAATACCCATTGGGGTCAAGGCTAAACATTGGGGCTAATCTTCTTGTAAGGACATATCTTGTTTCACGTCCTAATCCATCTCTCGACCCTCTGATATCTTTATATAAATACCCATGAATTAATCCAAGATTTAAAATATCTTTTAGCTCCTGAGTCTGATTTCCACTAATGGTGAATGAGTCCAATCGACGTTGTGATTCTAGCTCATCAAGAATATGCGCTTTAAATATCTCGCCCAATCCATTAATAAGATTTTGTAGCTTATCAATATTTGATAGCCCATACTGCTCAGCCTTAGCTCTATCATTCTGAGTGGAAATATTATAGAAATCATTTAATAACTTACCAGCTTCCTCTCTCACAACCCTATCTTGGATAGTTGGATCAATTTCATTCACATTTTTATTTACTTTTTGCTGTTCGCTATACATAGAAGCAGCAGGATCCAAAAAATACCTTACAATTCCAGTAGAAATATTCACCAACTGCTTAAAGCCAGAATAACTATAATTACTTGAAGATTTTTTCTGGGTTAAAAGCCTAATATATTCAGGACGAGCATATCTATAAACGTCATCATTCTGCCTATACCCACGCCCTTCTTTTTCATATTTATTTTTTATAATTTCCTCTATTTTTTTAATTTCAATCTCTTGATTTCTATCAGATGGAAAGAATTCTTCAGCTGTCTTATTAATACCATATAGCTCTAATCTTTTTTCAACAATTTCTTTTAAAAAGCTTAAATAACCCTCTTTTTTTGATCCCGTTCTATTTGTAGTGAACTCTATTCTAGAAAAATCATGAGGCGCTTGAATTCTGACACCAGAAATAGTCTCATAAGTTTTGTAATTTAACTGTGTAGAAATTTTCAAAGAAGCCTTATCAATAAAACGGTAAG
The DNA here is from genome assembly GCF_011319235.1 of Acinetobacter sp. SA01. Classification (NCBI taxonomy): domain Bacteria; kingdom Pseudomonadati; phylum Pseudomonadota; class Gammaproteobacteria; order Moraxellales; family Moraxellaceae; genus Acinetobacter; species Acinetobacter sp. SA01. Next base: position 54,255 of record NZ_WXXM01000012.1, read on the forward strand.
AGACCCATGTATTAAGAACTTTAGTCTGTAATTCACTTAAATTGTCTGCATCATCTAATAAAAAGTAAATCGGAATATTAGGCAGAATATTATTTTTCTGTATTCCATCAATAATATTCATTACAGTATCCTGAAAACCCAACAATGGACCATTATAATCAACACTATCTTTCGTTAATGCTCTTCTTCTAATATAAATTACTGTTTCAGAATATATTTCATCAAGCATTTTTATTATATCAGCGAATGCTTCTTCTATATTATTAATTTCTTTTTTTAAAAATTCTAAATTTTCGGGTTTAACACCTGAATATTTAAATGAATAATAAATTTCATTATGGATAAAACTTTCAACTTTACTACTCTCAGTATGCATAGAAATAAAATTTGATGCATGCTCTTTTAAATTCTGAAACAAAAAACTAAGTATAGTAATGGTTAATAAACTTTCAGATAAAACACTTCCCCCTAATTCATTTTCAATTCTCAAAAACTCTGGATTATTAATAATTGTCGTTTTTATCGGTATATAAACACCAAAATATTTAATATCTAAGAAACTACCTTTCTCAATAGACTGACAGTCAGGACACATCATCCTGAGCATCATGCTTTTTCCACTTCCCCTATGCCCATCAATAAATTGATGGCCATTAATTTCAAATTTAGAAAACTCTGGATAAGCAACGAAAAGGCTGACTATCTGACCTGCTGTCAAATTTTCAGGTGTGTAAACAGCAAAAGGATTATCTAAAAGTTTATTATTATCCATTAATTTCGCCTTCTATTTGCTTCAGAACTGCTTCGCCATTTAATACATCTTTACATCTTTGTAGATTAGGGTGCGCTTCATCAATACTTGGATAGCCTATATCATTTAACTCTATTGCAATTGGATCAATGAGGTCATCACCAATGTCATCATGAACACTAATAGATGCTTTAATTGAATTAATTGGGCACAATACTCCCATAAATTTATTACAATACACCCTTTCCAAATTCATTTTTTCTAAACGTGTGTATATATAATCTATTAAAAATATCTCTCCTTTTTCTACGATTTCATTAAACATATACTTATTTCTGAGATCATCAACGTTTAAAATAAAATCAATTGTATAAACACCGTTATTCACACTATTATTATTAATCGCAGCCCCATATTTATGGTAAATCAAGCTATGTTCTGGAATTTTACCCTTTTCTATTAAATAGTTACTGCTTCTATTTCTATTTTCACAAATCTCATCTGCAAATCGAACTACGGCAGCAATCAGTCTTTCTCTTAATGGACTTGAAGCAATTCCATGATTTATTTTTAAAGTTGAGATTGTATCCTTTGAACCATTCTTAGTTTTACCACCGTGCGCCGCTGCAATTTTTGCAATTCTTTGTATTTCATTAGTACTTAGATTCACTTTTGAATTTATATCACTAAGAATTTCAAAACAACGCTCATTATGCCCTTCTCTACCTAATATGTTCCCTGCATCATGTATACGTATAGCAACTAAAAGTGCATAAAGCTCAAAAGGCTTTAGCCCTATATCAATGCTGCTTGTATTTAAACCGAGTAATTGACCAGCATAATTTACAACTTCATCAAAATGATCTTGGCCATGTGACGTATAAAGTCCTTTAACAACTTCATTGCCAACTGTATCATCTGAATTTATTGTTAATCCAACATTAATATTAGGATAAATATGCTCTCTTAAGTAATCACAAATATTTTGGTACTTGGCAAAATAGTCAGTAGATTTATTTGGAAATTCACTTACTCTTTTTGCTTGTTCTTTAAAGTATATTTCCAAAGGCAACAAACCTTTTTCTGTCATACCAAATTCCTTAAATTTAAAAAAACCGCCTCAGCTAAGAACGGAGGTACAGCATTACCGACTTGTTGTTGTTGAAAACCAATAGAGCCATAAAAATGAAACTCATCAGGAAAAGATTGTAGTCTAGCGGCTTCCCTTACTGATAAGCCTCGATTCTTCCAAGGGTGTATCAACATACTTTTTCTATAGTTACCTATTGTAACAGAAGGCTCTAACTCTGTTAATCGTCGGTAAATCGCTGTATGACATCTAGATACATCTTTATAATTTTTCATTAATTCTTTAGGGATATTCTCCCAATTACCACCTTGAGGGATATAAGAATATCTTTCAATTATTTCTGTTGAGTTTCTAGACACCAAATTATTAGAACATAGCTCATTATTATTATTTCTCATAATTTCTGCATATTTAGAATTTGCACGAGTTGCATATGGAAGCTCACAAATACGATTACCATTATCAACTATTGGCAAATCTCTTATCGCATCACCAACGCTAACTAAGCCCCTACTTTGAGGAGGTTTTGTCATCACCGTTTGTGTTTTAGCCCCAATAATAAATAACCTATTACGATTCTGCGGAACGCCATAATTAGCTGCATTTAATATAAAGTAATTAACATTGAAGCCTAGCTTTTTAAAATTTTCAATAATTAGATTAAAGAATACTTTCTGCTCTGTCTCAAAAATACCTTTAACATTTTCAAATACTACGTATTTAGGATCAAGTTCTTCTACCAATCTCATATATTCAAGAAAAAGCCAGTTTTTTATATTTTCAGCTGAGCGATTACGTTGATTTGATGTAGAAAAGCCTTGGCAAGGAGGACCACCAAAAATTACTAAATCATCTTTTTTACTTTGAATATCTTTAAAACAATCAGCGCTAACTAAAGAGATATCTTTTTCAATTAAAATAGTATCTGGATGATTTTTTCTATACGTCAAACAAGCATGAGGGTCTACTTCAACTGCATACTTAACATCTACTCCAGCTCTAAGTGCTCCTAAAGAAAGCCCCCCGGCTCCGGCAAACAGGTCAATTCCTATCATCTGATTTTAATGAACTATAAAAAACGCAGCGTACATTTAAGTCCACTATTCGTCAAGTGCTAACTTAGCCCATACTTTCTAGATACCTTCGGTTCATTATTTTTTTATTACAATCTATATTTTTCAAGCATTTCCATTATTACGTATCCTAAAGCTTGACCCAACAAAGGCGGAACTGCATTTCCAACCTGTGTATATTGTGGTACTTCAAATTGTCTCATTTGCCCCCCTGTCGTAACTTTAGAACGGAAAACAAAATGATCTGGGAAAGACTGAATACGTGCCATTTCACGAACTGTTAAAGTCCTCAATTCGTCATGATGATAATGACAGGCATCATCTGGAATAGACAACGCTGCTGGCGCAGGCTGATCTGAAACTAAAGCTTTTTGGGTTTGCTTTTTTGTTTGATGAGCATTGAAATAAGAAATAAGCTCATCAATAGAAAAAAATCTTGCATATTTATTTAGATCAATAAGGTAATCATAGCTCAGTAACTTCTGAGCAGCAGAAACTGAAACAATATTAATTTTTCCTTTCAATAAATCCAAGGCTTCTTTCTTGGTTTGGTTATCCAACAATTGAAGAATCTGGTAAATCCTAAAACGCCTTTGAACATGGATACCATTATTTCTCAGGTCATGATTCATAAGGTTTTTGCTTCCCCTATGATCTTGCATAAGCGAAGTATTAATTAATTCTATATATTGAGATTTTACTGAACCTTCTTCGCGTAGATCATCAATGGCATCCTTAACTGTAAATTCCTTATCTTTATATTTGACTAAAGGGCTTAAAAAGGTATTCCTAAATAGATCCTGATGTTCATCATAAGTGACATCAAAATATGGTAATGCCCCATACTCAACATCGATGCCTTTCTTTAAATCATTCACAAGGCTTATTGATTGTTTATATAACTTTTTTTCAGTTTCATTCAGTTTTATATAAATATTATCAAATACATCGTGTCGAACCCCTAGGAATATAAAACGTGGGCGGTTCTGGGCAACACCAGCATACTTGGCATTGATATGAAGACATAAAGGAATATAGTTTATTTGCGCAAATGCTTTTGCGACTTCAAACCAAGCATAGAACTTCTTACCATCAACATCAAAAGCTCTCAAGATACCAGTAACGTTTTCCAGTAAAGCAATTTTAGGTTGGGTTGTTTTCACAAATTTTGCGAACTCCCACGGTAAGGTATTGCGGTTATTATTAAATTGTCTCAATCCCGCCATACTAAAGCTTTGGCATGGTGGGCCTCCAGACACTAAGTCCAGTCCACCTTCACTCCCATAAGCATTTCTTAATTCAATAACCTGCTTCGGATTTCTATCTAACCATTGATTTAATTGAACTATATTACCGACGACCAATTTTCCGTTTAATTCAGTATTTTCTGAAAAATCTGATTTATTTTCACTCAGCTCAGGGAATTTTCTAGGATCCTCTCTTAAACGAGCTTTTCTATTTTCCTTTGCATAATTACTGCTCAACCACATCACACGACTTTCTGGACATGATTCCTCTAAGTTTTCATTAAAGAAATTGTAGGCAAAAGTTTCTGCTGCCATAGGTGATAGCTCATTTGCCATCACTAATTTAAAGCCAGCGGATTCAAGACCTAATGATAATCCACCACAGCCTGCAAACAATTCAATATGGTTCAACTTAGGATATTCCTTTTAAAAGCATTAAAAAAATCACAAACATTGTAATCAGAAAAAAAATAAAAGTCCAGGCAGCATACGACATGAAATGTCGTTTTAAATTCTTGCTAAGTTGATCTTTTTATTAAGCTATGGAAATATAAGACTATAGGCTTCTGAGATAAGCTTTCAGCCCGCATTCTGTAAAGACCCCTTTTGGTCATCTCATTGAAAATATACCAGTCCTTTTTGTTTGTATCTGGTGCTTAGTTGCGGGGTAAGCATTCATACGCACAAAAAGTAATTTTCAATGAGCCAAGAAAAACTCCCACTAAAACGTTCGATAACCCGTTTAAAAGATGATGCTAAAAAGCTAAAGAAAGAGAAAAATATTCAACTTTCCCAAGCACAAGACCTTATTGCCCAAGCAGAAGGTTACAGCAATTGGCAAGAATTAGTACAAGCTACTTCTATATCTAATCAGAAAGAAAAGAAGCAACCACCACTACCAAGGTTTTCGAATAATGACGCTGGCGTTGTATTACACAATAGACAAATTTTAGCCAAACTTGGTATTGATTATTCACTCCTTGCAATTACTGCAACTGGTCTAGTCAAATCGATTATGGATGCAGTTTCAACACTACGAGAATATTTTGTTTTAAATGGATACCATAATTATCAAATCCAAGAACAAGGCATTATTGAACGGAAGCCTGCAAAACTTGTTACGTCTACAGCAATTATAGATACTCAAGTTAGTCTATACCGCCCTAGAACAAAATTAGGTGACCCTCGTATTTGGGTTTATAAACTCAATAAACATGCTGAACCAAATGATACTTTAGCTTTAGTTCTAGTAAATGATTTACTGTACGTTTTTAATATTTCTAAAATAAATTTGGAAAATTATGAAAACTTACTGGCTACATTTGTATCAGAAAAAGAATCTGTAGCCATAGAACTTCTAGAAAAACTTAAGTCATTAGCAAGAAAAGGTCCACTAAAGGCAGTTAAGGCAGGCGATACAGCTATTGGCATGACCATTGAGCACGCTTTAGGTATTGAAGCTAATTCATTAAAAACACCTGACTATAAAGGAATTGAGCTTAAGTCCGCTAGGGAAAAAGCCAAGGCTCAGAAAAACCGTTCAACTATTTTCGCTCAAGTTGCAGATTGGAAACTTAGCCCTCTTAAAAATAGTGGGGAAATTGTTGATAAGTATGGTTATATGCGTAATACTGACTTAAAGCTATATTGTACAATAAATACCAAATCTCCTAACTCACAAGGGCTTCAATTCGAATATAGAGCAAATGAAGACTTATTAGTGGAGAAGCACACTACTGATGGTGATATTGCCTATTGGCAAGGAGCTACTTTACGTGCACGCTTACTAGAAAAACATAAAGAAACTTTTTGGATTCAAGCAGAATCTATTTTCATAGATGGCCATGAATATTTCATTTTGAAGTCAATCATACATACTAAGAACCCTTTGATTGGGCAATTTATGCAATTACTAGATGAAGGTATTATTACAATGGATCATTTGATCAAGCGAAAAAATAAAACTGGAGCTGCCGCGGAGAAAGGCCCTTTATTTAAAATTAATCCTAAAAATTTAATGCTACTTTTCCCTGAACAAAAAGTATATATCCTAGAATAATCTTTGGAACATGATTGAAATGCAAAGTGCTATAGTCCAAATCCTTATCGCATTATTTGGTTTTAGTTTATTTGGAACTGGACTTAAATATATTTTCTCACCTCATTATAGATTTCAACTGAATAAGAAAAAATTTGAAGAAAAACAGATCGGTATTGAAAATCTACATGAAATATATCAAAGCCAAATTGATTCAGAAAAAAAATTACCCCCTTTTGTTTTAGATGCTCAAGTAAATGCTTGCCTAGGCACAGACAAGTATGACCACCGGTTAATTTTCTTACTCATAAAAGGTAATTTTGCTGACATAGAGCAAGCTGCTAAATCAATTCTTGATGCTTGGCCACTTTTAGATATTACATATCAAGAAAATAATATAAAAATTACACAACCGTTTGAATTAAAAAATATAAAAAACACAAGAAATAATATTCTTTATATCTATTTATTACTTAGCATTTTTTTAATATCTTTGATTTGGACATATAAATGGTACGGCAGCTATATAATAGCTATTTCTATTTGTACAATTTTATTGATGATTGCATGCATACGGATAGGGAGCCGCCTAACTACTATTTTATCTGTTGATAGAATTTTACATAAGGAATAGTGATAAGAATATTTACTGATTTTAATCCGAATATAATCAATATAAAAATAAGGGAGCTTTCGCCCCCATGCTTATCGACTTCGTATCTTAGCTTCGATCCATTGATGGACTTCCAATGCCACCCACCCAATACGAGATTCACTCAACCGTACTGGTTTTGGAAAACTTGGATCATAGTACTTCGAATCAATGTTGATCATTTCATAGATCTTTGCCCGACTGATACTTGTAAATTGAATCACTTCTTTAATATTGATAATCTGATTCATCTGAAAAGTTTGACCTGTGAACGCATTCATGATGTTTACTCCTAATCATTGATGCGAGCGGCAATTCGCTCAAATCATAGCGCCCTCTGTAAAAATTAACTTTTGGATGTAATCAGTTCACTGCCTTCACATTATTTTGCAATCCATGCTGCATGTCCTGAACATATGACAGGTCATGCGCTTGTTCATTTTTTCCTTTATTCTCTTGCTGAAAATTGGCCTCCTCATTAAAAAACTCTTCCACAATATCCACACATTCCTCCCCATTCACCTCAAACTGTGCATTGCTATAACCATGGCGAGCCATTTGATCTAAAGCAGCTTGATTAAAACCTGACAGCTTACTTTTCTGATCAATTTCTTTGGCCGTGTGAATGGCTTCCTGTAAATGAACACCATCCCGCAAAGTTAAATCCACGTAATACACAGGGGTTCTATAACTTTGTGTGGTTGATTTACCTCTAAGTGTTAGCTGTAACGGCAAACATGAAAGCAAGCCATTCGATGACGCGTGGTAGTAAGACAATCGAGCAGCCAAAGTTCGAATACTGTTAAAACCTGTGGTTCTAAAAATAAAGGTGCCGAGTTCATCTGACTCATCCAAATTCACATAGAGCCGCCCATAAGGCTTACAGAGTCCACCTTGCGCCAATGTGCATAAATCAGGGGATGGACAGGGATGTTGCTCAACCCCTTGATTGGTCAGCCGTTGGCAAGTTTCACCATTACCCACACAGACAGGACGGCCTGTTTGTCGATCAAATAAACTGTACTCTGCTCGAAGGTTAAGTTCAGGATCATTGAAGATCATCCGTACGGGAATACTTCTAAGTTTTTGATTGGGTGCTTTGGCTCGAAGCTGCTCATCCAGTGGATGTTTCACCCAGCCCTCTTTATTTTGGATTTGAGAGGTCAAGGTAAATTGATCATCTTTTTCAGGGACGCGTTTACCATTTTTCTCGACCATCTTGCCGATACTGATCCGTCCGAGTATGGGCGGTGTAATTGCTAAACCTTTGATCATGTTGATTTCCTCTTTTTGTGTAAATTGAATACGTATAAAAAAGCCCATGCCGTGAACATGGGCTGATATGAGCTTGCTTATTGATATTTCACTTGATGCTTGTATGGATAAAAATAGACTTATGCACCATTGGCATAAATCTGAAAACGCCGTGTCCCTTGCTTGGCTTGTGGAAATTGATTGAGATACTCAGGATGTGATTTGAGTAACGCTTTACTGTCTAAACTGACCGTGTCTTTAGCCTTTTTCCACGTCACCGAACCTGTTTTAAAGGTGGCGCGTTCAGCCTCTTGCATCTTGGCCTGAAGCTGATGTTTAAGTAAGTCAAATTGCTCTTGGTGTTTTTCAACTTGATTGCGTACTTGAATCAGTTGCTCAAATTGTTGATTGGCTTGCTCATCTTCAGATAAGTTTGTGGTACTGAGTGGTACATGCTCTGGATACAACAGTTGTAGTGCTTTGGCTGCCGATTCACTGGCATCCGCATCAGGTGGGGTATCCTTTTCTACACAGTCCCAGAAGTAGCGTTCCGCATTAACGATGTGTTGTATCACGGATTCAGAACGGGTGACTTTAAAAATACGAGTTTCATGTCCACACAGCAATACACAGATATGAGCTGCTTTCTTGCCTGTCACTGCCAATTGATGTTGCACCTGACACAGCACATATAAAGGCACACCATCTCGCCAGAGCTTGGCGCCATACTCCCCTGCGGTTTTACACTCCAGTATTTGTACATCGGCATCTCCAACAACTGAGTAATCCAAGTTGGCTAACATAAAATGCTTATCTGGATCACGGTGTTGTAATACGGCATTGACTCGACGGACTTTATGCTGGGTATGCATGCTGTAGTATTCCGCAACGAGTGGCTCTAGCCTTTTACCCCAATACAAGGGTGCATGGCCTTCGCTTTCATCTTCAATGTTTTGCTGGATACGACCTGTTTTGATCATCCACAGTTCCAACATCGACATATAAGGATTGAGTCCACAAGCAGCAGCACAGTCACTGCTGCCAATGCCCTTGCGTCTGACTTCTAGCCATTCGGCCTGAGTCATATTTTTAGTCTCTACGAAACGTTTTGCAGTAAACAGTTTTGGGCGATTGGTATGGATATTCAGTGTTGCGTTGTTTGGTTGAATTACGGCTGAGTTCATAGTAATTTCCTGTCATTGTTGAATTTTGGGCATAAAAAAAGCCATGTCCGTAGACACAGCTTTGAATAAAAAGAGTTAAGTTAGTTATTAGGTTGAGCGTTTAAGTATTGCGATGAGTCTGCTTAGGCTAATCAATAGATGCTTTGAAATTAGGCCAACATGCGTAAAGCTTGTTCGAGCCCACGTTGTTTGAGACCCGCTCCTGCCCCAAACCATGCAGAATCAAGACGGTGATCTTGACTCATGGCACGACGTTCGTGATCAGCAAACTCTGTGATTGAGCACAGCAAACCATACGCGGTGTCTTTGGCTGAACTCAGCTCTGCTCCCCGACCCTGCCCGTTAAACATAGTCATGACTTTAGACATGGCACGTCCATTCGGCTCAGTTTTGTTTTCGGCTTTCGTGGCTTGCGTAGCGACATTACGGTAAAACTGAATAATGCCATCCTCCTGTTCAATTGGACTCAGGCTAGTGTTGTTAAACACCCCATCAAAATAGGCTGCCGCTTCAGTTTGTGTGACTTTACGCTGACTCAGTTGTTTCATTTCATACATGTGATCCTCCCATGTACGGACTGAAATACCCAGTTGCTGCTTAATTTTTTGTGCATCAAACTTGGTACTGTGTGGGACTTTCACTACACCTGCACTTGAGTTTTGACCCTTTAAGGCAATCGCTAAAGTGTTGTTACACACTACACGAATACTGGTGAATTGTGCCGTGGTCGCTAAGGTGCCATCACATGCAGTCGCTAAGAGGATGTAACCATTACTGACATCTTTACCCTTGAGTGCCGAGGTCTGCCCTGTTCGCGCCAAAGCCCAGAATTTTTTACCGCCTTTGAGCACGCCTGCGGTTTCCAATTCAAAGCCTGATTGTTCCGTCAGATCTCGGTAAAACTCTAAGATCTGCGTGGGTTGCACTTCCTGATAACGCTGACTGACTACCGATAAAGGAGCATGAGTATCAGAGCGATATAACACCCGTTGTTCTTCATAAGGCATGATGATGCTTTGTCCACGATCATTTTTAGCCATATAGCTGACATCAGAGGATTCAATCCGCCAGTCCATACCCGCTTGTTGTGCCCAGACTTCAATCGGTTGGTTTTGCATAAGCTGGTTGCCTAAGCCGTGCCAAGGAGTTTCACCGACATAAGCCATTTGTTCAATTTGATGTGCCATGATGTTAATTCCTATAAAAAGTTGAATTGCTGTAAAAGGTCATTTGATAAATTGATTTAAAAATTAGTTACGGATGCTTGGACTAAAATCGCGGTCACAGTCATTGCAGTAATAATGTCGGGTATAAACAGGATGCGAGCTGTTTTGAAATTCATCCTCCGTCACCAGCATCCAAATGCCACCGATCAGGACACCCACCAAGGCGCCTGCAATCGGGGGGATGTTTAAACTTTTCGAAACACTGATACCTAAAGTTGCCAATGCCAGAGGTGACATCACATTGTTTTGCGCTGAAGGTGAATGACTGTTGCTAACTAAATGTTGTGGGGATTCCAGCAGTACCGTGTCTCGGGACTGACAATAAGGACATGGCAGACTCATCTGAATAATTCCTGTAATAAAAAATGAGTGAAATAAAAAAGCCTGCTTTGGGGGAAAACAGGCAAAACGTGAATCGGGTTATTACATAGGGCTGTTTTGAAAGAGCCACATGCTTCTCATTCAGATGATATGTATCTGTATTTTTTTAGAATGTGATTTGAATCGATGTTTTTTTAGATCAATTTTAACGACTGGATACAGGGATCAATTGACCTGATTTTTATCAGCGATTATGATGCAAGGACTGGCCTACATTGCCAGTCGGTTTTGACAGACCGTTTCATACAGCGCATCAGAGTTTATTCTTCTGAGTATTCTCTACGTGCGTAAAACCTTCTCGTCCCCCTTTGCGGTAGAACGGGAGGGGGACGCGTCCGCGCGTGCTGGTTCTGTATGTCCAGTCTGTCAACCCCTTTTCGTTCTGCCACCATAATCAATTGACAGTGATTCGGTAGAACTTCTATACATACAGGAGTCATCTATGACGCTATTCAATTTGTGTGCTTCCCCTGCACTCGCCTCATTTATACCTACTTCCCGACTTCGGCATTTCATCCCGATTCCAACATTTTATTTAACTTCTGTGCACTGATTCATTTCACCGCACTGTTCAACCACTGAGTTTTTAATTCAGGGGCTGCTTTGTGCTGGAACAACATGATGAAATTGATCGCACAGCTCATTTTAATTGTCGTCGTGGTGGCGATGCTAGGCCCCTTTGTTTTTGTGCTTGGCGGACTATGGCTGCTGATTTATCTGGCAGGCTGGCATAAATAAACCCATCCGTATGACTTTAGAACAATAGATAACAATGATTTGGAACAGAAATGAAATATCAAACTTGGTTTGGGCTAACAACTATTGTCCTGAGTAGCACCCTGCTGACTGCCTGTGACAGCAAAGTCAAACGTGACTTTAAAGCAGGCTGTCAGGCGGGTGGTTTAGACCGCTCTACTTGCGGCTGTATTTACGACAAAGTCGAAGCGCATTACTCGCCTGAATTCATGGAAAAAATGGCGGATGTCACGGTTCGAGAAACCATGCAGCCACCAGAAGATTTCAATGTGGTGATGGCACACGCTGTTCAGCAATGCCAGTCATAAATTCAAGCATCTGGGGAAACACATGAAAAACTATTTAATTATCGGCTATGTGCTGATCGCACTGATTTGCTCAGTATATTTCAAGAATTGCAGCAGTACCGCACATTACAGCTATGCCTACAACCTTGGTAAAGCCGTGGTTTGGCCTGTGACCATTTTTAAGAACTAAACTATAGGAATAACAAAATGAAAAAAATGATCTTGGCCTGTGGCCTCAGTCTAATCTGTACTTCACTGTTTGCACAATCCAATTCAGCAACTGTGATTGTTAAAAAGATCGAAGGTTTTAGTGAATCAGGTGATGCCTTTAGTTTTAAAACCACCACTGGCAAACGCTACCAAGTTTATAACGCAGGTGGTGCCAGTCCAATTCAGGGTGAAGAACTGATTGCTAATTCCATCAAAAGCAAGAAAGCCATTTGCCTACGTTTAGATGCAGACAAAACTGAACCGCGTCTGGTGCAATCGGTTCAAAAAGGCAAATGTAAATAACCAATAACAAACAACAACGACTTTATTCATAGATGAAATAAGCATTTTAGGAACTCAGCCATGAAACTGATTCATCCGATTCTTTTATCCAGTGTACTAATACTGGGCTTAACCGCATGTAGTCCAGCCAAAGAATCTCAAGCCACAGTAGAACCCAAAGCAACAGCAGATCAAAATACAGCCTCTAGCGCGAATACCACTTCTGATCAGTCTCAGACGAGCAATCAATCCGAGGATGATTTTGTCGTTGATAAATCATTTTTAGAAAATGGTGCTGATGCTGAGCAAATGACGGAATTGTCACAGGAACCACCCTTACAGGAACAGTTTGAAGTCCGTGTTCGCCGTGATGAATCACAATATTCCATGACAGGTTATGTCGATAAACTCAATATCATGTCACTAAATGATGATCCAACCAGCCTGACCAACGTATCAATCAATCGTGGTAATTGTAGAACCAAAGGGTTTTATGATTATCAAAATATGCGCTATGGCTCAGTAGCGCAGGTGTATCTCGGTTGTGCTGCTGAAAATGTGCGTGAGGTAACCGTCACCACCAACAGCGGATTGACCTATACCTATAATTTTTAGTCATTAAAAACGATGAAAATTGATTCTGTCTATTTGTCTTAGGGAATATTTTTATTCCCTTAATTAGCTAATCATTCACTTACGATGACGGATATTTTTCACATATAAGCTATCTACCATATCATTAGGTGCTAAAGCTAATGTGCAATTTGCCATTGTAGCTATAGTATTATCTGTTAAACGAAAATCATCTGGAAGAAACCCATAATTGAGTTGAAGATTATTTTCGATTATCTCAAATAACGCTCTAAAATAATCAGCTTTTGATGATGTCTGGCTTTTTGTTGCACTTTCAGTGACAGAGTCAATTGCTGATAGCTCTGCATGATCAGCATCTTCAGCCAAGGTTCTTATAATTTGATCCAATCTAGGCCAATACTTCAAATCAAATTGCCCTTGAAGACCTTTCAATTTATCTCTTAAACCATACTGAAAAAACGAATTGTCATTAGATGCATCATAAATAACATTGGCAATATGACAATAAGTTGCTGAACTAAAAGATGATGTATTCTCTAATTCAGACCTCAATGCTAACAAATCAGCCAGTTCATTTGCCTTGATTGAGATTTGTTTATTAACATTCTCTAATTTACGACGATCTTCTCTTGCTTCCTTAACCTCTTCTGGATTCCATTGTGAAGCAGCGTCAATAAACAAGTTTAATGCTATCTCAAGTAATGTATGATCATTCTTGAATTTTACATATAATTCTGAATAAGCATCTTTCAATTCATCTCTGCGATACAACAACCGATCAATAATTTTAATATCACTGCCAAGAATATCTTGTTCAATATAATGTTGCTTTTGGTTAAGTAAAATAGCTTCACAAATTTTTACAGCTATTGACTCTAAGTGTTCAGTCATGACGAAATCTCTTCAGTAAACTAGATTCATAATGTAACAAGCCAATACCCAAATGTCGGTATCTGAATAATCAATAAATTATGGTCTTCCAGATACCTGTTCAAAACAATTATCGCATCATCTTTTTATTCGATTAAATACTTAACCTAAACTATCCATTGATAATAAGATTGATGGTCTTGCTATCCCTTTCCATCATCAAATTGGATTCAATCCTATCCGCTGACAATCAAAGGTCTTTCTACGATGCCTTGTCACTCTTAAGTAATGATTTCTAGCATGGTTGTTTAAACGGGTTTTTACAACTTGCAAAGCACGTTGAATCTGCTTGTCATCCAAACAATTTATTGCGATACCTTTTAAATCATGCTCTTCAAATGAAACGGCTCCATAACCATTGGTTACATCCAACCATTGCTCACCGATTCTGCGGGCATGATCCGTTAGAGTGACAGCTTGTGCCTGTCCAGCATAGATACAGAATAACTGAACATAGTAGCCCTGCTCTGGATCATGTTTAATCTGCCAAATCACCGAATGAATGGAACGAAACAGCTCAGTATCTCTGGATCGAATTAACTTTAGGAAAGCACTGAGGTAAAGATCAAGATCATATAAGCGAATCACAGATAAAGCTTCTGGATGAATACCCAAGCAAATCGGGAAGATTGTCAATTGATCCTGCTGCTGCATAGATTCTAATAGAAAGCGTTCAGCCTTTTTCACCTCGGTCTTATGCTGCTTCTGATCGGCTTGATAATCCGCTTCAATCAACCCAGTTTGATCTTGTACGTATTTGATAAAACCTTCCACCACATGATCAGGTAAGTCTTGAATAGAATCATAGAACTTAAACGCATTGGCTTTAAAGATGATCTGCTCAAGTAACTTAAACACAATAATGGCTGCGATGTAATTATTTCCGTCCACAAAGAAACGTCTGGATTTCTTAATCAATGGAATGATCTGCTGTTTGAATTGTTCAACACTGATTTGATTGGCTAAGATTGCTTGAATAAAGTTTTCAATTTCACAAAATGTTTGAGATTCGTTGTAAGTCATCATGGTAAAACACATCCTAAGCTATTTATTTCATAGACTTAGGAGTGCCGTAACTTTTTAATGGTGATCTAACCTAGAACCCACATTGCTGTAAGGTTTGTGCGACACCTCTACGCCAATGCACTTCAAATTGACCTGTTCCAAAGCTACGCATATACGGGATCTTTGCTCGTAAATGCTGTGCATACTTTTCAGGATTGACCAGATACATAGCAGCAGTCAAAGCATTACTTACTTCTTGAGGATTACCACATCGAATAGGCCCTACCCCTAAGCGATTATTCCGCATAAACTTCTGCTTATGCTCCGTAGTATTACAATTAAAGTGCATGCCAATATTGCCCGTAATACTGTTCCACATTTGCCAAACCTGATCAGCGAGATACCAGTCATTCTGACGTTTAGATGGATCATAGATCAGCAATAAATGGCAATGATAGCCTTTATCTACCCCCTGCTCTAATGCCCATGCATAGCCCCGTAAACCCATGAAACAGCCATCTTGATTGGTGATACGATTTCTTAAAATATCCATATGCTGTTGAACATCTTGAATACCTACATAAACCTGTTGTTCTTCGAGATAACCCAAATCGACACGTACAAATAACAGCTCAGAATAATGGGTAATGAGTTTAGTCAGATACTGATACAGTGAATTGCGATTCTGCTGTTCTTGCTGAATGAAACGATTCAACTCATTCCAATAATCATTTTGATATTGATAGAGTACAAAGCATAGGGTTTGAAATTGCTGAGTATTGAAATTTAAAATGTGTGATATAGGTTGACCATTTAGAAAATTATCAATCCAGTACTTACACTGAATAAAATATTGGATAGATACTGTGTATTGAAGCTGTGCTGAATAGAAGTGTTGAAAGGCTTCATATAATGTACTGAGTGATTGCTTGAATTGTTGTTCACTCATCTGTTCAAAGCAAACGCTATACACAAAGTCTTCTATTGCAGTACAAAGACTAGATTCATTCCAGATAACTGTAGTCAAATTCATGTTGTGATACTCATCATGTTAGGATTCATATCACACGCATGTCTGTAATCTTTTAATTGTTCACCCATATATATGAGTAAAGAATTAATCAATAACAAAATAAGATATTGATAATTATATAATTAATAATAGATATAATAATTTTAATAACCCGCTAAGCTCCATCTACGACTTAACAGCGAATCGATTAGACCGACTGAGCTTAGAACACATGAATTAACCTAACAGTGTAAAGCTAAAGTTAATTTTTAGGTTTTCTCAGATGACCTCTAAAAGATCTCGATGGCCCATATTTTTTCAATATAAAACCTTTATCTTCATTTTTATTTTCTCCCTGCTTCAATACTGGACTTAAGACTAAAAGTTCCATTTGCAATTCAAGTGGATAATAGTACTTTTCAGAAATAATTATATAATTCAGAACTATATTGTAAAATTCCTCAAGCAAAACTTTATTGTTCTGGCTTAAAAGGGTAATTGGCTGATTTAATGATTTGGATTTTGTATAAGCTAAATGCGATAACTCTGCTGAATAAATTACTTTACCCGTTAAACGTCCATTACTTTTTAGCGCAAAAGCTTGCTCCCAACACCTTAGTAGCCCTTCAATCAGAGAATCTTTATTGTACTTTTTACTATTAGCACAAAAAAATATACATCTGAAATATAATCCTTTTTCATCACTATATTCCCATAAACCAACATGACCTTTGATTGCTTCGAAATCAGGATAAGACCTTAAATTATTAAAAAATTGTTTCTTTTGATTATTTTTCTGGCTATCCATATGATTGATATGCCCATCCCACCAAAAATTTATTGATACGGCATATAAGTCACCAAAATTATTTAAAAGATTTTGTATATAAGATTTATATTCACGTATTTTTTTATTGAACCTAGCACGTTCGTATTGCAAATAATTTTTGATCATTGGTTTTTCTAATTCTTCAATAAACACACATAAAATTTTCTCAACCAACTGCAGTTCGGCTAAAGATAATTCTTCAAATTTAAGTTGACCAATCCTATTATCAATAGCTTCGAATAATAAAATATCACTTATTGAGGCTTTTCCATTCGTAAAATTAGCTCCTGCCCCTCTCACATATTTATTAATTATTCTTAAAAATTTTACCAATTCTATAGATAATTCGTATCTATCAAACCCCTCTTCTTTATTAACATCAAAAGATTCAAAAATAATTTCGTAAGGAAACCATTTCTTTGCCAAGGTTGTTGGTCTGAATTTAAAAACTGGAATATATTCATTTTCAGGCTCACTAAAATCTACGCCCTCTTGTAACTTTGACTTTTGTACCATCACCCCTTTTGAGCGAAAAATATCAGCAATAAAATGCTCTTTGTTTTTTGTTTTCTGTAAATACTCTATTAGATGATTGCTATCGGAATTACTAAGTTGCTGATATTTACTTATCAACTCATCAAATACATAGTTAATTTCCGCTGAATTCATAGCTTTCAAGCCTAATTTCACTTAAAAATAACGTACTATAAAACAAAAATTTATATGTTTAAACATATAAGTTTGTATTTAATTTGACATAAATAATTGTGTTATATTTTTATACTTTCAATTTTTATAAAAGCTATAAATAATAAAATAAATTATTAAATGAAATTAATTAACAAAAAAAATTGATAATCATTAACATTTAATAAAATCTAAAAGTATGCCCATAGAACAATTCAATCACTTCCTTCTTCTTCATCTATCATTAAAAATCACTACCCACCGATTTCAAGATTAGCCAATGCAGATTATTTTTTGATGGGACTACTCTGTCTTAAATTAAATTTAGAAAAACTTAACTATTTTTATATTTATCTCATTTTTCTTATAAAATTTAATGTAGATTGTTTCTAATGATCCAATATTAATCAGAACCTAAAATACAAATAGGCAATTTACTTGTATGCCCTCTCTCATGACAGTAAAATGCTTACGTCTAGATCTTTTCTAATCCAAACCAACAATCAGTACAAGTATTGCTAATTTATATCAAGAACTTAGGTAACCAGTATCGCCATAACAAAACCTTTAATCATTTACTAATAAATGAATTCAAATAAACTGAAGTACCTTAACTTATCTGGGGGTATAATTGGGGGTAAAAATAAAAATGCGCTATATCAATGTATTTCTATTTCAATAACTTAAATTAATAATGTGACTCCCTCTTTCGCCAAATTCGAAAGAACTGCAATCCAAAGCAGTGATGAAAGGCTTAAACTATAATGGTTTAGGCCTTTTTTTATCGTATACTATTCAGCAAAAATACCCAGCAGTTCTAAAACCATGAAAATAAACTGGGAAAAATCGTCAAGATTGAGGTTTTTATATTCTCTGCTTTTGAAACATTATTTATCTTCAAAATATTTCTGGCATCCCTGAAAAAATTCCTCGTTGAAATTCATGGACGGATCATCTTTATCATCATCACATTGATCTACAGATTTAAGATTGTCTTGTGCATAGCGATAGCCATAGTATTGCTCTGTCCCCTCCTCAAAGCCACCAAATTCCTGTTCCTTGTTGGACTGAAAATACAGCAATGCAGCAATGGCGATAAACATAAGTACCACGACAGTACTGATCATTTTGGTCCATTTTGTCATCTTATATATTTTCCTTGAGCCTATTGATAAACAATCCTCATCAGAGCACTTTGCCAGAAAAAAGTTACTTATCCCTACCGATGAAATGATAAGAACGAAATGCCTCATTCAAGACCCACAGAAAATCCTTTATTTTTGTTGTCTGATTGGATTTTCAGGCTGTTCGTCCGGATTTTTTTGCGGATTGGCTGTCCCGATATGCTGGTCGGGTTGGTCCGGTTGTGGGTTGGGTGGATTAGGGTGTTTCTGCTGATCTGGTTGTGAATTATCTTGTTCAGTCATGGTTATCTATCCTGTGCATTACCATTAATCAGTTGCGCTACATCAGCATTAATCTACGCCTTAAATTTAATCTTCCAACTCCAGCCATGTTTCAATTTCCATCATTGTAAATGTAATATCTCTAGATGATTGATCTGCAACAACCGCGATGAAATCAGCTTCACATTGATTACCAAAAGCCTGCAAAGTCCGATCTTTCATTAACATGTCACCTAAATGGCACAATTACTGCACGTTATTATTTCAAGCTCAGAAAGTAAAAAACCTGTTGAGATATGATCATATAAATGCAATATTTCCATGATAACAATCATATAACAGAGCCTTAAGTCGACCTGTAACAGCACATTAAACACATAGAAAAACTGCTATTCGGGAGTAGATATGAATACCAGCAATAATTATGTCAAACAAATTAAGAATGCTAAACGTGGTGGTTATACTCCAACGATTGCCAAGGATATGAATAAACATAAAATTCAAAAAGCCCTCCGACTGATCGAACAATGGCGCAAACTGGCCAGCGAACTTAACCCTCAAATGCAAATCGATATGGCTTTAACCCTGGAAGAATGTGCACAAGATCTGGACCAGATTTTAAGGAGTAAATAATCTTTTAAATTGAGAACCAATTATTCAATTGACGAGATGACCGGGAAAAATTGAACAGATCAAGACCAAGTCATCTCTTTCAACCGCTCATTTTTTGGCTTGCGTTTTCAACAAAATTCGCTATTATTCTCTGCACGTTGCCGGCATAGCTCAGTTGGTAGAGCAACTGACTTGTAATCAGTAGGTCCACAGTTCGAATCCGTGTGCCGGCACCATTTTATACTTAGCCTCGCTTTTTAGTGAGGCTTTGTTGTTTTTGCACTTAGCTTTTAAAAATTAAAAATTGCACCATGCTCAGGCATTCTTTGTTGCACTAATCTGTACATAATTGACCAACCCATCCTGATACAGCTGCTGACAAAGCTTTGCGGTCATGCGAATTTTAAAGGCATCCACACCTGTGCCCTGCTTTGGCGATTGCCGCAAATGTTGAAAGTAGTTTGCAAATCCGTATAAAACGGCTTTGGACAAATCACGAATTTCAATGTTGCTAAAATCATGCTGCTGCAAGGTCTGCTCTAATCCCGATGCGGTCATCAAATACTCCAGATTCACATCTGCAGCCTTGAGTAGCCACTTGTATTTCTGCTTTTGTAATGCATTTAAATTCAACCATTGCCCGGACAAGATTAAATAATGAAAACCCAGTCGTCCTTTTGAATTTAAAACACTGTCCACTGAATCGAGAAATGAATTTAAATTGGAATGGTAAGCAGCATCAATGCACAGCACCACATCAAAGCGCTGTTGAAAAGGAATCTGTTTGAAATTTAAAAAGGATTGCGGGTAAATGGCCGTAATGTGCGGAAAATGTTTTTGAATTTGCATGACACAACTGGCTTGCAGTTCCACGGCTTCAATATGCTTAACCCGATAGTGCTGTTGCCAGTACAGTAAACTTGCCCCCTGCCCGCAGCCTAGGTCCAGCAGTCGATCTTTGGCATTTAAAGATACAGCTTGCGCCAATTGATCTGCCAACTGACGGCAAGCTTCTGGATAGGATGACGTTGCATCATCCCAATAGCCCAGATTGCTCCAGGCGAGTACGGCATCATCTCCTAACTGTTTCGCATTGATTGCGTATTTATGTTGAGGAAGTTTCTGCCGAATCGCTTGAAGCCATTTCATATCTTAGTAGCCGAGTTGTGGAGCAACCTCAACTTTAGGTTTTAATCCGGCAAACGGCAATGGTGCACCTAAAATCTCTGCAATATGCATGGCTGAAGTTACGGCAGATTCCAGTACAGGCAATCCATCACAAGACCATGAACCGCAATAGAACACTTTGCGGTTTAAATCATGATGACGGGCTTGCAGTTCTTTATTTAAAGCTACTGTTTGTGAATCTACTACAGCACGGGTTAAGCTCACTGAGGAGATGATTTTTTTCGGATCAATCTCTGTCACCGGCTGCCAGGTTTGGAATACTGGCGATTTACCGACCAAGGTTGGCTCAACCGAATTCAGCCAGACGGTAAATTGCTGACGGGTAAATTTACGGTCCATCATGTAGCTGAGTACGGCCCAATCTTTGCGTTTTGGTGGCATTACCGATTGATCGGTATGAATCACCAGCTGGCCCTGCTCAAATTTAAATTTCTTTAACAGCGCAATATCATCAGCGAATTGTTGGTTATCCAGGAATGTTTCAATTTTATTGGTCGGTGTGGCGACAATCACACGATCAAACAGCTGCTGTTCGCCTTGCTCATTTTCAATCAATACCCTTTCTTGTTGCTGTTGAATATGGGTAATGGCAGAACCGCCACGAATTTCAATGCCTTCAATCAGCTTGTCGACCAGGGCTGGTGTACCGCCCTGCAGACGCAGCAAGGCATCGCCATCGGTCAATTGACGCAAGAAAACCAGCAAGGGTTTGGCAGGCCATTCGCCAATGGTTTTCGGGTTACAAGTACAAATGGTATACAGCACCGGCATTACGGCACCATGCCAGAACACTTCTTCGATATCATTATGATTAATGAATTCAGCCAAGGTGATGTCCTGGTGCTTCGATCTGAAGAATTTCGCAATCGCCGTCTTCAACTGCAGCATGCCTTTCACCATGCGCCAGCCATATTGCTGAATGCCTTTACGGTTATTAATAATCGGAAAATTACCAATACGGCTGCGTGAGGTGGTCAGCCAGGTTTCGGTGCGATCTTCAAATAACCAGCTGCATGCCATATAGGTACGTACAGGAAAGGTCTGGATACCCAGATAGGCCGCCAGACTGAGGGTGTTTTTCCACAAATGCGGGTTCATGACACGCAGGGGGGCATCAATCAGGCCGCCCTCGAATTCAATGCTATGGCTATCCATACCACGACCTGCCAAGGCTTCAAAAATAGTAACGCTATGTCCTGCATCTTTAAGAATTCTTGCGGTAGCTAGCCCAGCCATGCCACTGCCAATAACTGCAATATCCAAAATTATTATCCGTCAGTTACACATAAGATTATTGAAATTATGAACCAAGCCAGCTTAAAAGGCGGTATTAAAATATTCCAGAATGTATGTTTTTAACAAAACTCATCATGATGCACATAAAGTCAAAAATTACATTTATTTATATAGAAAAAACCTTGAAATAAATTTAATAAATTATTTTATTTTTAAAGCATAAAAAACAAAAAACCTTTAAAAAAAGTAATATATATTAACCATTTTTTTAACTAACGTTTTACAAAACCCTTCAATATTTTTATGATAGAAAAAGTTAAAACCTGATAACTCCATCACGTTTTCATCAGCCACAACTATACAAATATACCGACAACAAAAAATTCAGTTCGCAAAAAAGCCCCTCAATTTTTAGGGGCTGTTTCTTTTTGAATCAATCCAGTGAATACCGACTTAATCTGTAACCGGAATTTCACCAAACTTACCGCTATTAAAATCATTAAATGCTTGAATAATTTCATCTTTGCTATTCATCACAAAGGGTCCATAGCCTTGAATTGGCTCATTGAGCGGTTGGCCAGTCAGTAGCAGGAATTTGCTGTCTTGCAGTGCCTCAAGTCGAATATCAATTTCGCCATCTTGAGCAAACATCACAATCGAGCTGTCCTGTACCTGCTGCGTTCCATTCAGCTGCATTTCACCCGACAGCAACACCAGCAGCACATTATGATCGACAGGTACATGCAGATGCTGAATCTGCTCGGCTTTTAATTCACCATCCCAGACATTGACCGGACTATGGGTTGAAGCAGGACCTGTATGCCCGGCATAGTTTCCGGCGATCACCCGGATATACCCTGCATTCTGTTCAAACTTAATGACTGGAATGTCTTTTGCTGTAATGGCCTGATATTTCGGTGCGGTCATTTTGTCTGCTGCAGGCAGGTTGACCCAAAGCTGCACCATTTCAAACAGGCCACCCTTTTGGGCAAATTCGGCTGAATGAAATTCTTCATGTACCAGACCTGCTCCTGCCGTCATCCATTGCACATCACCGCTTTGAATGGTTCCACCACCACCTGCCGAGTCTTTATGTGTCACTTCACCCTGATAGGCGATGGTCACGGTTTCAAAGCCGCGATGTGGATGTGAGCCGACCCCATGCTGCTGCGTCGTTGGGCTAAAATGGTAGGGTGCTGCATAATCCAAAAGTAAAAATGGACTGATTGCCTGCCCTAGGCGATCATAGGAAAACAGGTTTTTTACTGGAAAACCGTCACCCACCCAATGCATGTTCTGGTTGCGGTAAACGCCAATTATTTTTTTCATTTCAAACTCCTATCTCTAGGAAACAATATGCACTTATCTTAGATTTTTTAAAGATTCCAGCCTAGCCACAGCGCAATATACAGCGTCGCAAGAATGGAATAATGGATTTTTTCCCCTCAAATTTAATACAAAAAATTATTTCATTCAGATCAATATCATCATTGTCATATAGTCAGAATGATCTATCTTGCTCTTTTACCCAGAACCTGCATAAAAAAATCCAGAATCGAAGTCCTGGATTTTTTTAAGAGAGTATTTTAACTTAAGATTAGATTTTACCGATCAGGTCGATTGAAGGTGCAAGGGTTGCATCGCCTTCTTTCCATTTTGCCGGGCAAACTTCACCGGGGTGAGCATGGACATATTGTGCAGCCTTGACCTTACGTAAAAGTTCTTGCGCATCACGGCCAATACCACCAGCATTGATTTCGATAATCTGGATTTTGCCTTCCGGATCAATGATGAAAGTCCCACGGTCTGCCAGGCCTTCCGCTTCAATTAACACTTCGAAGTTTTTCGCCAAGGTCCAGGTTGGGTCACCCAGCATGGTGTACTGGATTTTCTTGATCTCATCAGAAGAATCGTGCCAGGCTTTGTGAGTGAAATGGGTATCTGTCGATACTGAATAAATTTCTACGCCCATTTTCTGGAATTCAGCATAGTTATCTGCCAAATCACCGAGTTCTGTTGGACAAACGAAAGTGAAATCTGCAGGATAGAAAAATACTACTGACCATTTTCCGATCATGTCCTGTTCAGACACTTCAATGAATTCACCATTTTTATATGCTGTTGCATTGAATGGCTTCACTTCAGTATTAATTAAACTCATGAGATATTCCTCTAGCTCGTTTTCGGGATTGCTTATTTGGTGAAGCTAGAATAAGAAAGATTCTAAAATAGGTAAAACCGTACTTTTTTATAAAAATTATCGGATTTTTAGATTTATAATTTCTATCCTGTTTTTAAAGTGGATTGTTTTAGCCGATAAAAAACCCTTTGCTGTTACAAAGGGTTTGGATGATGACTTGCCGTTCTAATTACAACTTAAAACGGTAAATCATCATCTAAATCTGCCGGTGCAGCTGCTGCTGGTACAGGCTGTTGTTTTGGTGCAAAACCACCCGGGTTGTTATTGCCATAACTATTGCCCTGATTGTTCTGGTTGTTGTTATAACCACCCTGATTGCCATAACCGCCTTGGTTGTTATTATTGTTATTATTGTTGTTATAGCCGCCTTGATTATTGTTGAAACGTGGCTGGTTATAACCCGAGTTATCGCCACTCGCAGCTTGTTCACCTTGCTGACGGTTACTGTCCAGCATTTGCATCTGTTCACCACGAATTTCTGTGGTGTAGCGTTCCTGACCACTTTGGTCTGTCCACTGACGCGTACGCAGTGAACCTTCAATATAAACTTTTGAACCCTTACGTAGATATTGCTGTGCAATTTCACCTAAGCGGTTATGCAACACAATACGATGCCATTCGGTTTGCTCTTTACGCTCACCGGTATTTTTATCAGTCCACGAATCGCTGGTTGCAATCGAGAACTGAGTCAGAGACCCACCATTTGGAAAAGTTTTGGTTTCAGGATCTTTACCTAAAGTTCCAACTAAAATAACTTTATTAACACCACGCATCAGACGTACACTTCCTATTCATTTCTATATTTTACTTTATAAGAGTTATGCTTAAATGGCTACCTCTTTACCCAACAACTGCGTTAAATCTTGTCGCGCAGCTTCATCTATCAGCTGTTTATCAATTTTAACATAAGCAAATTGCTGGTCGGACATCACCACAACCTCTTCAATACCACGAATTGCCAAAAGTTGAGAAGTCCACTCATCCGTTTGTTTTGTCTCGGGCAAGGCCAATACCAATGAAGAAAGATAACGCGGCTGGGCCAAACCAAAGCTGATTAATAACCAGACCACCGCGATCCCCGCCAAAATGCTCCAGCCCAATGAGGTATTATTGAGTAACAAGAGTTGACCGCCAATCATGCCACCGAAAAATGCCCCTAAAAACTGGCTACTGGAATTTACACCCATGGCTGTCGCCTTGGACTGGATTGGTGCAGATTTGGATAACCATGAAGGTAACAATGCTTCCATGACGTTAAAGGCAATAAAGAATAATCCTAAGCCTGCCAATAAAACATATTTGGATTCATAACCAAAAATCAGTACCAGCAAACCCAATACGATTCCAGCAATGGCCGTCAGGAAAATGCCGCGCATTTTGCGATATTTTTCAGCCAGAATAATGCTCGGAAAAGCAAAAAACAGGCTAATAACGAGCAGGGGCAGATAAACCAGACCATGACTGGATAAAGGAATACCAGCAAACTGAATCAGTTGCGATGGCATATATACAAACATTGCAGTCAGCAACAGGTGCAGGGCAAAAATTGAAACATGCAGACGGTTTAAATCGCCCATTTTCAATACCTGTTTCAACTGTGCAGCATAACCTTGCTGGTAATTTTTATGATGACGAGTCACTTTAGGAACAAATAACAGCATCGATATGGCAGCCACACCCATAATAGTCGTCACCCAGAACAGGCCAGAAATTCCCACCAGGCTGGTCAGCCAAGGCCCCAAACTGAAGGCCACCATAAAGGATACGCCAATACTCATGCCCATGACTGCCATGGCTTTACTGCGCTGTTCTTCACGGGTCACATCGGCCAAAAGTGCCATCACCACCGCAGAAACAGCACCACCACCGGCAATGGCACGGCCAATGATTACGCCATAAATGGTCTCGGACATCGCCGCAACCGCACCACCAAGGGCAAACAGCAACAGACCAATAATGATCAAAGGCTTACGACTAAAGCGGTCGGCCAGCAAACTAAATGGTATTTGTAAAATGGCCTGAGTTAAACCATAGACCCCAACAGCTAAACCAATCAGTGCAGGGGTTGCCCCTTGATATGACTGCCCTGCCACCGAAAACACAGGAATAATCATGAACAAGCCCAACATACGCAGTGCAAAAATACTGCTTAAGGCAAAGGTTGAACGGCGTTCTAAAGCATTCATCATATTAATTGGCTTGGGTCTATAAATTTCATTTCGATGGATTATCCTACAACATTCATATTATAAATGCTGATTTTTCAGGAATGAACCACCATAAAAAAGGACGCATTTTCATGCATCCCTATTGTACTCGGTTTTCTTAAAAAACCATTAATGGATTCGTTCTTGACGTTTGCTATATTGAATGGAAGCAATGACTGCCCACACAATAAACGCTACACCAATTAAACCGGTGACTACTTCCGGCACATGCACACCGGTACCACTGGCCAGCATAATGAAGGCTAAAGCCCCAATAGCATAATGCGCGCCGTGTTCAAGATAGATATAAGCATCCAAGGTGCCTTTTTCTACCAGATAAATGGTCATTGAACGCACAAACATGGCACCAATCGCCAGACCGAGCATAATGATCACTACATCTGAAGTAATGGCAAAAGCACCGATTACACCATCAAAACTGAACGATGCATCCAGCACTTCCAGGTAAATAAAACCACCTAAACCGGCTTTAATAACACCTGTAGATGCACCACTGGCATCATGTGCCACTGCATTGCCATCTTCATCAATTTCAGGTTCACCGCCTAACAAGTGGCTCAATACTTGAACCCCAATGTAAATCACAATTCCCCAAATCCCGGCCATGGTCACCACTAAACGTGTGGCTTCTTCTACATTGGCTGCCATAATCAGCAAGCCAATTAAAGCCAGAAAAACTGACATTGCCGGTACATTCGCCAGATTGGATAAACGTGCTTCCAGCCATTTGAACCAGTGGGTATCTTTTTCGCTGTCCAGAAAGAAATTCAGGAATACCAGCAATAGGAATGAGCCACCAAAGGCTGCAATTTCGGCATGATGGGCCATCAGCTTTTCGGAATAACTGATCGGATCATTCAGGGCCATTTTCACAACTTCGAACATACCCATGTCAGCAGTCACGGCCACAATGACAATCGGGAACACCAAACGCATACCAAATACGGCAATGATGATACCAACCGTCAAGAAGATCATTTTCCAGAAATGATCCCAGCCACGCAGTACCGAGGCATTCACCACCGCATTATCGAAAGAAAGTGACACTTCCATGACTGCGAGAATGGCAGTAATGGTCAATGCCGTGAACATGGTCTTTAAACCTGCTTCCGGGCCATGGGTAAAACCCCAGTATGCAGATATAGCCAGACACACGATGGTAAAAATAATGGAGAAACCAAAATGTTTCATTATGATAAATCGACCTATAGACAAATAATTTATATCAAGTGCATTGGACAGAACCTAAAAGAGAGCACTTGAAATTTGATCGCTTCAATTATGACGGCTTTTTTTACTTTAATCCAAAGTTCTTGGTATGATTTTTTTTGAGTACAAATACACTATTTTTTCTACTGCATATCTTGAGCTGAAAACTCTTGTTATAGTCCCGCCTTCTGTAAATTCTTCTTTTAACATCGACAGGATGATGACATGAGCTTTTCTCAAGATGTATGGCAACGCAACTTGGCTTTATACGAAAAAACTTTAGCCCTGCCATTTAACCAAGAACTTGCACAAGGGACTTTGAGCAAAGATATTTTTAGTCATTATGTCATTCAGGATGCGCATTATTTACTGGCTTATGGCCGTGCATTGGCGGTCTGTGCTGCCAAAGCATTTACAGCAGAGGATGTCATGCAGTTTTCAGATGCTGCCAGGATTGCCATTGTGGTAGAACGCAGCCTGCATGCTGACTTTATGCAGGAATTTGACATTAGCCAAGAAGAATTTAGAACCACGCCACTGACTCTGGCTTGTCATCATTACACTTCATTTTTAACCGCCACAGCCTGGTCAGAAAGCTATCCGGTGGTTCTGGCTTCTTTACTGCCCTGTTTTTGGATTTATGCTGAAGTCGGTAAAGCGATTGTTCAACATTCCATTCCGAATAATCCTTATCAGGCCTGGATTGATACCTATGCCGGTGAAGAGTTTAATCAGGCAGTTCGTAACGTAATTGCGACGGTTGATAGCGTAGCTGCTCGTTGTGATGCAGATACTTTAGAGAAAATGCATCATGCCTATACCACGGCTGCCAAACTGGAATGGCTGTTCTGGGATAGTGCTTATGATCAACGTCAGTGGTTAGGTGTGGATGATTAATCCAAAATACCTATTTCTTTTCGGCGGAGTCTTACAGCTATAACATAAATTGAAACAGCTCATTCGTTACTTTGGTTTCGCCCAAAGTAACCAAAGGCATTTGCCATTCGCAAAACTCGCCGATTACCGAAAAATATAAAATTTTTCGCAGAAACATTACTTTAAAAAAGTAGTTCTGCCTCGAACAGTTGCGAATGGCTCTTCCGCGATAGCAAATATTTTTGATGCTTTAATTTTTGTTTATTAAATCATTACTGCTGAAACATCTGCCAGCCATAAATCAGCCCTGCCGCAGCCACAATCCAGCAAAGGGTTGCTATGCTTAAACAGGACCACATCAACATTTTGCTTGCCAGCATATAAATCATCAGCAAATAAATGGCATAGGGAATTAAAGACCATAAACCCAATATGCCATTTTACGCAAAGCTTCTGCACCCTACTGTTGCGACACAATCACATGGGCAATCAGGGCAAAAGTCGGAAAGAGTGACACCAGACCGGCGATATAAAACGCTTTACTCTTGGACAGAAGGAAAATAATAAGTACAACCGCTACCCTAAAATACATTTCAAAAATAAAGCCAGCATCCCGACCCATCCGAACTGATCAATTTATTAAACCGCATAGTCTAAGCTGAAAAATATCGTTTACTTAAACTAAGTTCAGCACAATCAAAGCCAGCAGTGCAGGCAATGCCTGAATATAAATAATTTTTTTACTTGCGGTAATACCGCCATAAATCCCAGCAACCAGCACACAAGCCAAAAAGAAATTTGCCAGTGCAAGTGCATAGCTTGCAGGCGCAAGTAGCGACCAGATCAGGCCTGCGGCTAAAAAACCATTATACAGACCCTGATTTTGTGCCAGCACCTTGGTGAGTTTTGCCTTTTCTGCAGTATTGCCAAAGGCTTTCATACCCAGAGGTTTATCCCACAAAAACATTTCCAAAATTAAAATATAAAGATGCAACACCGCAATCAGGGCGATCAGAACTTTTGTAATAATCATGAGATTTCCGTTTTTTATTTTTCAGACGATATTTTGCATTTTAACGGTGAATCGGTCGAAATACTGAATTTCAATATCTAAATCTATGACTTGCAGGTACAGAGAAAGACCATTTCCATGCATTGAGTTTCAATCCTTGACCAGTCCGACACAAAATGTCGTTTAAATTCTTTTTAATACAGCTTGAACATTTTTCATGCGCTATCATATATAGGTTTTTGATGAATTTTCTAGGATCATTGCATGAGCCAAAGTCACATCCGTATTCGAGGTGCACGTACCCATAACCTGAAAAATGTGTCTCTCGATATTCCACGCGACAAGTTTGTGGTGATTACGGGACTTTCGGGTTCAGGTAAATCATCCCTCGCCTTCGATACCTTATATGCCGAAGGTCAGCGCCGTTATGTGGAATCACTGTCTGCTTATGCACGCCAGTTCCTTTCGCAAATGGAAAAACCGGAAGTCGACTCGATTGAAGGTTTAAGTCCGGCCATTGCTATCGAGCAGAAATCGACCAGCCATAACCCGCGTTCAACTGTGGGAACAATCACGGAAATTTACGACTATTTACGTCTGCTATATGCTCGTGTCGGCACACCCTATTGCCCTGAACATGACTTGCCGATGGTGGCACAAACCGTATCAGAAATGGTCGATGCGGTAAAAAGTCTGGAAGAAGGTACAGCCTTGATGCTGCTGGCCCCTGTGGTGCGTGAGCGTAAAGGTGAATACAGCAACCTGTTTGAACAGCTGCAAAGTCAGGGCTTTGTCCGTGCGCGTGTGGATGGTGAAATTGTTGAAATTGATACTCCACCGGAATTGGACAAAAAGAAAAAGCATACCATTGAAGTGGTGGTTGACCGTTTTAAAGTACGTGATGACTTGGGTAACCGGATTGCCGAATCCTTTGAAACTGCGCTGCGCCTGGGCGGTGATATTGCCATTTTGGCCTGGATGAAAGGCGAGCAACCTGAGCGCGTATTCTCTGCCAAACACTCCTGTCCGGAATGTGACCGTGCGGTTGCCGAACTGGAACCACGCCTGTTCTCGTTCAACAATCCCTTTGGGGCCTGCCCGGTCTGTGATGGTTTAGGTACGCGTAGCCATTTCAGTGCAGAAAAGCTGATTCCCAATACTGAAATTTCGATTAGCCAAGGCGCGATTCGTGGCTGGGACAGACAGCGTCCTTATTACTACAGCATGATTGAAAAAGTCGCCGCCCATTTTGGCTTTTCGCTGGATACGCCGTGGAATGAGCTGGATGCTGAGACCAAAAAGAAATTCCTGTATGGGACCGGCAAAGAAAAAGTCGATTTAAGTTATGTTGATGAACGCGGTCGTAAACATAACCGGGTGCAACCTTTTGAAGGTATTTTGCCGCATCTGGAACGCCGTTACCGTGAAACAGAATCGAACTATGTCCGTGATGATTTAGCACAATATTTGTCTAATGCAGCCTGTGATGCCTGTGGCGGTTCACGTCTGAATGAAATTTCCCGCAATGTCCGGGTCAAAGACAAGACCATTGCCCAGATCACCAAAATGTCGATTGGTGATGCCGAAAGCTATTATCAGGATTTAAATCTTGAAGGGGCTAAAGGCGAAATTGCCGACAAGATTTTCAAGGAAATCCGTGAACGTCTGCACTTCCTGGTCTCTGTCGGTTTGAATTACCTAAGTTTGTCCCGTTCTGCCGAAACCTTGTCTGGCGGTGAAGCACAGCGTATCCGTCTGGCTTCTCAAATTGGTGCCGGCCTGATGGGCGTGATGTATGTGCTGGATGAACCATCCATCGGCTTGCATCAACGCGATAATGACCGTCTGCTGGAAACCCTGGTGCGCTTACGCGACTTAGGCAATACTGTCCTGGTGGTTGAACATGATGAAGATGCGATTCGTGCCGCCGACCATATTATTGATATTGGTCCGGGTGCGGGTGTGCATGGCGGCCATATCATTGCCGAAGGCACCTATGAAGAATTGGCAGCCAATGAAAATTCGCTAACGGGTCAGTACCTGTCCGGCAAGTTAAAAATTGAAGTACCGAAAGTCAGAACTCAGCCGCCAAAACCGGAACAGCAAATCAAGCTGATGGGCGCGGCCGGTCATAACTTGCAAAATGTCGATTTAACCATTCCTTTAGGCGTGATGACTTGTGTCACCGGTGTATCGGGTTCGGGTAAATCAACCTTGATTAACCGTACCCTGTTACCACTGGCCGCAACACAATTGAACGGTGCAACCACGTTAACCGCAGAAAAATTTGACTCGATTGATGGTCTGCAATTCCTTGATAAAGTCGTGGACATTGACCAAAGCCCGATTGGACGTACCCCACGTTCTAACCCGGCAACCTATACGGGTCTGTTCACCCCGATTCGTGAACTGTTTGCCCAAACCCCTGAAGCCAAAGCTCGCGGTTATGCCGCAGGACGTTTCTCGTTTAACGTGAAAGGCGGCCGCTGTGAAGCCTGTGAAGGTGATGGCATGATTAAAGTAGCTATGCATTTCTTACCGGATATGTATGTGCCTTGCGATGCCTGTCATGGCAAGCGTTATAACCGTGAAACGTTAGAAGTCGGCTATAAAGGCAAAAACATTTCCGACGTACTGGAAATGACCGTTGAAGATGCCATGCATTTCTTTGAGGCCATCCCGGTGATTCACCGCCGTCTGGAAACCTTGAATCAGGTGGGTTTAGGTTATATTCGCTTAGGTCAGTCTGCAACCACCCTTTCCGGTGGTGAAGCACAGCGGGTCAAACTCGCGCGTGAACTGGCAAAACGTGATACCGGTAAAACCTTGTATGTACTGGATGAGCCGACTACGGGTCTGCATTTCCACGATATTGCCAAGCTGCTCGACATTCTGCATGAGCTACGCAACAAGGGGAATACCATTGTGGTGATTGAGCATAATCTGGATGTAATTAAAACTGCGGATTGGGTGATTGACCTGGGTCCTGAAGGTGGTGCTGGTGGCGGGATGATTATTGCTGAAGGTACACCTGAAGAAGTGGTGAAATCTAAAGTTTCACATACAGCTAAGTTCTTGAAGCCGTTGTTGAAATAACAATAAAAATCGAGTACAAAGAATTAACCAATATAACTATTCTTTGTACTCGATATGCCTGAAAATTTTTTTAATTGGATAGCCTTTATTGGGGTTGTTGCTACTTGTATTGCAACTGGAATTAGCATATATCAAGCTCACAAATCATATAAAGCTTCACAAAACTCTAAGAATTCAGCTTTGGATGCAGAAAAACATGCGAAAAATATAAAACAAGAACTTAAGAATGTTATTAATCGTAGAGAATTAGATAGAGATGCTCAGAGACTAAAAGAAATTAGAAGTATACTTTCAGAAAAATATACCCGAAATTACAACAATAGAGGCTCAAAATTAAATACACATCTAAGTCAGCTTAACCACCTTCTAAATGAAATTTCTAGTCAAGTGATTTTCCACCCTTACGAACATAAAATCAAAAAAATTCAATCGGATATTCAGACTATCGATATTAATGCTGATGTCCAAACTATCCAATTAGCTATTCAAAGCATAGTTAGTCAAATCAATGAAATTTTAAGAAATATAGATGGAGTCGTAAAAGATGGTGACTAATGAGCAACTAATCCAAGCTTTGTACGAAAATAGAAAACTAAGTATTACTATGAATTATAGAATTTATGGAGAAAAAATTGGCTTTTCACAATCCTATATTTATGCGATAGCAAATGATTTATTCCCTTTTTTTCAACATGAAGGAGACAAAGATCCTTTTATATCTTGTTATAAAATTACATCAGAGCAAATAAATAAAATTGTTAACTATATTGATGAAGAATGGCTCAAGGGAAACCTATACTCGTTTTATGATCTAGAAAATAAGTTTGGAGGTAAAGGATATCGTTCAGAGCTGATCAGAATATTAAGATATACATATTTGGATGATAGATTCGATACTAAACTATGGGAAAAGTTAGTTTCTTGGGCACCTGTAGAAGCTAATAACTTAAATCGACCATTAGATGATTGGGAGATTTAAAATAGTGAGGGTGGTTTTTATTTGTACTAGATCACCCCGCCACTTTATTTTTACCATTTGCCTTAGCCTGAAATAATGATTTGTCGGCTTTTTCCAGTAGTGACATCCACGATGCTCCCCCTACCACTACTCCAGCACTAACAGAAATACGAATATTCTGGTTTAATTCAGCAATATACAGTTCAGATCTGCCAATCTCCTGAAGAATTTTATTGGCAATAGCCCAAGCCTCCGGAAAATTAATGTGCTCGATTAAAACCAAAAATTCATCACCACCATAACGAACAATTAAATCCGAAGCTCTTACATTCAATTGCAATTTTTCTGCAATCAGTTTAATGACTTCATCACCGACAATATGCCCAAAAGTATCATTCACATGCTTAAAGTCATCGATATCAATAATGATTAAGCCAGTGTGCTTGAACTGATTCGGCTTATTCTCCAGATAACGGATATATTCCTCTAAAGCCAAACGGTTAGATACACCCGTCAAATTATCCGTATTGGCAATATTTCTGAGCTGAAATTCCAGTGCGTCACGCTGCTGTAGTACCCGCTTTAATTCTTTAAGGGCGTCTAATAAGGTGATTGGCTTAGCAGATAATGGTGTCTGTTTACTCTCTATAACCTGATGCTGTGCCAGTCGAAGAATGGTATTTCTGGCTTTAAGTAACGGTATAAAAACATGATTGCGCGCATAGATCATGGTAAAAGAAACCGCAACCAAACAGATCAGTGCCACCAGTAAAGTTAAAATCAGTTTTTGCTGGGCTTGTTTCTTCTGGGTTTGAGCGACCGTAACACTGTAATCCAGAATATAGCTTTGCAAATTGACTACTGTCAGGAATTTATCAACCATTGCTTCTGTGAGTTGCGTACCGGTCAATGAATAGGCCTGATTACGGATACTTTCATTCATCAGGCGAGTAACTATTGGAATACCTTGATCTAAAAACTGTGCTTTTACCTGCTGATGTAAAGCTAGATATTCTGGGGTTTTATCCTGCGCAGGCTGTATGGTATTCACTAAAGCCCATAAATAATGGGCCTGATGTTGCGTCTGCAATGACCGCGCCAAGTTATCTTCGGGGATTTTTTCATTAAAAGTCACCGCTGCCATAATATTAGAGGCAGTTCGACCAGCCTGATCACGTAAATCAGCCAAAATTAAAATCAGCGTATAGTAGTCTGAGACTGAAGTTCCTTCAGCTTCAGAATGTACCAATACATTTTCTATAATTGCTTTACAACTATCCCATGCCTTAAACATTTGCTGAATCGCCTGATCCAGCTGTCTTGCACTCCGTTCAGATCGCGGCAAGGCACTATAAACATCGACCGCATGACGACCTTGAGCCAAAGCCCCTTTTACATGAGAAGATAAGGCTTGAGCCTGAACAGAAAAACCTGCCGTAGCTAAAATTACACTTGTCTGCTCAATCTGCAGATCTACTTCTTTCCGGTAAGCTTCTAATTCTTTTATATTTTCTTCGAGTTCATCGGCACTACTCGACATCACCTTATTAGCAGGTGCCCGTTCACGGGAAATTTTATTGGCTAAATCAGCTACAGCACGAAGCGCAGAAATTTCAGTTAAGGCACGATCTGCTTTCTGATAGCTCTGATAACTACTGACAATTAAGGGAACAGATAAAAACAAAAGAGACAGTGCGATAATGATCATCGACCAAAACAGTCGCCGGCTGATATGTTCCGAGCGTAATTTATACATAAATTAATTACTCACCATACACACCAAATGACCTGTGATCATACTCAAATTATATATAAATATATTACACGATTTTGATCTAAAAAGAGTTAAAAATTAATCAATATTTTTAAATATCTGCATTCTATCAATCACTTATAATATTTTTTAAAATAAAAGTTAAAAAAAATCTAAATTCTTTAATAAAGCTTTAAGATCCAGTGCATATCTGTAGGGTTTCAACTCAATTTTTATTCTTTCCTTCAGATAGTAGCAACCTGCTTTTCATTGAGTGCAATTAAAAATTTTGCATATCTATAAATTACAGTTAAGCAAGCCGCTTAAATAGAAAATCCTGTTTCCCTTAAAGATCTCGACAAAATAATGCAGGACTATTTCTAGGAAGCCCCCAATTTATATTGTTTAAATTACCTGCTTATCTAAATATTGCTACTTGCATGATAAGAAAATATTTACACATGCCACAAATAAGTGCATAATGCACTGCATTAGGGCAAATTAAATATATTCTCAGCAGATTTTTTAATTTTTCCGAAGATTTTGGCGAAAAACCCCAGTTTTCTTTGAAAATTGGGGTTTTTTATACTTAAATTTCAAGAAAAATCTAATCCCCTACTACAAATCAAGCACCATATTAGTGCAATAAAAGTTAATTCTAGGGTTTCTACTTAAGGATTCAATCTCTAATGACTAAAAATAAGTTTTGCTATTAATATGATTATGCTTCCATTTTTATTGCCTGTTCTTACTTCGCAGCCAACTGCAATATTTTTCTGACATAAAAAAAACCCAACCTTGGGGAAAGTTGGGCATATAAAACAAAAACTTGTTTATGGAGAATCAGATCATTATCACATTATTGCAATGTAGTATGAATTGATAGATATATTATCGTAAAAACCGTTATAAAAGTAAAGCCTATCAAAACAGTAAGATTTAAAATTCATCTTAACAGCACGATATTTGTACTAAATAAATTACAATTTGTGTATTTTTCAATCAACACCATCCCGTTTTAGGTGAATTTTATTATTAGAATCAAATGAATAGCCTTAAAATGCTATACAGATCGTGCAATAAAGTATATTTCAATTGAATTTTACAATTAATTTTTAAATTTAATCCAATTTAACATTATACAAAGCCCCTAGTTTTTGCATATTTCTGAAAAAATAAGTTTTAAAAATGTTCATATTCATTTGTTCTAAAAACAAATTTTTCAAGTTGACCTGACACAGTTTAATCGTACTTTTTTTAACCAATAACATTATGTATAACAAAAAAACAACAAAATAATGTTCTTTTAGTTCATTGACTTAATGTTTTGTTACAATACAATGAAAGTAGTTTAATTCACCTGCAATAGAAAATAGAATTGGAAATTAATATGAAAAAACTCGGTTTAGCCACTGCTTTATTATTAGCCATGACCGGTGCTCAAGCATATCAAGTAGAAGTACAAGGTCAGTCTGAATACATCGACACCACAGCAAATGACAAAGATTTCACCGGTGGTTTGCAAGGTACTTATTACCTTAAAGATGTTGACTCTTCTAAAGGCCCATTGGCTGAAGCAGCTTTCTTAAACCAAGCATCTAACGTATCTGTTGCTTATAATTACGGCGAGTTAGGTTCAGACGATATCGACGTTATCGCTCATAACTATGGCGTTAAAGCTGAAGCTTATGTGCCAACTCAAGTTGTACCTGTATATGCTAGCGCTTCTTATAGCCACACAATTTTAGACAGCAAAAATAACAACGCCACTGATGATCAAGGCGACCGTTATGCCTTAGAACTTGGTGCATTTGCTGCGCCTAATTTCTTGGTTGCAGTAGGTTATACGAGCGTTGCTGATCAAACTGCTCTTGATGCATTCAATGTTATGGCTAATGGCGTTGTTAAATCAGTTGGTGAAACTGCTACGATCGGTGAAGATCAAGATGCAATTACTGCACGTACCAAATATGTTGGTGCTATTGACGGAACCAACATGGCAATCGGTTTTGAATCTGGTTTAGTTTACGGTGACGACACTGCTTATAACCTAGGTACAACTCTTTTCGTTACGCCTAAGTTAAGCGTTGGTGCTTCTTATGCTGAATCTAGCTTTGCTGGTACACCAGACTCAGCTTGGGGTGCAAACGTAAATTACTTCATCACTCCTGCCGTTGCAGTGGGCGCTTCTTACGTAAATGCGAATGCTGAACAGCTTGCGCTTGATACGCAAACTGTAGGCGTTAACGCTAAATTCCGTTTCTAATTTTTAATTAGATAAAGAATTTAAAAAGGACGCTTGATGCGTCCTTTTTTATGGCTCTTTGTCTTTAGAATGCTTGGGTAAATGGGCAATATATTGCAAGGCAATCAAGCGTGAAACAATGAGGGCCAGATACATAACCCCGGAAAACATTTGCAGTAGTGCCAGTACCCGTGCAGGGGCACTTAGGGGCATTAAATCCGATAAGCCGGTTGCAGACTGCAAACTAAAACTCAAAAACAATAAATCAAGCCAGTTTTGTAAACCTGTAACATTGGGGTTCTGAAAGCTGCCCGGCACCAACAGCTGGCAAACGTTATATAAAAAAGCAAATGCCCACGCCAGCAACGTAAATACCGCACCTGCAGCAAACAGTTCATCTCGGGTTAAATAGCGGTCTTCAAACATATAACGCAACAAACCATAGGCCGCGCTAAAGTAAGCTGCTGCTTCAAAACCATGGGCAATGACTTGCAGCCATGGATTTTTTATACCTAATATAATCAGGGAAGAAAAAATCACGGCGCCACTGACAAAACTTAAGCCCAAAATGGTAAACATCGGTGTTTGCCGAATGACTTTGGCAATCACCAGTAAAACCAGCACCCCCAGTAACCAGCTGAGCGTACGGTAAGGCGTGCTGTAATTGACGGCAACCGACAGAATTAAAATAATAAATTGTAATAAAAGTAGCCAAGCTGAAGGCAATACGCGAAATACCTTCCACACATCCATAATCGCCTGCATGTACTGCTCCAGAATATTGCTTTTTTATGCCTGAATTTTTTATGTTTCTTTTAATCAACTTAGCATGAATGCTTGAAGCTGCAAGTAAAACATTTGTAGAAAAATGATAAAAGTCGCCCTCTTCTTTGCCAGATTTATGTTTGATAAAAGAGAGTCTCATCCATGCTAACAATAGGATTGAGAACCAAAGCCCAGCCTTGCAATCACGTTGTGTTCCCTTTGCTCAAGTCATAAAAAAAGCCCCTGATGGGGCTTTTTTTAAAGTAACTGTATCTTAGTGATCTGATGCACCAGAGATACCAATACCTGTTTGTGAACGTACATACTGTGCATCGAAAGCTTTGCGTTCTGCATGCGCACGTGCCGAACTGTCAGTCACAGAGAATAACCAGCAGCATAGGAACGATAATGGCATTGCAAAGATTGCTGGGCCATTGAATGGGTTGATTGGTGTCTCAGAAACACCCAAAGTATCTACCCAAACCGCTTTAGACAGTACGATTAGAGTTACTGCAGCAACAAGACCTGCAACACCGCCAGCTACTGCACCACGAGTGGTCAAACCTTTCCAGAACATTGACAATACCAGTACCGGGAAGTTCGCACATGCAGCAACCGAGAATGCCAGACCCACCATGAACGCCACGTTTTGTTTCTCGAACAGGATACCTAAAATCATCGCAAAGATCGCAAGACCTAGAGTTGCAATTTTAGACATACGTAGTTCAGATTCAGGTGTAGTTTGGCCTTTCTTGAATACGTTTGCATACAAGTCGTGTGAAATTGCTGAAGCACCAGACAATGTCAAACCAGCTACCACCGCAAGAATCGTTGCGAATGCTACTGCTGAAATGAAGCCCATGAACAAGTCACCGCCAACAGCATCAGCTAAGTGAACCGCAGCCATGTTGTTACCGCCAACAAGTTCTAACTTGCCAGTTACAGCCATTTTCGCCACATCAATGAATTGCGGGTTGTTTGATACGTAAAGGATCGCACCGAAACCAATGATGAAAGTTAAAAGATAGAAGTAACCGATGAAACCTGTAGCCACAACCACTGATTTACGTGCTTCTTTAGCATCTTTTACGGTAAAGAAACGCATCAGGATATGTGGAAGACCAGCTGTACCAAACATCAATGCCAGACCCAAAGAAATCGCGTCAATCGGGTTCGCTGCCAGTTTACCTGGGCCCATGATATTGCCTGCTTCTGCAAGGCTGATTTCATGTACTTTAGAGAATACCTGAATCGATTGTTCAAACATGTTGGTGAAGCTGAAGCCCACGCCTTTCATTACCATGAAAGCCATGAAAGTTGCACCTGAAAGTAACATCACCGCTTTGATGATCTGTACCCAAGTGGTTGCCAGCATACCGCCGAAGATTACGTAAGCCATCATCAAAAGACCCACAATCACGACAGCAATGTTGTAGTTCAGACCAAATAGTAATTTGATCAGCTGACCTGCACCTACCATCTGAGCAATCAGATAAAAGGCAACAACAACCAAAGAGCTAAGAGCTGCCAAAGTACGTACCGGTTTTTCTTCCAGACGGAATGAAACCACGTCAGACAAGTTGAATTTACCCAGGTTACGTAAACGCTCTGCGACCAGGAACAATACGATTGGCCAGCCCACCATGAAACCTAGTGAGTAAAGTAAACCGTCAAAGCCTGAACTAAATACCATTGCGGAAATACCCAGGAATGATGCTGCTGACATATAGTCACCGGCAATCGCCAGACCATTCTGGAAACCTGAGATACCGCCACCCGCAGTATAGAAATCTGCAGTACTGGTGGTTTGTCTTGCTGCCCATTTGGTAATCAGCAAGGTGAAGCCCACGAAAATCGCGAACATAATAATTGCATGCCAGTTGGTTGCTTGCTGTTCAGCAGCACCCAAATCTGGACTAGCCATTGCCATACCTGACATCAGTAGCGTAGAAGCAGCAACTGCTTTCGCTTTCAATGAATTCCATTTCATCTAATTACTGTCCTTTCTCATTCGCAATTGCTGCAACTTCTCGCATCGCTTCTTCATTTAATGCATCCAGTTTATTGTTTGCAATATACGAATAAACACCACATAAAATGAAAGACAATACAATAATGCTCAAGCCGAGTGGCATACCCAAAGTGGTAACGCCGCCGCCAACCGAACTCATTAAGAATTCTTTGTTATAACCAACTAAAAGCATAAAGCCGACATACACAATCAACATGATGATTGTTAATGTCCAACTTAATCTGCTTTTTCTGCTGACCATTTCTTTAAATTTGGGATTCTGTAGAATACGTTCTACATGTGCCTCATCCATAATCATGCTCCTGTGTGCACCCAGCCATAGGTGATTTTTTTAATTCGAATTATTTCGTTATCTAACTTAACAATCTTATTAGGTTCTTGTAATTACTACTTTGGTGTTAAATTTTGATCAATTAAAGCGGCAAGATTACTAGATAGGTTATTATTACGACATAAATTTATGCTGTAGGCAATATGAATAGTTGGCTCATTATCGGCGTGCTCGCCCTTTATATCGCGTTACTCTTTATCTGTGCATTTTTTGGTGAAAAACACGCCAGTCGCCTAAGTACCCGCGGTCGCATGTTTCTCTTTAGTCTAACCTTAGGGGTATATTGCTCATCCTGGACATTCTACGGTGCAACCGGGGCTGCGGTGCGTGAAGGCATTATATTCCTGCCCATTTACCTTGGTCCCCTGATTTTTGTCGGTGTGGGTTATGATATCTGGCGCCGTTTGGGACGTGTGCGCCAGCATCATGCCATTTCTTCCATTGCAGATTTTGTGGCTGCACGTTATGGCAAAAGCGGCCCTCTGGCATCCTTGGTCACCATTCTGGCAGTCATCGCAATTATTCCCTATTTAGCCTTGCAGCTCAGAGCGATTGCCTTGAGTGCTGCTGTAGTGTTGCAACAGAATACCGGCATACAAAGCACCACCAATAGTGTGCTGTTTTTGACTGGAATTTTAGCCATTCTGGCCATGCTGTTCGGTACCCGACAAATTGCCAATACCGAACAGCATGGCGGTTTAATGCTGGCCGTGGCATTTGAGTCTTTTGTCAAACTGTTTGCCCTGCTGTGTGTGGCTCTGTTCTTTGTCTTTGATGCCCCCGAAAACCTGGGGCAAATTTCCACGGATGTCGCAGAAACCTTTAAACAGGTTCAGCTGTTTGGTGTTCCCGAAACGTTCTGGGTGCAAACCTTACTCGCAGCCTTGGCGATTATCTGCTTACCACGACAATTCCATGTCGCGGTGGTTGAACTGCGGGATGAAAAACATATTCGCGGTGCACGTCGCTGGTTTGCCACTTATCTGATTCTGACCACAGTGGCGATTATTCCAATTGCCAGCTGGGCCTTGCATGCTGCACCGCATTTTCTTGCGATTCCTGATGTCGCTGTACTGTCCTTGCCGCTCAGTTATGATCAGGAGTGGTTGACACTTTTGGCTTTCCTGGGGGGGTTTTCTGCTTCTACGGGAATGCTGCTGGTCTCTTCAGTCGCCTTGTCGATTATGCTTAGTAATGACCTGATTATGCCTGCCTTATGGCGTACCGGCATACTTTCGCGTCATGACAAACGTCTGCCTCTGGTGCTGAAATTTACCCGCCGGGTGTGTATTTTAGCGGTCATGTTGCTGGGTTTCCTGTTTTTCCATTTCTTTAATGACATCGACCAGCTTTCAGTATTTGGCTTGCTGGCCTTCAGTGCCGTGGCCCAATTTGCTCCAGCCTTGATTGGTGGTCTGTATTGGCGTGGTGGCAGTAAACAGGGCGTATATGCAGGTCTAATTGCCGGTTTTGTCATGTGGGCCTATACCTTGCTGTTGCCTACCGTACTGCGCAGCCTGCCTGCTGAATACAGCCATTTTAGCCAGCAGTTCTTGCTTGCAGGGCCTTTAGGCATGGACTGGTTACGCCCCGAAGCACTGTTTGGTTTTCAGTCTTTTGCTCCCCTCACCCATGGCGTGACCTGGGCATTGGGTCTGAATATCGTGCTGTATGTGTGGGTGTCACGAATTTTCCGTCCCAGTATTGCCGAGCAAATTCAGGCGGAAAGTTTCTTCTATTATGAAACCAAACCTTTGCCGACCCACAATGCCTCAAGTGAAATCAATTACTCTCACCAGGATGTTGCCCGCCTGAAAGTAGGCGATTTAATTACCTTGGCCAAAAGGATTACCGGTGAAGGACCGGCCACTCATGCCTTTCAGCAGTTCTGTGCTCAAAACAACGTAATCCTGAATGAAAACAGCAATGCCAATGGCATGTGGTGGCGTTTTACCGAACAGTATCTGGCCGGAACCATTGGTGCTGCTTCGGCGCGTACCCTACTCACCACAGCCATGGTGAATAATGGTCTGGCACTCGGTCAGGTCGCCAATATTCTGGATCAGGCCTCACAATGGCAACGCTTTAACCAGAACCTGATCATGACCATGATTGACCATATGACCCAGGGGGTCAGCGTGGTCGATGAAAATATGTGTCTGGTGGCCTGGAACAATCAATACCTTAAACTTTTTGATTATCCTAAAGATATTGTCTATGTCGGCTGTCCGATTGCCGACCTGATCCGTTATAACGCCGAGCGCGGTGAATGCGGGCCGGGTTCGGTCGAAGAACACGTGCGCAAACGGATTCACTGGATGGCCATGGGCAGCGCGCATGAATTTGAACGGATCCGTAAAGATGGCCGCGTCATCCAGATGCGAGGTAATCCCATTGAAGGCGGCGGCTTCGTCACCACCTTTGCCGATATTACCGCTTTCCGTGAAAATGAGGCCGTACTTGAAGCGCGGGTACAAGACCGCACCCAACAGCTGGCCGATGCACTTTCCGAGCAGCAACTCGCCCGTGAACAGGCTGACCGTGCCAACATGTCCAAGAGCCGTTTCATTGCAGCAGCCAGTCACGACCTGTTGCAGCCAATGCATGCAGCACGTCTGTTCAGTACCGCTTTAGAACAAAGCGTACAGTCGGATGAAGACCGTAAAACCCTGCAACAGCTGGACCGTGCCTTGCATGGTGCGGAAAGCATGCTGTCTGCCCTGCTGGACATTGCCCGTCTCGAAGGCGGTACCATCCAGCCGAAACGTCAGCCTTATCCCTTACATGACCTGTTAAGTGATCTGGAACTGCAATTTAAATCTATTGCCGCACAACGTGGCATTAAATTCAGCGTGCATGATGCACAGTTCTGGATCGACACCGATCCACAGTGGATTCGCCGGATTATTCAAAACTTTGTCAGCAATGCCCTGCGCTATACCGCTAAAGGCAAGGTTGTAGTTGGTGTACTTCGCTCTAGCGAAAAACCACGCCATATCCGGATTGGGGTTTGGGATACCGGCCCCGGGATTGCCGAAGAACAGCGCATTAAACTATTTCAGGAATTTGAACGCTGTGGCCATACTTCGCCTTGGGGCGAGCAAGGTCTTGGACTCGGCCTGGCGATTGTGCAGCGTATGACCAGCCTGCTGGACTACCCGGTACATGTCTATTCTGAATATGGCAAGGGCTCGTGTTTTATGATTGAAGTGCCAATCGTGGATGCACCTAAAGTCGTGGCAGCACCTGTACAGGCCACCCCACTGAAAAGCAAGGCCTACAAGATTCTATGCCTAGATAATGATGAAACCATTCTGGAAGGGATGACGACCTTACTGACCAAATGGGGTTATCAGGTCTTTAAAGCCACTGAACCCGAACAGGCCCTAGAGCTGATCCAGCAAGAAAATATTCAGGTCTGGCTGGTCGATCAGCACCTGAACAACAATAAAATTGGTCTGGATTTCATTTTGGCCAACCGTCAGGAACAGGTTCCTGTGGCATTGATTACCGCAGATTCCGATCCTGAACTGCCACAGCATTTGAAAGATCTCAATATTGTGCTGCTGAAAAAACCGTTAAAACCAGCATCGCTGCGTTCCTGGTTATCGGGCTTAAAAATTTCCGGTTCTTAAGCGTTTTATTCAGAAATCACTACAGATCAAACACCCATTTCATGTATGTGAAATGGGTGTTTTCATTACATAAAAACACCCTCTATTAACCTAACTGGCAATTTATTTTTCATTTTAGGCAAAACTGCTCAATTTCTTTATTTTGGCTACCGCTTTATTGACCAGAAAATTCAATGTCATATTTCCTATGGCAAAGATGATCAAAATTTAAATATACATTTGTATAATTAGTTACAATTTTTCAAGTTATTA
Source organism: Acinetobacter sp. SA01 (assembly GCF_011319235.1). Taxonomy (NCBI): domain Bacteria; kingdom Pseudomonadati; phylum Pseudomonadota; class Gammaproteobacteria; order Moraxellales; family Moraxellaceae; genus Acinetobacter; species Acinetobacter sp. SA01. The sequence continues at coordinate 98,777 of NZ_WXXM01000012.1, forward strand.
TTATTAAAAATATTTTTACAGTAAAAATCCATTATATAACTTTAGTCGTATTTCGTTTGCGGTCAGCCAAGCTCATATATGAGAGTAATCAATGGTCAGTTTAATCTGTCTATCAGACTGCCTCAAAACACGGCCCACGAAACTGATCATCATAGAAAATACAGGAGTTTAAGATGAACATTTCTGAAGCCGGAAGTTATGGCATAGATCAATCGCAACAATTTTATCGTCAATATGGGGCCAATGCCCTGTTACCCGAAATTCAATGGACCGAACTATTTAAACCCAGCCACTTAAAGGACACTCATATTCAAGCCCTGAATACCTTGTATCAAAGTGCTGTCCCGCTTGCCTTACAGGTCTTCGATGAGTTGAATTTTGATGTCTTTAGCCCTGCAGCCTATAAACCGCAAGGTTTAGGTTTATTTGATCGCCTCGCTGAACAGGAAGACAAGTTGATTCAGTCTTTAGCAGCCGAAGCTAGAGACTTGACAGATACAGTACGTCACCAAATTTGGAGCATGCTATTGCGTGGTGGTGCGGTGCTGGTGTTTAAGGCATGGCTTGGAAAAGTCAAAACCGATCAGAATCTGCTCGATACCACCCAGTTTGATGAACTCTCTGATCTGCTGTTTATTAAAACCCCACCACTGGAATTGGCAAAGCATTTAGGAATCAATCCCCATGCCAATGAAGATCATATTTTCCTGCTGTATGGCAGTGATGTCTATTTAGACCGCTTTAACAGTCTGGAAACCGCAGCGTTGTTTGTCGATTTGGGCGTTTATGATGCCGCATTTTTAAGTTTACGCGATGACAGTGTGGCTGAATATCTGAAAGAGAAAGCCTATGTCTCTCAAGAGCAAATTGATGATCTGCAATGTGCACTCAATCCTTTATTTTGCACCGACAGTACTCCCAGACAAAGCTGTGTTGCCTGATCTAAAGCACTGATTACAAAAAAAGGCACTTGATCAAGTGCCTTTTTCGTTGAATGCTGTATTCAGCAGATTACATTTTCTTTTCTTCAATATTCAGGGCACTGATGGCCAATACTGCCTGAGTACGGTTTTGCACATTCAGTTTGCGGAAAATGGCCGTGACATGGGCCTTGATGGTCGCTTCAGAAACATCCAGCTCATAAGCAATCTGTTTATTCAGCAAACCTTCCGCCACCATCATCAATACACGGAATTGTTGCGGTGTAAGTGACTGAATACGTTCTGCCAGTGCAGTTTCATCCGCTGCACGCGGGTCAAAATTCATGTTGGCAGGTAAATTTGGCGGTAACCAGATTTCTCCTTCCAGTACCTGACGGATCGCTTCACCAATATGGCTTGGATGCGCAGATTTCGGAATATAACCCATTGCACCATGGGCTATGGCACGTTGAATAATTGACACTTCTTCATGTGCAGACACCACAATAATCGGAATGGACGGGTATTGTGCACGAACATGCACCAAAGCCGAAAAGCCCGAAGCTCCCGGCAAATTGAGATCCAGTAAAACCAAATCTGGTTCCGGCCCATTATCTAAGCGTTCATAAAACTCATTTACTGCAGCTGTTTCCTGAATTTGCGCTTGCGGCAAGCTGTAACGAACGGCTTGAATCAAGGCATGACGAAACAGTGGATGATCATCAACGATTAAAATATTCATAAGCAGCATGAAAGATCTTGTGCACATTAAGAGCTATTCTAACCACACTAGTGCTATTAAGGATATGCAATGAATAACTTTTTTCATCTGATATGAGATTATTTTCTCAAAAATCCCCTTTTTTCAAGGTTTTTCGCAAAATCATCAAACCTAATCATATTTTGATATAAATTTTATCGGCCAATTTAAAATACTTATCAATAAGCAATATAAATATATAAATCAACGTACTAAATCATATAAAAGCACATTTTGGTGACTTTTTCCTTTATATCTCAAAATAAGATAACTTTTCTTGATTTGCTTATTTTACAGAATATGCCTGCTGTTGATTAATAAAGCTATTCCAAGATTTTATGTTTTAGGTTATCCCCAAATGTCTATTTTAAATGCGCAAAAACCGTTGAATATTGTTGCTGTATCAGGCGGCTTAAACAATCCTTCTAAAACCGAGGCACTGGTACAAGCCATTATTGATGAACTCGGTGAAGCAACCCCCATTCATGTTCACTTTATCAAATTTAGCGAAATCGGTTCTTTACTGGGCGGTGCAATTTACCGTAACCAGTTGCCACAACGTGTACAGGATGATCTAGCCGCAGTTGAAGCAGCAGATGCCCTGATTGTCGGCACACCAGTTTACCGTGCCTCATTCACCGGGCTTTTCAAACACTTCTTTGACTTTGTAGAACAGACGGCATTGGTCGATGTACCGGTATTGCTGGCAGCTTCAGGGGGTAGCGAGCGTCATGCCTTGGTGCTTGAACATCAGTTGCGTCCATTATTCAGCTTCTTCCAGGCACAAACCTTACCGATTGGTGTTTATGCAACAGACCGTGACTTTACCCCTGAATATACCATTCACAGTGAACTGCTGCGTGACCGCATTACCCTCGCAGTAGCACGTGCATTGCCAATTCTTGAATGGGCTCCTGCCAAAGGCCAGCGTGCTGAAGTGGTCAAAGAGAAATCTCAGCTAGCCAACCAGAATCTGGGTATCAACAAGCAAATTGAACAAGAAGAAGTCCTTCCTTCTGCTGCAGTGCCAAGCCTTGATGCCGCAGAAGCACGCCTGCACAGCAAAAAAGCACCGAAGTCACAAGTCGCTTAAGAGCGCTAAAAAATTACATCCTGAGGGTATACAGAATGTCGATACAAGATAAGAACATTACATTTGCTTATTGGGTACCAAACGTCAGCGGCGGTTTGGTGGTCAGCGATATTGAACAGCGTACGGACTGGAGTTATGACTATAATGTCCGTCTGGCGCAAGCTGCGGAAAAAAGCGGTTTTGACTATGCCTTAACCCAGATTCGTTTTACTGCCGGTTATAACGCAGAAAACCAGCATGAATCGGTTAGCTTCAGCCATGGCATCCTGGCCAAAACTGAAAAACTCAAAGTGATTGCTGCAATTTTGCCGGGTCCGTGGAAACCGGCACTGGCGGCAAAGCAATTGGCGACCATTGACCACCTGACCAATGGCCGTATTGCCATTAACGTGGTCAGTGGCTGGTTCCGCGGCGAATTTGATGCCATTGGTGAAGAATGGTCTGAACATGACCAGCGTTATGCACGTTCAGAAGAATTTATCCGTAGCCTTAAAGGTATCTGGACGCAGGATCATTTCAGTTTTGATGGTCAATACTATCAATTCAAAGATTACACCCTCAGTCCAAAACCGCTACAAAAACCGCATATTGAAATTTTTCAAGGCGGTAGCTCACGTGCAGCGCGTGATATGGCATCGCGTGTATCGGACTGGTACTTTACCAACGGCAACACAGTGGAAGAGCTGAAAAAGCAGATTGATGATATCCGTGAAAAAGCCAAGGCCAATAACCATGCCGTGAAAATTGGGGTCAATGCTTTCATTATTGCCCGTGATACTGAAGAAGAAGCCCAAGCCGTGCTGCAGGAAATTGTGGCCAAAGCCAATGTCCAGGCAGTGAAATCTTTTGCTGATGCTACCCGTGAAGCGGGTGCTGCAACAGCAGAGGGTGAAGGCAACTGGGCAAAATCGACCTTTGAAGATTTGGTGCAGTATAACGATGGCTTTAAGACCAATTTAATTGGTACGCCGCAGCAAATTGCAGAACGTATTGTTGAACTGAAAGCAGTCGGTGTGGACTTGATTTTGTCTGGCTTCTTGCATTTCATTGAAGAAGTGGAATATTTCGGACAAAAAGTATTGCCATTGGTTCGTGAACTGGAAGCGCAACAGCTATCCGTTGTGACCGCCAAGTCCGCTTAAGCTGAATGATTAAGCGACAGTTGATGAGCTAAAAAACAAGAATCAAAGGCATCTCCAATCTTCCCTCAAGACTCGGCTTGAGGGATTTTTTTGCTTATGCAGCAGAGCTACCTTCGCTCAAACCGAACGCAATAACCAATCGGCAACCAGAAAAAACAAGAACAGCATGGTGACTGCCGCAACAAAATTTTAAAGTAAGGCGATAGCGGCAAAAAATAAGCTGGAAATAAAGATGTCTGCTCAATTCTTACTGCCCCTTGCGGGAGCTGCCATTGTACTGGCATTAAGCGGATGTGCCTCGTCATCCAGGTCTCCAATCTTAGACAGTTATGGTCCATACCCTCATCTGCCTGAACCCCAATCCAGTCTGTTTCCTACAGTGAATATCGCACCAGCCAAAGGCTGGCCTGCCGGCACCATGCCCACCCCGGCTCCAGGTTTGAAAGTTCAGGCCTTTGCCAAAGAACTGCAACATCCGCGCTGGCTGTATGTATTGCCAAATGGCGATGTGCTGGTGGCTGAAACCGATGCACCACCCAAACCAGATGACAGTAAAGGCTTTAGGGGCAAAATCATGCAACTGCTGATGAAACGTGCCGGATCATCGCATCAGAGTGCCAACCGTATTAGCCTGCTGCGTGATCGTAATGGCGATGGTGTCGCTGATCAAAAAACCATATTTCTACAAAATCTGAACTCTCCGTTTGGTATGGCGCTGGTCGGCAATACGCTGTACGTAGCCAATACGGATGCTTTAATGCGCTTTCCTTATCAAAAAGGTGCAACTCAAATTACCGCAAGCGGCAGCAAAGTACTGGATTTACCCGGTGGCCCGCTCAATCATCATTGGACCAAAAACGTCATTGCCAACCCTGCGGGCAGCAAACTCTATATTACCGTAGGTTCAAACAGTAACGTGGCAGAAAATGGCCTAGACCAGGAAACTGGTCGGGCATTAATTATGGAATTTGATATTGCCAGTGGCAAAACACGGCCCTTTGCTACAGGACTGCGGAATCCTAATGGAATGGACTGGCAACCACAGAGTGGTATGTTATGGACAGTCGTGAATGAACGCGATGAAATTGGCAATGATCTGGTGCCCGATTACCTGACCTCAGTCAAGGATGGTGCTTTTTATGGCTGGCCCTATAGTTATTATGGCCAACATGTAGACACGCGGATCAAACCTCAAAATCCTGAGCTGGTCGCACGTGCGATTAAACCGGATTATGCTCTGGGTAACCATACGGCTTCCTTAGGCCTGACATTTTATACGGCTCAATTAATGCCGCAATATCGCAGTGGTGCGCTGATTGGTCAGCATGGCTCATGGAACCGTAAACCGCATAGCGGCTATAAGGTTATTTTTGTGCCCTTTCAAAATGGCCAACCTTCGGGTATGCCCCAAGATGTATTAAGCGGTTTTTTAAATGATCAAGGTGAAGCACTTGGACGGCCGGTTGGCGTAGCGGTTGATCGTTTCGGAGCGATATTGGTCGCTGATGATGTGGGCAATATGATTTGGCGCGTATCGCCCATCGGGACAATGATGGATCATAGGCCCATCAATAAAAAGATAAGTCCCGCTTCTGCTGACCAAGAGCCTGTAACTTCACTACCTGCCGTAGAACAGGCAGCAAAGTAATTGTGGCTGAATAAAATGATATAAAAAAGCCCGACATCCTGTCGGGCTTTTTCGTATGGGGTAGTTAAGCATGACTCCTGTCTTGCTTCACAATCCTGGTGTATGAACGTTTTATTGTTGTTTTATGTTCCAGAACATCCTGTTCCTGTATGAATTCATCATAGGAAAAAAACTCGGCTGCGCCCATCCGCAAAATCCTTAAATTGATGTTCGCCAAAGCGTACAAAAACGGACATTTTTTCATCCATAAAATATGGGCATTCTTTTTGTCCCGGAAGAATTAATAACCCACCAAAAATTATAAAATTGAATTTTTATTGATCAATTTAATTGACAGAACATTACATATCCGGCTAAAAAATACACGAGTTGTTAAAACGTGTGTTTTTTGATCTCTTGGGTTTGGGATTTATGGATTTAAGTGTTTGACAAACAATAATATTTTAAAAATCTGTTATTCCCAAGTAGAAATGTCCTACCTTAAAACCAAATAGAAATGTCCTATACCGACATTTCCAAGTCAAGTACAGGATTTAGATTTC
>NZ_WXXM01000013.1:0-83624 GCF_011319235.1 Acinetobacter sp. SA01
CGTAAGTTTTTGCACAAATAGTTGCAATCGCAGCAGTTAAAGTAGTTTTACCATGGTCGACGTGACCAATTGTGCCCACGTTTACGTGTGGTTTGTTACGTTCGAACTTAGCCTTAGCCATGAGATCTTCCTTATTAAAATACTTATGGAGGGTTTAACTCCATAAGTGATTTTGGTTTTTAACTATGAATTAGTTTGGGCTTATAGTAATCGAAAGATTACTCGTCGTCACCTTTTTTACCACCAGATTGGAACTTGCTGATGATGCCTTCAGCCACGTTACGTGGAGTTTCAGCATATTTAGCGAATTCCATAGAGTATGTCGCACGACCTTGAGACATAGAACGCATTTGAGTCGCGTAACCAAACATCTCAGCCAATGGAACTTCAGCACGGATTGCTTTAGTACCACCAGGTAAATCGTCCATACCTTGAACCATACCACGACGACGGTTTAAGTCACCCATGATATCGCCCATGTAGTCTTCTGGAGTTTCTACTTCAACTTTCATGATAGGCTCAAGCAAGATAGGATCTGCTTTCATGAAACCGTCACGGAATGCGTAAGAACCAGCCATTTTGAACGATAATTCGTCAGAATCGACATCGTGGTAAGAACCATCAAATAGTGTCGCTTTAATACCCACAACAGGGTAACCAGCCAATACACCATTCTTCATACGTTCTTGGATACCTTTATCCACAGCACCGAAGAATTCTTTAGGAACTACACCACCAACAACTTCTTCAGCGAACTCGTAGTCTTTACCAGCATCAGCATCCATTGGTTCTAAACGTACGTATACGTGACCAAATTTACCTTTACCACCAGTTTGACGTACGAACTTACCTTCTTGTTCAACTGTCTTTTTGATCGTTTCACGGTAAGAAACCATTGGTTTACCAATGTTTGCTTCAACACCGAATTCACGCTTCATACGGTCAACGATGATGTCAAGGTGAAGCTCACCCATACCAGCAATAATGGTTTGACCTGATTCTTCGTCAGTACGAACGCGGAATGATGGATCTTCCTTAGCCAAACGACCTAAAGCAATTGACATTTTTTCTTGGTCAGCTTTAGTTTTTGGTTCAACAGCCAATGCAATTACTGGCTCTGGGAATTCCATACGTTCAAGTGTGATGACATTTTTCTCATCACAAAGTGTATCACCAGTTGTAACGTCTTTAAGACCTACACACGCAGCGATATCACCCGCACGGATTTCTTCAACGTCTTGACGATCGTTCGCGTGCATTTGCACGATACGGCCGATACGTTCACGTTTAGATTTAACCGGGTTATAAACAGAGTCACCTTGTTTAAGAACACCAGAATAAACACGTACGAATGTCAAGTTACCTACGAATTTGTCGTTCATGATTTTGAACGCAAGCGCAGAGAACGGAGCTTCGTCAGATGCTTCACGAATCGCTTTAGTTTCAGCTTTATCGTCAAGTACACCTTCGATTGCTTTAACTTCAGTCGGTGATGGCAAGAATTCAATTACTGCGTCCAACATACGTTGAACACCTTTGTTTTTGAACGCTGTACCACAAAGCATTGGTTGAATTTGACAAGCCAAAGTCTGAACACGTAGACCAGCAACGATATCTTCTTTAGAAAGATCGCCTTCTTCTAGGTATTTGTCCATTAGCTCTTCAGAAGCTTCAGCAGCAGCTTCAACCATATTGGTACGCCATTCTTCAGCAGAAGCTTGAAGTTCAGCCGGGATATCACCGTATTCGAACTTCATACCTTGTGAAGCTTCATCCCAAATGATCGCTTTCATTTCGATCAAGTCGATCACGCCTTGGAAGTTTTCTTCAGCGCCAACAGGGATAACTACAGGTACAGGAGATGCACCTAAACGTGTCTTCATTTGTTCAACAACACGGAAGAAGTTTGCACCTGTACGGTCCATCTTGTTCACGAATGCTAAACGAGGAACTTGGTATTTGTTCGCTTGACGCCATACAGTTTCAGACTGAGGTTGTACACCACCTACAGCACAGTAAACCATACATGCACCATCAAGAACACGCATAGAACGCTCAACTTCGATTGTGAAGTCAACGTGTCCCGGAGTATCAATTACGTTGATACGGTGTTCTGGGAACTGTTTACTCATACCTGACCAGAATGTAGTCGTAGCAGCAGAAGTGATGGTAATACCACGTTCTTGCTCTTGTTCCATCCAGTCCATTGTTGCTGCACCATCATGTACTTCACCAATTTTGTGAGATACACCTGTGTAGAACAAAATACGTTCTGTAGTCGTGGTTTTACCAGCATCGATGTGAGCTGAGATACCAATGTTACGGTAACGAGAAATTGGGGTTTGACGAGCCATGATTTCTTGCATTCCTAAATTTTGTTGTTTAAAACAGGACGCTTTAAGCTGCCAAGCAGCTTAAAGCGATTCGATGACAACATGGTGAAAACCAAAATTGCCACCCTCCTGAATAGGGGCTGTTTTATCCGCTTAGAAACGGTAGTGAGAGAAGGCTTTGTTGGCTTCAGCCATACGGTGCACATCTTCACGTTTTTTAATCGCTGAACCCTTACCTTCAGCTGCATCAAGCAACTCGCCAGCAAGACGTAAAGCCATTGTTTTTTCAGAACGCTTAGCAGCAGCGTCTACTAACCAGCGCATAGCTAAGGCAGTACGACGGGATGGGCGTACTTCCATAGGCACTTGATAAGTAGCACCACCAACACGGCGTGCTTTTACTTCGACCATAGGACGAACTTTTTCAAGAGTAGTCTCGAAAAATTCAACTGGGTCTACTTTAGATTTTTCTTGAACGCGATCTAAAGCACCGTAAACGATACTTTCAGCAATAGATTTTTTACCATCTTGCATTACGTGGTTCATGAATTTAGCGATTGTTTGGCTGCCGAACTTAGGATCCGGAAGGATTTCACGGGCAGCGACTACGCGACGTCTTGGCATTTTAATACACCTATAAATATGACACTTCAGGTTTATCCAGCATGAGTACAAAGTGTCATGTACATTCGCTGGCCTTACTACACGTCGCTTGAATTTCACAAAATTAAATGCAGAAATCAGACAAGCGAGACGATAAAGGATTGCGGTTCTACGTTCTTAAAAAGCTAATCTAAACAGATTATTTCTTAGGACGTTTAGTACCGTATTTAGAACGAGACTGGTTACGATCTTTAACACCAGCGCAGTCTAAAGAACCACGAACGGTATGGTAACGTACACCTGGTAAGTCTTTAACACGACCACCACGGATAAGCACAACACTGTGCTCTTGTAGGTTATGGCCTTCACCACCGATATAGCTTGATACTTCAAAACCAGAAGTTAAGCGAACACGGCAAACTTTACGCATTGCTGAGTTAGGTTTTTTAGGTGTAGTTGTGTAAACACGTGTACAAACACCACGACGTTGTGGACAAGCCTTCAACGCAGGAACTTTTGATTTTTCAATCAAAGTCGTACGACCCTTACGGATCAACTGATTTGTTGTTGCCATTTGGCAATTCTCCCGTTAATAAAAAGCCTCAAAAAAATACCACTTTTTGAGGGCACACAATTGTAAGCGAAGATAGAAAAATGGTCAATATTCGAGACCATGTCAAATATTGACCACTTACCTGTATATTGGTCAGTAGACGCTTTTTTAAAGACGCAATTCCAGACTTTTATGCACTCTATTTTGTAACTTTTTTCTTGGCGAGCTTAGGTGCTTCATTTTGTTCAGATTGCGAAGCAGCAAGTTGCTCAGTGCCTGCATCAGCTCCTTCAACATCTGCCTGCATATATTCATCTATTTCCGGTTCATCTACCGTGATAGCCGGTTTTTGCGGTTCAACCTGAGCATGCGGTTCAACCATGTGTTCAGCCAAATACTCTAATCCTTGTTCCACGCGCTCACTTTTACGTTCATCATCAACAATGGCATCATCTGCCTTCTTCTTAATAGTTACTTTGGCAATCGTGCTATGCCCTTGCACCGGAATGTCCTGATCAAGTTTAAGCTCGCCGGAATTTGGCTCGTCTTTAGTAAAGGGATTTAACAATCTTGGCGCTGCCTGCGCCAATAACTCAAGGGATTTTTCATAAGCCGCAATAGGAGACAACTCCACTCCCTGATGCTGCTGCAAATAGCTTCTGGCATGGGAAAATATTTGCTGGGCTTTCTGGTTGACATCTTCTACCAGTTTCCAGCTATAGGCTGCACCTATACCTGCTCCGGCAACAGGCGTTAATTTACTGATCAATGAAAGGTTTGGGAGATGATTTAACCAGTTCCATTTCATGTCGCCATTTTCATTGACCAGCCATTTTTTCAGTGGCTCACTGTCATTGCTGGAACCCAGCATGTTTTGCAATTGTGCAGTGTCATTGGTTTGCAACATATTGGAAACGATTTTCAGTGCCATCAATACACTCTGCTTTTCAGCAATCTGGCCCAAGTCGATTTGTTTAAACACAAACTGGACAATATCTTGTTCGGTGTCTTTATTCAGCTCAAAGCCATAGGCACGTCCCACCTGATAAATCATGCGCAAGGACATGAGCAGTGATAAAGGCACGTCAATCGCTGAACCAACTACGCCTGTGGCACCGGTAACAGCCCCCTGTATAGAAGCCAGCCATTTGTTTTGTTCAGCCAAAGCCTGGCTCAACCGTTTGGAACGGTCAACATCCTGAGTCAGTTCCTGTAAATCTTTTGCTCCAGCCTGATCCAGTACAGTATCTACAGAACTGAGATTTGAAGTGAACTGATTTAAATGGTCAAAAAAATAGTCCGAAACCTTGTCTGAAAAGTCCGGCGCAACAAAACTGGCCACACGATTCACTTTGCTATACTGGCGGCCCAGCAATTGTCTGGAGACATTGGGTAAATACTCACGCATCATTTGTTGAGGATTATCATATTTTCTGGGTTCAAATATGCTTTGAGAACGGGCACTTCCCTCAATGACATGACCGTTGGCCAAGGCCCCGGAAGCCTTGCCAGCACGCTCGGCAGCCGCGTGATTCAGTGCACTCATTCCTGTTGCACTGATCTTTTTAGCCACTCCCAAAGCATTGGAGAGGAATCCACCTGAATGTTTATTATTGGTATCTGCCATTCTTTTACCCTCATCTTCTATTCTTACAATTATTGATAAATACTAGGTGTAGTCTAAGTTTATCTCAACACGAATGTGTATCTTTTAGTTAATTATGCCGCCTAAACATTACAGATACATACTGTCGAAATAGGCATAATATTTGCCATAAGAATTCAAAACCCTTTCTGCTATCATGAATGCGACCGAAAGACATGAGTAATGCGCTGGATTGAGGTTTTTACTTTTCTGCCTGAATCAGCTGCGTTTACTCAAAAATATCACCATATAAGGGATCTTTAGATGAAGCGTGTTGTAATCACTGGTATGGGTATCAACTCATGCATTGGTAATTCTTTAGAAGATGTCACTCATTCTTTACAAAACGGGATTTCTGGAACACGTTTTAACCCGACTTATGCAGAATTAAACTTTAAGAGCCATGTCAGTGCAGCCGCTGAACAAGATTTTGACCATATTGACCGTAAATTGAAACGCTTTATGGGTGTTTGTGCCATGTATGCCTACAACTCGGCAGTTGCTGCGGTAGAACATGCAGGTTTAAGCGTTGAAGATTTGGCTGGCAACCCACGTTATGGGATTACCGGTGGTTCAGGTGGTGGTTCAACTGCATCTGTCATTGAAATGAACGAATTACTGCAAACCAAGGGTGCGCGTAAAGTAGGTCCTTTCTTTGTTCCTCGTAACATGACCAACACCATTACCGCAAACGTAGGTGTGGCATTCAAATTACAAGGTGTGGCACATACCATTACCAGCGCATGTGCTACTTCTGCCGATGCCATTGGTTATGCCTACAACCTGATTCAACTCGGCAAACAGGATTTAATGCTGGCAGGCGGTGGTGAAGAAGATCACTGGTCTCAAAGCTTGCTGTTTGATGCCATGGGTGCACTTTGCTCTAAATACAATGACACGCCTGAAACAGCGTCTCGCCCATACTCAGCTGACCGTGACGGTTTCGTGATTGCCGGTGGTGGTGGTTTCGTGGTGCTTGAATCACTGGAACATGCGCAAGCACGTGGTGCAAATATCCTGGCTGAAGTAGTTGGCTATGCTGCAAACAGCGATGGTGCAGACATGGTTGCACCAAGTGGTGAAGGTGCAACACGCTGTATCCTGATGGCACTGGAAGAAGCGAAACAGCATGGTGTTGACAAGATTGACTATGTAAACACGCATGGTACGTCAACTCCTGCAGGTGACGTGACTGAACTGAAAGCCATGGAACGTGCATTCGGTGAAGGCCAAGTACCGCCTATCAGCTCAACCAAGTCTATGACCGGTCACAGCCTGGGTGCTGCCGGCGTGCATGAAGCCATTTATTCAGTCCTGATGATGCAAAATGACTTTATTGCGCCAAACATCAACGTGACTGAACTGGATGAAGGTGCAAAACCGTTTGATATCGTACTTGAAAAACGTGACGCAAAATTGAATACTGTGATGAGTAACAGTTTCGGTTTTGGCGGTGTAAATGCTTGTCTCGTTTTCAAAAAATGGGAAGGCTAAGCTAAGAAATGTTGATCATTCAGCAGTGGATGATCAACTTCTGCCACACTGCCCTTTAAAAGGGTGAATGGATGGATGCTCCTTCTGATGCTTTTTTGTGGGTAAAAGCATTACATATTATTGCAGTCGTTTGCTGGTTCGCTGCATTGTTCTACCTGCCACGTCTATACGTTTACCATGCCATGAGTGATGATGCAGTGAGTCATCAGCGTTTTGAAGTCATGGAACGCAAACTATACCGTGGCATCATGTGGCCCTCCATGATTGCAACACTGATCACCGCGCACTTTCTGGTCGATTGGGGTGATGCAACGCGTCATTACCACGACGCACTGTGGTTTTACCTGAAAGTCGGATTGGTCGGATTATTGGTAATTTATCATTTTGTTTGTGGTTATTACCGTAAAAAACTGATCGGTAACGCGCATTATAAATCACACAAGTTCTGGCGCTTCTTTAATGAAATGCCAACGCTGATTTTGTTTGCCGTGGTAATTCTAGTAGTAGTGAAACCCATCTTCTAAGCATCAAAAAAGCCCTCAATCGAGGGCTTTTTTACATCTGACAAAAACCATATCTGAGAGAAACTTAGTTCAACATTTCCTGATTACGTTTCATCAGCATGTCCTGATGACGTTTACGCATCCGCGGTTTATACAGGAGCTGATAGGTCACGGCTAAAATAATCAGCCAAATCGGACTGATCATCAGGGCACGCAAAGTATCGGCTTCCAGACTTAAAATAATCAAAGTAAAAAATAAAAATACCAGTACCACATAGGACATCCATATCCCGCCCGGCATTTTAAAGGTTGACTGGGCATGCAGTTCTGGACGCAATTTACGGTAACGGATGTAGCACACCATGATGATGCTCCAGATACTGATAAACAAAATCACGCACAGCGAACTTGCCAAGGTAAAGGCTTCAACCGTGTTCGGTACAAAGTATTGCAATGCTGCACCTGCCATAATAAAGGCACAAGAGAACAATAAACCTTTGGCAGGTACGGCACGCTTAGACAATTGCGCCAGATTTTGCGGAGCCTGCCCTTCCCGCGCCAAGCCAAACAGCATGCGCGACGTTGAAAATACGCCACTGTTCATGGATGACATGACCGATGACAGCACCACCAGGTTCATGATAATCGCTGCTGCACCAATACCCGCATGCATAAACAGCGATACAAATGGACTCTGATCCGCAGGAATCTGGTTCCACGGGGTCACCGACATCACAATGAAAAGTGACAACACATAGAACAAAATAATCCGGGTCGGAATGGCATTCACCGCTTTGGGCAAGTTCTTTTCAGGGTCTTGGGTTTCTGCCGCCATGGTCCCGATCAGTTCCACACCGACAAAAGCAAACAAGGCAATCTGAAAACCGGCCAGAAAACCGCTGCCACCTTGCGGGAACATGCCGCCATGTGACCAGACATTACTAAAGCTGGCAAGCGAACCTCCTGGCGCATGAAAATGGTTAAACACCATAAAGCCACCAATACCAATCAGTCCCAAAATGGCCAAAATCTTTATGAGCGCAAACCAGAATTCAATTTCACCAAACAGACGTACGGCGAGCATATTAATACCGAGCACCAGTAACACGCAGGCCACACTAATCATGGCCTGTCCTGATGGGGTAAAGGCCATCCCTTCAGGCAGCCAAAAGCTGAGATAGTTGATAATAGCAGCCAAGTCTGCGATGCCAACCAGCACCCAGCCCAGCCAGTAGGACCAGCCAATATAGTAGCCTGCACCCGGACCAATCAGGTCATGCGCCATATCGATAAAGGATTTGTAATGCAGGTTGGAGAGTAAAATTTCGCCCAATGCACGCATCAGGAAAAAGAACATGGTACCAATGATGGTATAGATCAATAAAATTGAAGGGCCAGCCAGGGAGATGGTTTTGCCTGAGCCCATAAACAAGCCTGTCCCAATCGCGCCACCAATGGCAATGAGTTGCAGGTGACGGTTGGACAGTTTTCGTTGTAGTTCATGCGATGATGCCTTGGCATCGTCTGCTCGTGGTGTAGTGGTCATAACTGAACATCCTTTTAACATACGATTGCGTGTAAACCATGTGCTTTACATTGCCGGTCATCCCAACCAGCGACATTTACACGCCAGGCAGCACATCGGTCTCAACCGCTTTGCTGCCATACGGGGGAGATTTTTGACATTAAGGCTGTGCCGCCGTTACCGCAATTTCAATCAACCAGTCCGGATTGACTAGATCGGCCTGAATGGTGGCACGTGAAGGTGGAGTACAACCTTTCATCCAGTCAATCCAAATGGCATTGACGATTGAAAAGTCAGCGAGATTTTTAATATAAAGCTGTGCAGACAGCAGTCGGGATTTATCGGTTCCGGCCAAAGCCAGCAGTTCATCAATGGTGGCTAAAATTTCATGGGTCTGGCCTGCGACACCATTACCGGTGTTCTTAGGTACTTGTCCGGAAAGATAAACTACCTGATTGAACACCGTCACGGCGCTCATGACGGCGTTGCTATTGAACTTTTCTATATCGCTATGAGACATCTACATTTCCTTGTATCAATAAATTGAATGAATGATCTGATTTTTTAAAAATTTAATCTTGGATAAAATTGACGCGTGCAGTGACAGCACACATCAGCTCATAGCCAATGGTGCCTGAACCTGCCGCCACTTCATCAATACTGAGCACAGTGCCGTGTTTCGATGTACCCCACAGCACCACTTCACTACCGACTTGGGCACTTGGGAGATGAGATAAATCGACCGCCAACATATCCATGCTGACACGTCCGACCAAACTGCTGCGTTGACCATCGACTAAAATGGGCGTACCTGTTGCGGTAATACGCTGATAACCATCGGCATAGCCACAGGCTACGATGCCAACACACATTTCCTTTTCAGCAACAAATCTGGAGCCATAACCTACGCTATCCCCCGCTTTAAGCTGTTGAACGGCAATGATCTCACTACGCAGACTCATTGCAGGCTGAAGGTTCCAGTCATCAATGCTATGTGCAGGGAAATCGGGAGAACTGCCGTAAAGCATGATGCCGCTACGAATCACATCCGATTGCAACTGCTGATGGCGTAAGATGGCTGCACTGTTACATACGGAACGCGCACCTGGCAGATCCTGAATGACCGCATCGAAGATTTGACACTGATGCTCAATGCCAGAACGGCCCAAACGCTCACCGTCAGCATCGGAGAAATGCATCATGTGAGTGATGCTTTGAACATTATTCATTTGAGATAATTGTTGCCAGATGTCGCGGTAATGAACAGCCGTAAAACCCAGACGGTTCATGCCACTGTTCATTTTTAAATAAACATCAAACCGAGCTGGTCTGGGGAATCGGGCTAACCATTCAATCTGATATTGGCTATGAAGGGTGAAACTCAAATTCAGCTCATCACAATCAAACAGATCTTGCTCGGAAAAGATGCCTTCAAGCAATAAGACAGGACCTTTCCAGCCCAGAGCACGAATGCGTTTCGCCTCTGCCAAATCGAGCAGTGCAAAACCATCGGCAGACTTGAAAGCTTGATAAACGCGTTCAATACCATGACCATAGGCATTGGCTTTCACCACCGCATAGACTTGGCTATTCGGCATTTTGGTATGGGCAACATTTAAATTGTGCTGCAGTGACTGACGATGAATCACTGCAGTAATGGGACGTGGCATGTTGTTCTTCCTTGAATCAATATGACCTAAAACAGATTAGGCTGCTGAAGGGTAACGTTGGATCGATAGACCTTCGGTACTGATGTCTGGTTGATGATTCATGACCAGGTCACTGATCAACTTGCCTGAACCGCAGGCCATGGTCCATCCCAGCGTGCCGTGACCGGTGTTGAGGAACAGATTTTTAAAACGTGTTGCGCCAATAATCGGGGTAGAGTCTGGTGTCATTGGACGTAAACCGGTCCAGAAGGTCGCTTCTGCCAGGTTTCCACCCGGGAACAAATCTTTGGTGACCATTTCCAGAGTTGCACGACGATCCTGATTCAGACCATGGTTAAAACCACTGAGTTCTGCCATACCACCCACCCGGATACGCTGGTCGAAACGGGTAATCGCGATCTTGTACGTCTCATCCAATACCGTAGACTGCGGTGCAAATGCAGGGTCGACAATTGGAATAGTAAGTGAATAGCCTTTCACCGGATAAACCGGCAGGTTCAGGTGCAATGGTTTTAAAAAGTCACGTGAATAACTGCCAAAAGCCAAGACATAACGGTCTGCAGTAAGGACTTGTCCATTTACCACCACGCCCTTGATGTCATCACCTTCAACCACCAGTTTTTCAACATTTTGGTTGAACTTAAACTCTACACCCAGCTCTTTGGCCAAGTTTGCAAGCGCATTGGTAAAGAGGTAGCAGTCGCCAGTTTCATCATTTGGCAGATGCAGGCCACCGACCAGTTTATCTTTAGCAAATTCCAAAGCAGGTTCTACTTTGGCCAGATCATCTTTGAGCAAAAGTTCATGCTCCACACCACATTCTTTTAACACCTGAATGTCACGTTGAACCATGTCTAGTTGCGCTTCATTACGAAAAACTTGCAAAGTACCTTTAGAACGGTTTTCATAATGAATGCCGGTCTCTTTACGCAGCTCTCTGAGGCAGTCACGGCTATACTCTGCCACCCGGGTCATGCGCTCTTTATTAATTGCATAGCTGTATGGATTACAGTTCTTGAGCATCTGTGCCATCCACTGTAATTGCCACATGCTGCCATCCATATTGATGGCAAGCGGTGCATGATGCTGAAACATCCACTTGACTGCTTTAAATGGAATACCCGGTGCTGCCCATGGCGTCGAATAACCCGGTGAAACCTGACCTGCATTGGCAAAACTGGTTTCTTCAGCAGGACCAGACTGACGGTCCAAGACAGTAACGGTTGCTCCCTGTTGTGCGAGGTAATACGCACTTGCAACCCCAATTACACCACTACCCAAGACAATTACACGCATTGCTTATCCCTAACGCATACTAGTTTATTTCACTAGTATATTTTTTGATTGATAGTTTTTTTCACTGTTTTAAGCACTATAATCTAGGTAATTTAATAGTTTCGTCGCGAAAAAATTCTAAAAAAAGGAAAATCATAATGCGTAAATTGGATCGTATAGATCAGCAGATTCTGGATATTTTGCAGCGCGATGGACGGATTGCCATCAGCGAATTGGCATCTCGGGTCAATCTGTCTACTACCCCCTGTTCGGAACGGGTCAAACGTCTGGAACGCGATGGCATCATCATGGGCTATTACGCGCGGCTGAATCCGCAACTGGTCGATCGCAACTTGCTGGTATTTTTAGAAATCAAACTATCCGCCAAATCAGGCGATGTGTTTGATCAGGTTGCACGCGATTTGGTGGAAATTCCTGAAGTTTTGGAATGTCATCTGATTTCGGGTGAGTTTGATTATCTGGTGAAAGCACGCTTAAAGGAAATGAGTGCCTATCGACGTCTACTTGGCGACTTACTCAAAAAACTTCCCTCCTCCGCGTCCTCACACAGTTACATTGTCATGGAAGAAGTGAAGGAAAGTTTTTATCTGGACCTACGTTAACAGTCCCAAAAGCTTGATTCAGGGGAGATATTCAGGGAACTACTTGCTTGTATTGAGTGATCAAAGAAATTGAAGCAGATCGGAAAATTTAGCTATCCGTGCTTTAGGTTTTGCCTGAGTAAGCTCTGCATCAGAACCATAACCATAGTCCACTGCGATAGTGTCTATACCATTGCTACGAGCACCAAAAATATCATGCTCACGGTCACCCACCATCACACATTCAGCTGGATCTAACTTTTCCTTTTCAAGGATATAAGCAATCAAATCGCCCTTGTTGGTACGCTCACCATTCAGCTCACTGCCATAGGCATATCTAAAATATTGCAGCAGATCAAAATGTTCTAAAATCTGCTTGGCATAGATTTGAGGTTTTGCCGTAGCCAAATACAAACGGAAACCTTTTTGCTGCAAGGTTTGCAAAGTTGCAGCTACATCTTCAAAAACATGATTTTCATACAAGCCGGTCACAGCAAAACGTTCCCGATAGCCCATCAAGGCCTGTTCAGCCAAAACATCATCCACCGGCACATTTAAAATTTTCGCCAAAGATGCCTGCAAAGGTGGACCAATAATCCAGTCGATGTTGACGTCATCGGCAATCGGATGACCTACTTTGGCCAGACCATAACGCGCTGAAGTGGTAATCCCCACTTTGGGATCAGTTAATGTTCCATCTAAATCAATCAAAATATTCTTAATCACCAACCAACCCTTCAACTTAACTTTTTACTTCACAAATACTATCGAGACTTGGCTCAAAGTTGCCTATACTAACGCAAATTTTGTGATTTAAGGACATCATTGTGCGCCCTACTGTACTTTGCTTTTCTGGTTTAGATCCATCCGGTGGCGCTGGCTTGCAGGCAGATATTGAAGCGATTGGCCAAAGTGGTGCACATGCAGCAATTGCCTGTACTGCGCTGACCATTCAAAACTCGCAGCAGGTGTTTGGCTTTGAAGCCACTTCGAAAGAATTACTGTTAGCTCAGGCGCATGCCGTGGTGGGTGACTTACCAATTAAATGTGTTAAATCAGGCATGTTAGGAACCACAGACAATATTGCAGCTTTGGCTGAATTTTTACGTGAACATCCTGAATATTTATATGTGCTCGATCCGGTACTGGTGGCCAATAGCGGTGGTTCACTGGGTGATCAAGCCACACTGGTGAAAGCCTTTGTCGAACTGATTCCGCTGGCGACTGTACTGACCCCGAATACGGTTGAACTTCGTGCCTTAACCGGTCTTGAAGATATTGACCAGGCAACGGAAAAACTTTTTGCCATGGGCGCTAAAGCGATTTTGGTCAAAGGCGGACATGAAGATACCCCAGACTATATCCGCAATGCCTTATATATTGATGGCAAGCTGGTGTCTGAAACCCGATGTCCTCGCCTTGAAGGTCAATATCACGGTTCAGGTTGCTCATTGGCCAGTTTCATTGCCGGCCGTTTGGCACAAGGCGATGATTTAAAACAAGCGGTGAATCATGCAGAAACCTGGCTGTTTGGTGTGCTGAAAAAGGCGGAATCCCCTGTACCGCATGGCCAGAAAATCCCTAAACGCTTTTAAATTCCTCTACCGCATAAAAAGCTGCATAAAAACCTGATGAGCAGCCCGCTATTCGGGTTTTATCTCAGATTCTAGCTGGTTTTTCTCTACTCAAAAATAAAGCATGTATCAATACATGCTTTAATCTGAGCATTGCTTTGATTTATGCAATCAGGTCCTTAATGGTGGTGCTGGAACCGTTATTTTTTACCGACTCAATTCCTTTCTCGCGTGCCTGCTCACTTGCATACAGTTGGCTGGTGCCAATAATTTGATAATTGGCTGCCTTCAAATTGAAATAAGGCTTACCGTTTTTCGCTTCCAGACGTTCATAGCGGCTATCCTCAGGGCTATTTTTTTGCACCGATTCAATGCCATTCTGTGCCGAAGCTTTGCTCTTGTATAATTCGCTGGTCAGAATCACTTCCCCATTGCCAGCTTTCAAAACAAAGCGATATTGTCCATCGCTGGCCTGACTGACTTCATACCATCCTGCCATATAAAATACTCCCCTTGTTATTGTAAAAGTTATAAAAGAATCGAATTTATATGATTAAAAATACGCTATTTATATGAAATAAAAATGACTTTTTATTTCAAAAAAGCACATTTTATGATCATGATTTAAATCTGGATTGTATGATTTATCGCCTTAAAAGGACACTTGGTCATTCTTATCAAAGCCCAGTTTTCTCCAAGTACAGTTTCTATGGCAGCACAATAACAGGCCGCCAAGAGAATAAATCGACCATCTATTCTCTTCCTAACTGTTGATATTGAATAAGTAGCCAAGCCTTAAACAATTTTTTTAGCGTAAGTGGCTTTCTGCATTTCCAATATTTCCACACAAATCTGTACACTGACTTGGCTTTGAGCTGGTATGTGCTGTTCAAGTGTGTGCAGAATCACTTGAGCAATTTGCTGTTGTAACTCCAGACTACGTCCGGCCAATAAAGAAACTTTCGCATGGACATAGGCTTGTGAAACATCTCCCAAACCAATGACATAATCGTGCTGGCAAATGGCACGGCTTTTTAGCTCATTTGCGGCAGTCACATAAGCTCCATCAACCAGCGCCTGATTTAAAGCAAGCAAGAGGGATTTTGCTTGAAAA
The DNA here is from genome assembly GCF_011319235.1 of Acinetobacter sp. SA01. Lineage (NCBI taxonomy): Bacteria > Pseudomonadati > Pseudomonadota > Gammaproteobacteria > Moraxellales > Moraxellaceae > Acinetobacter > Acinetobacter sp. SA01. Next base: position 14,892 of record NZ_WXXM01000013.1, read on the forward strand.
TTTTCTACATTGTCTGAATATTCAAGATGGATATGCGGCATAACAATTTTTTTTAAGATGAAGGACGGTAGTTATAGCATGAAGGGAGTAATCATCAGATAGATTATGTCAATGTTGAATCAAGCATAGCAATTATAAAAAAACCAATTCCAAAATCATACAAATGGGCACCAGCTCATAAAAAAGCTCCAGCATGTCGCCAGAGCTTTTTTGGTTTTTAATGTAGTGAATTAAGCTTTTTTCACAAATTCAGATTTTAATTTCATGGCACCAAAGCCATCCACTTTACAGTCCAGATCATGACCATCACTTGAGTCAGGTAATAAACGAATATTCTTCGCCTTGGTTCCGACTTTAATCACAGATGAAGAACCTTTAATTTTCAGATCTTTAATCAGGGTAACAGTATCGCCATCAGCAAGCACATTGCCATTTGCATCTTTAATAATTGTAGCCTGTTCAGTACTGCTTTCACCCTCTTTCCACTCATGAGCGCATTCTGGGCAAATCAGCAAATCGCCATCTTGATAAGCATATTCTGAATTACATTTGGGGCAATTTGGCAAAGACATAAAAAAACCTCAAAAACGCTACTATAGCATTTTATCCGCCAAACACCTGCTAAAACCTTATTTAAATTATGGAATAAATCTACTCAGCGGATGCTTTCACCTTTCCTCTAAAACCTGTTTGAGTACAATCACATGGTTATATCTTTCACTTTTTGCTGCGGTGATGAGACTAATTTTTTCCTGTTTAGCGATTTCTCTAATTTGCTGCAACAACTCTGCTTGTGAACGCAGTTCAGCCCTGTAACGTTGCTGAAATTCATCCCAATGTTCGGGGTCATGCGCATACCATTTTCGCAGCTCAGTCGATGGCGTGATTGCTTTAGCCCACAAATCAATTTTGGCATCTTCCTTTTTAATGCCTCTGGGCCACAGCCGGTCAACCAGAATACGTTTGCCATCTGAAGGTGAAACTTCCGCATAGGCACGTTTAATTTGAATTTGCATTGTAAAGCACTATTGATCTGGAATTTCAGGAGTAACCAGTAAAGTGAGCAGTTGCAAAGATTCCTGCCATCCCAAATAACAGGCTTCCACTGGAATAACATCAGGAATACCCGATTGGGTAATATGCACTTCAGTTCCCACCGACACTGCTTTGAATTGAATGACCACTTCAATGTTTCCGGGAAAACTGGGATCATCAAACTGGTCAGTATAGCGTAACAATTGATTGGGAATGATTTCATGATAGGTGCCAGCAAAGGAATGGCTGGAACCAGTAGAAAAATTGCTAAACGACATTTTATAGCTTCCACCCACTTTTGCATCCAGATGATGAACCTTCGCGGTAAAACCATGCGGTGCCATCCATTTAACTAGAGCATCCGGATCAATAAAGGCCTTAAACACCCGTTCTGGGGGTGCGCTCAATACCCGATGCAATTTAACCGTATTGCTTTTACTCATTTTACGACCTCATCTTATTGTTGTTTTTAAATGCTGATCTAAGATGAAAACTCTTGCTGTTACTCTATGATCTATGTGGGACTTTAATACAATATTAAGCAGGATTTTCACTTCCTTGTTAATCAGCAATTAAAATATCCCTAAACAGTATAGGTCTAAAACAGCTGCATTCAGGCAGGTATTTTTAGTCTGAGTGTAAAATCCAGCTGTGAATATTTAATCTGGCATGTCATCAATATCATTGGGTTCTGTGCGGGGCTGGATGTTCATACAGTGCCGAAAACAGGATGAACGTTCATAAGCCTGCATACGTACACGCATGATGGAAAACCCAGAGGCTGATGTTCTTTTACCCCATGCCATGGGCTGAAAGACAGCACGTCATCCGAATAAACCCGACGTGCCGGACTGAAGGTATTTTGCCGCGGAAAATGTAAAATTCCAATGGCCTGATGCGGTGACTCATCCTCATCCCATAAGACCGATGCATCTTCGACAGGCATACGGTCCAGATGAGTACAGAGCTGGGCGCGAATCACATATTCAGCCGTATTACGCTTGAAAAAGTCCTGTACCAGATCACGTATGCCTGAATCATCCTGAATATGCATCTGTAGACCGGTCAACTGCTTCACCGATTCAGATTCAGGTGCCACACTCATTTTGGCAATATAGTTGCCATAACGAACAGCAGCCATACTGTGATAGGTTTCTCCCAGCACATGATGTTGACTGCGTGCCAGACCTTTTATCATCGTAGATGCCGGCAAGCCAGCGCGATTGAGCAGATGATCCATTCCGCGCATGACATTGCGCAGGCTACGCATGACCAGTTCAGGCGTTCTTTCCCCTTCAATGATGAAAGGCAGCATTTGCATATATTTGCGTACCGTCCCAAAAGCCAGCACCGGAATATTGACCATCAGGAAATCCTGATTTTTTCCATCGCTTGAATCTTCTGGCAATAAGCGCTCGCCCGGTACATTTAAAATTTTAAGGGCAAAACCATGAGGTGCAGGTGTTTTATCACTACGCAAATCTCCCGGAGCGGCAGACAGACGCACAATGACATCATAATAACCCGGATGGGCAAAAATTCCCTGTGCCAAGTGATTGGGCAGGTTTTCAGGAATAATCAAAATGCCTTTTAAAAAACCATGGGATTTCGCATGTGCATCGCGTACCGCATGACGATGCTTGTCAAAAACCTGAGTATGGGTTTGCGCCATATACTCTACGATATACTGAATGTCTGCTTCTTCATTTTCCTGTTGTTGCTCTACTTCTGGACCATAGGTCACATAGTGATTGACTGCCATGCTATGCTCCTTTTCTTCTGGGAATAGAGATAAACTTTTTTTGCAATTTATGTATTAATCTAGCAAGGAGTTTTCTTTACAAAGGAAGTGCTTGGTAAATACATTGCAGGTATTTGGTAAACAACGCAGAGAGATGACATTCAAATAGCTGAGTTAAAAATCACCACACAACCATATTAATATTAAAATCAAATATTTAAATTAAAAATCCAGAAGAATTAAAACAGATAGAAACTTAAAAACAATGAGAAACCCGCTTTTAGCCATGCAGCGCTGAGTTTCAGCTCATTTCTGATGCTTTTAATAAAATTTTGCCATTAAAAAAGCCCTAAGCATCTAAATGCTTAAGGCCTGTTTTAACAGGTTCGATCCGATTGGCTTAACCTGGATCATCCCCAACCTGTTAATTTTTTTAGGAATATGGATTAACTTTTGACTTCATTTTCCCATTCTTCATCTTCATAGACATAGGCCATGCAGCCCCAGCCATCATATTCGCCATCATATTGCGTCGCAATTTTAGTGAACCATTCTTCCAGATCGACGATGTCTGAATATTCAGGTTCCATATACACATAAATGGTAATAATCCACTCGACCGTATCGGCTTCTTCATCTTCAAACAGGCTAATTTTTTGCTCTTCTTTAAGCAGATAAAGTGCACATTTCTGTGCCTGTTCTTCAGACTGAAAAGCAATGGAAAATTCAATTTCATGCGCTTCGGTCAGGTCATCGCCATCTTCGGCCATTTGCCAAAGCACATTACCATTTTCATCATCGGGGAATTGTTCAAAATCGCGTGTCATGGAGCGTTTCCTTATTGTAATTAGGTACCAGGTATATCATGCCATATAGATTAGCTCAAGTTTGTTTCAGTTTATCTATTTAACTATTTAGCTTAATTACAGCACTTGTGCTGATGAACAATCTCTCTTTCTACCATTTTTACAGATTGCTGGTATTAGCCTTACACCCTCTGCTGTTGCAATTCACTTGGCCCAGTCTGTTGTTGTGCCTTGAAGGCTAAAATCAGGGCTGTAAGTTTAAATTCTTCCAGACGTAACTTTAAAAATGATTCATGAATTCGGGTATGACCGAATGCTTCTCCATAATGATTGATCAGGATAAAGTCATCTTGCAGCGCCTGAATAAACAACTCCACAGTGTCATGGTCTAATTGAGATAAATACAGATCAGCTTTACTGTTAAACACATGAGTAACCAGAGCGATGGCAGAAAGTTGGCGATTTTCTTCGACATACTCACATTGCCCCCCTGTGTTTGCTGCAATGGCATTTTTTATTTTACGGCGGACTTCTTTTAACTGCTGCGCGGCATGAATGTCACCATAGCCATCAATCAATTGATCCAGAAAGGTTTGTACAGGATATACATCTTGAATACCATAACCCTGAATCTTGTTTTCCAGTGCTTTAGAAATTGCCTCCAAGTTTTCTTGTTCTAAGACCTGATTATAAAAAGCACCTAATCGTTCTCTGGCTTGGGCTTCCAGCTTAAGCTGGCTATTTTTTTCCAGTTTTTCCAGATAATGTCGAGTATTTTCAATCTCTGCCTTCATTTTTTCCAGCAGAAACTCTGCTTCAGTTTTAGTGACTTCAACAAAGCTCTCAACCTGGTTTTTTCGCTCCGCAATGTAATGTTCAATATCTACAATGTCCTGATACTGGCTCAGCTTTTCAACCCTGTTTTTTAAATTTCCGATCTCTATACGACAGGTATTTAATTGATGGTGCAGCGCATCATTTTGCTGCTCATGCTCTGCCAGATTATTTCGCGTACGATCCAGATTCACCTGTAAAGATTCAAGCATGATCTGTTTTTTTCTTATTTGCATGATTGCCCGATAAAGCAATCCCAGCAAAATGAGGGTGGTCAGGATATATAGATAAATCATTGTGGTCAGGATATATAGATAAACGATTATTATCTCAGAATTATTATTATTTCAAAGAAATGTTACGCATTATTATTCGTTTGTTTTTCCATTACCAGAAAAGGGATATCGTGTCTGAACGATCATACTTTTTATTATTCTAAGATTTTCATCATCATAAATCAGTGAGCTAAGCAGAAGATAGCCCGCATATCATATATGTAACTTATGATTAAAATTCTAGAATGTTAAACAGATAAAATTTTAAGACACTGATTAAAAAGGCACTTTAGCCTTTATTTCAACATCTGCTCCGCTTAAAGGCTGTTTAAAAGCCAGATAGCTGGCATGTAAGGCCATACGTTGTAATGGACTCTGATAGGGTTCTGGATGATAGAGCTTGTCGCCAGTAATCGGATGTCCGATATATTGCATATGCACCCGAAGTTGATGGGAACGTCCAGTAATCGGGGTCAGTAATACCCGGCTAATGTCTTCCACTGCAGAATATTCCAAGGCCTGATACAGGGTTCTAGCGGGTTTTCCCAATTCAAAATGCACGATTTGACGCGGCCGGTTTTCCCAGTCAGTAATTAATGGCACTTCGACACTGCCCTCGGCTTCGAGCTTGCCTTGAACCAGCGCAATATAGTTTTTTTTGACCGTACGCGCCTGAAACATTTTACTGACCGCCACTTCTGCTTCACGGTGTTTGGCAAACATCAAAATGCCGGAAGTTGCCATATCTAGACGGTGGGTAATTTTAGCGTTGGGATAGCGTTCCAATACGCGAAAATAGGCACTGTCATGATGTTCAGGCAAACGTCCCGGAACGGACAACAGCCCTGCCGGCTTTTCAATCACCACCAGGTCTTCATCTTCATAGACAATAACAAGCGGTTCCTGAGGCGGCATATACACGAAGTTGTCGTTGATGGGCATAGCATTACAGCATGTGGGAGAATGGGCGCAAAATAACAAGGTCAGATCAGACTGTCAACGTCTGTGAAATACAGAGTCGATTTAGAATTATTTATTGTTTGCACCCAATTTTCCAAACGCAGGTTTAAGCTGATGAGAAAGGTCATCTTCAATCAATTGCAGTACCGGATGATCTACTTCATATTGCCTGATCGTGATTTTAAACTTACCTTGCATTGACTCAAATGTAGTGCATACGTGCTCTTTTGGCCTTGTCCCAAATGTTGTTTCAACCGATTTTTAAGCCTGTGGTAGATAACCTACATACATCACTGTGCAAGGCGCATTTAATCTTGCACAGGCATGAGTTCCCTGTGCTTTAAAGGTACGAAAGTGATTAAATGTTTCATTCATATCACCGTCTACTTGTTCAATGATGTAAATCGCCTTAGATATCGGAGGTAAATCATCTACAGTTGAAAATATAAATTCCTGAACAGGTATGGCCATTTTAGCAGCATGACAATGCTGAATAAGCGTATCGAGATAACGCATATAATTTATTATAGGTAAGTAATTTGTTAAATATTTTATCAATGAAGAAAAAAGAAGAGGGAATTTTATCTTATATTTTTTGCCGGAGAATTTTTGAGGGTGTTAGGGAAAACATCTGTGGTTTACTTCAACCATTATAACTTTGTAAGTTATAACCCTATGCCTATAAATTGATAATCTATAGCGTCCTAAGCCGAATCAAGACCTTGTGGGTAAGTACTGCACTCACGTTGTACGCAACTGGCAGCAATCTACTCTTTTCGATCCCTTTATCACACCCTTGAAACATATGATAGACAACCTTGGGCGGGATGAATTCCCTCAATTTTTTCATTTTTTATTAATTTTGGTAATTTTTTCCTAAAAATAATAATTTAAAAGAATTTTTTATCTTCCGAATTAAAATACAGGTTTTTTATTGCAGAAAAATTGGGATTACTGGAATTTATCTGCACATCAAACCGCATTTTTTCATCACTTTTTACCCCATTTAATCAGCCAGATAATAGTCTACCGTGGACACGACACGGACTTTCTTTAAATAAGGCGTGTTGCTGTCGCGATCTTCAATGCTAAACAGTCCCTGATTGGCCGCCTTGATTTTACCTAAACGGCTTTTGGAATCTGCAGCAAATTTTTCTGCCACACTGCGGGCGTTCTGTGTCGCCTGCTCAATCATGGCCGGCTTGATATCATTTAACTTGGTAAATAAATATTCGGTTCGTTGACCTGAATCATCGCCACCAAAGGCAATGCCCTTTTTACCCAAAGCCACCAGACGACTTTGTGCTGCCCGCACTGCATCTATTCGGTGAGTATAGATGGTAATAGTTTGATGGGCGGTATAACGTAGCGCGACATTGGCATCGCCGCCATATTGCTGGGCATATTTATCGATCGTAACCGGAGCCGCAGTGGTAATTTCCTGATCGCTAAAACCTTCAGCCTTTAAAAATGCCTGAATTTGCTGGGTTTGTATTTCCATGGTGTCATACAGCTGGGTCAGGTCCTGACTGGCCGAGCTAAACCGGATTGGCCATACTGCGACATCAGCTTTCACCTCACGCTCAGATAGACCCTTGACCGAGACTATACGTTCATACTGCTTAATTTTGACTGCACTACTGCCGAGAATCCATCCCGCAATAATCATCCCCAGACAAATGAAAACACCTAAAACCAGTGCAGGTTTGAATTGATTCATGCTGCCAAATTCCTCTTTTGCTTGTTTTTGATTGTAGCGGTCCTGTTTTTATAAACTTCGAAACTGCTGTCTAAAAAAGGTTTATCTGCATATAAGTCTTTTAAATCATTTAAATCTGGCCTAGGAATTTCGTATCAGATATAAGGCCAGAAATGGCACGAGATTAAGCAGTAAAATACCAATTTTATATATAGCCATGCCGCCATAATGGATGGCATCAAAAGTGTGATCTGAAAGCTGGAACCATTTGCCATGCAGCTGTTTCATCCAGTTACGGGCAAAAATAAACAGCAAAAACCAGATCATTAATATGATGTAATTAATGAGTAATGAACAAAGTAAAAAACGACTCCAAAAATCATCATTTATCATTTTTATAGCCTGACCGGATGCTCGCTGATATTTTATAAATTAGCAGATTTTATCAACAAAAATGAACCACTGATTTGTATCCGGTTTTTTGAATTCAAATTTGATTTCTTCTATTTTTATGGGTTTGAGAATTTTTTAGGGGGTCAGGGAAAACATACCGTTTCACTTCAACTATTACCACTTTGTAAGTGATAACCTGATGCCTATAGATTGGTAATCTATAGCGTCTTAAGCCGAATCAAGACCTTGTGGGTAAGTACTACACTCACGTTGTACGCAACTGGCAGCAATCTACTCTTTTCGATCCCTTCACACCCTTGAGATATAGAATAGCCAAAGACATGCGGGATTAATTTCCTAAGATTTTGCATTTTTAATTATTTTTGAAATATTTTCCCGCTTTATCCATATTTGTAAAAAAATTTCCCTAATTGATATAAAATGCCGCTTTTTATTGCGCCAAACCAACATGAATCGGAATATTTTCTCCCTCTCTATAAATCACAGCATTGAAGATTAGCATCAGATTATAAATGGCTATTTCTTCTTGGTCATTTCCGACAGCAAATCCAGTTGAATTTCCTGAATTTTAGCCAGACGATCCCACTGATGCATTAAAAGATGATCGAGTTTTTCATGTAAATGCCGAATCTCTAGTTCAGCTTTTAAGTTGACCTGATAATCATTTTGCGAACGCAAACGGTCTTTAGCTTCCTGCCGGTTTTGGCTCATCATGATTACGGGTGCCTGAATGGCAGCCAAACAGGACAGCATTAAATTTAATAAAATGAAGGGATATGGATCTGCAGGATGTTTCACCATTACCACGGTATTGATAACAATCCACAGCGCCAAGAAAATGGCAAAGCAGATCAAAAAGGTCCAGCTACCACCGAAACTTGCAATTTTATCAGCCAGTTTTTCTCCAAAAGTCCAATTCTGATCGAGCTTGTTCTCTACATTTTTACTGATCAGCTCATGCTGCTGCATACTGTTCAACACTTCATATTCCAGATCAGTGACTTCACCTTGTTCAGATTTTAAAATGGACTGTACATACTGCATGCGGTATTTGGTTAAATCGGCTTGGCAGATAAAGTCGCCAGGTGACCACTGTGGAAAGTCCTGTGAAATTTCCTCTGTAATGACTTTGCGAATTGTTCCGATCGGGATAAGATTTTTCTTAGGAAAGCTTTTCTTGCAGACCATGCATGTTTGATATTCTGTTCTTCCGTTCATACCCCATACCTTCTGTTTCATCTATACTTCAATATGCCATGATGTTGATCGTTTCCAGGCTCAAATAAAGGCTTATTTCTGGTCATATTTTGCCAGGACAAGCTTGGTTTTAACTTTATCCCTTCCATATTTTTAGGCTAATTTAAAAGCAATAATCCAGCAACTTTAAAGATAAATATGCCAGATACTATAGGCCTATAGCAGTGAGCCCTTATGTTGTTTATTCGTTTATAAACAAAAATTTAAACCAAAGCCAAGCTGTGAATTCCACTGCCCTTTATCACACATAGAGCTGTTTAACATTCTGATTGATATAGGCATTTAAGCCATCGCCATATTGCGCCAGCTGTTTCATATTTTCAATATGCTGATAGCCGGCACTGGCATAGCTATAAGTATAAATTTTTGATTTTTTCTTAAATTGAACACGAATAAACTGATTGCCAATTTCATAGCTGGCCACACCAGAGTCGTGGTTTAGAGATCAAGATAATGTTGCAATTGAACAACCCTAAATACTGTGAATATAGAGTTTAAGATGAGGGTGTGTTGAGTATTTTTCAAACAATCCACAATAATCAGTCCATAGATGAATGGGAAGCGATTTCTATTCGCTAGTTATTTCTATCTATTTATATTTATTCAAAACCTGATCTAGGATTGAAACATTTTAGTGTTCCTTAGCCAAATTAATAAGCCGCCCAATAAAAAACTCCGCCAGTCAGGCAGAGTTTTTCAGTTTCAGATTTAAATTATTCCTTACAGCACTTGCTACAGCCTTCTACTCTTTCTGTTGGCCAGTTCATTCTTGCGCGTTTATAGGCGAGTTCATAATTTGCAAAGTATCCAATCAAAATCTGGTCATCCGATTTTGGCAGGTCTTCGCAGCCCAGTGTCGCATTGTGTATATAGTGTATGCCTTTAGCTGCAGGTTGTTCATCTACAATAAATTTGATCATTGATAGTTCCCCGAATAATTTTTATAAAGTTGAACCACAATAAACCCATATAAAATTTATGGATTTAATTCCATAATATAATTATGTCTTTATTGAATAAAAATCAAGCGGTTTTACATGAAATATCCGTGACATTCTTTAAGTAAATATTTCTTAAAAATTTTGTATAAACATATATTTTATTTACATTTTAAAAGCAGGTTTTTCCTGTGATGTTCTTATTCAAAGCATACCCAACATATCAGCATAATAATTAGTATTCTGACACATCTAGGCACCCGCACAGACAAAGACAGAGTTGACAACAAAGTCGCCCCAATTCATTCAGCTGTGGAAATCACGGAGTTTGTAATTTCGCCTGTAGTCGCGCTTGATACACTACGATAGAATGCCCAGCCAAGAAAAAAGCCCTATGGATGAATAGGGCTTTTGTTAACTCATTGATGATCAATATAAAATACTAAACGATTTGCTCAACTTCAATTATATCTTTATTTGTCCAATCCCTAGGATGAGGCACAACAGCTAAAAAAACGTTTGCCTTTCCATCATCCATTAGTTTTTTAATTGTATCGGTTACCCAACTCTTCATGACGCTTTTATCACTATTGCTCATAATGAAGAGCTTATTTTCAGCTGCTCCTAGCGCAAGCTTATTTATACCTAATAGAAGTGGTCTAGATGTACCTGTTTGAAATTCACTTTCTACAAGCCATTTTGCATTCCTGATAGCTTTAAATTTAGCTTTCTTATGCGCTGATTCGAATTCAATCATCTGTGCGATTACAATATCAAATAAAAATTCGTTTAGACCAAATATTTTGCGATCTTCAAGATTCGCATTGTTGCGATAAAAAGCACAAAATTCTGGATCATTTGTCTTATTGGATTCTTTCGTAAACTGTAATAACTGTGCAGCTAAATGTGCAATCCATTGTTTACTTCGGTCATTATGTTTTTTGCGTTCAATCATTTCAAGCTGACAGCTTTCCTCTGAATTACATTGTTGTTTTGCATTGTTAAAAGCTATTTGTAAAATTCGTTCAAGATCTTTTATCATTCTTACAGACTATGAAATTATTATTGAAAACCAATATACCATTGAAATAATAAACTTTATTTTTTAAATATTACTATAGATACAAAAAAGCCCTATGGATGAATAGGGCTTTTGTTCAAAACAGAGGATAACTGTTTGATAGGTGCTGCTTAGGCAATTTTGTTGTTAAATTGATTGCCAAGGCATTTGGTACACGGTGGTAGACGATCAGTACCAATTTCTAAGTAGGTGCGGTGTCCGCATTTGACACAAAAATAGAAGCCTGTTCCGGGTTTAGAGCCAGCAGTAACCATTTTTGTTCTCCATAGGTTTTAGAAATGGTGAACTCAGTATACCCCTATCGTGATGATTGTCTATTGATCATTTCGACAATTGATGATGGCGTTTGGGCAAAGGCTTTATAAGAAAAATTTACAAATTTTATACTTAGATAACCTTATAAAATATACGTCACTCTATCAAGTTGTAGATATTTTGCGTAATCAATTGAATAATATCTTCTAATATATAGTTAGCTGAGTTCTCTACTTCAATTATATTTTTCAAATTGCAGTGCACAGTTTTCCATTCATTTACTTCTTCTACAGATCTCACACTCCAATTAATCTCTTTTTGAATTTCATATTTATAGAATAAGGTTAATTTAGACTTAGAAAAAATCAAAGTAACATATACTTTAAACCAAGGTAATATTTCTTCATTTGGGTCTAAACTAAAAATTATACTTTGGAATGGACAGGGTGCTGTTAATCTATAACTATTAATTACCTGCCTATATTGCGTAACAGGCTGATACTCAACTCTTTTTCTACCAAATATTGATGCATATGCACTACTTTCTTCATATTCTACTTTCTTCTGAACCTCATATGGTTCATCTGCATAGATTATTTCAGTAAAATAATTTTCATCATTTTTAAAAATCCATTTTGCTAAATCTTTTGCAGAATTCAACCTCAAAGTTTCATTTTCAAATTTATGGTCTATTGAATACACAGCATTTATAAAAGTTCCCCATGAAGTTTCTGTAATTTTATCCCCAAAAGATGAAATTACCTGTTGCGCTTCCTCTTCATTACAAAAATGTTTTGATTTTTCTTTAATCTTATTAATTAATAATGTCTCAGGAGATAATATTTCATTATTAGCTTCAGATATTTGATCAACATTATCCTCTAAAAGCTTATTATCACTATTTTGATTTTCAAAAATATCGATTTGGCTATAAATTAAATCAGTTAATTCATCTGTTAGCTCTAAGAAAATTTCAGTATTATCTGCTTGCTGAATAAATAATGGTGTTTGATATTTTTTTACACTTTGATCATCTGAGATATAGGCCATTACATCTCTAAACCGAATTTTTTTACCATCAAAACTCAATATTGATTTTGCAAAACTTTTTGTAAAGACACTAAAATCAGGTAATGCTGTTGAATACTCAGCACTTGATGATGAAAAAAGAAAGTAAGCTTTATTAAAACTTTCTGTAGACGATTTTTCAAAAATCATCTGTAATTCAGAGTCTGCTTTTATGTATTCTGTTCCTGCTTGACATGCATCAACTACTTTAACCGTTAAAGTCGGTTTCATTGATTTTATCATTGAATCAAATTCACTATTTCTTAATGAAGTTTGTTCCTGACGTTGCGGATGATAATCTGAAAATAGGTAGATAAAATCATTATTAGCACGTGCGCCGTGCCCCGTATAATAAATGAACATTTCATTTATTTCGGAGTCTTGATGTTTTCTTATAAATTCAGATATTTTATCTTTAGCTTCGTTACTTTTAGGACTATCATTTAAAAGCAAAATATCTTCATATTTTGATGAGGTAGATAAAATTGATGATATTAAATCAATATCTCTTGAACATGGATGAAGTTTATTTAAATGTTGATAATCAGCAACACCTATTAAAATTGCTAAATTTTTCATAATTATCCTAAATCAAAACCCCACTTAACAGCAGGGTCTTTTTTAAACAATATCAATAACTTTAATCATTAATCCTCCCCAACCCTCCTTTTTAAAAGGAGGGAGTTCCCCTCTTTTCCAAAGAGGGGCTAGGGGAGATTTTTTATTTCTAATCAAAAAATGGTTAAGCCACATTCCCTTCCAAGAAATCCTGTGCAAAGCGTTGCAATACACCGCCCGCCTCATAAACAGAAACTTCTTCTTCGGTATCTAAACGACACGTTACAGGCACTTCAACAATCTGGTTTTTACCATCCTCAGTTGAACGCTCAATCACTAAAGTCAAGGTCGAACGCGGTGCAATATTACCCGCTACGCTATACAGCTCTGTACCATCCAGCTTCAACGTTTTACGGTCAGTACCCTGTTTAAACTCCAGCGGTAACACGCCCATACCCACTAGGTTGGTACGGTGAATACGCTCAAAACCTTCTGCAACAATCGCTTCAACACCAGCCAAACGCACACCTTTGGCAGCCCAGTCACGGCTAGAACCCTGACCATAGTCTTTACCGGCAATAATGATTAGCGGCTGCTTACGATTCATGTAAGTTTCAATCGCTTCCCACATACGCATCACTTCGCCTTCCGGCTCGACACGCGCTTTTGAACCCTGCTTGATGGTACCGTCAGCACGCACCACCATTTCATTAAACAGTTTCGGGTTGGCCAAAGTCGCACGTTGTGCAGTTAAATGGTCACCACGGTGGGTTGCATAGGAGTTAAAGTCTTCCTCAGGCAAGCCCATTTTATGCAGATATTCACCCGCAGCCGAATCCATAATAATCGCATTTGATGGCGATAAATGGTCGGTGGTGATGTTATCCGGCAAGATCGCCAGCGGACGCATATTTGTCAAGGTACGCGGTGCAGCCAAAGCCCCTTCCCAATACGGCGGACGGCGGATATAGGTACTTTGCGGACGCCAGTCATATAATGGGCTTGCGGCTTTTTCACGCTCACCCAAATCAAACATTGGAATGTAAACTTTCTTAAATTGCTCAGGTTTTACCGCAACTTTTACCAGCGCATCAATTTCTTCATCCGAAGGCCAGATGTCTTTGAGGTAAATCGGGTTACCGGCTTTGTCTGTACCTAAAGCATCTTTTTCGATATCAAAACGAATCGTACCAGCAATTGCGTAAGCCACAACAAGTGGCGGAGATGCCAAGAATGCCTGTTTCGCATAAGGATGAATACGACCATCGAAGTTACGGTTACCTGAAAGTACCGCAGTTGCATACAGGTCACGGTCAATAATTTCTTGCTGAATTTTTGGATCTAAGGCGCCAGACATACCGTTACAAGTCGTACATGCATAAGCGACAATACCAAAGCCCAGTTTTTCCAGATCGTGCAGTACGCCTGCTTCTTCAAGGTATAAAGCTGCTGCTTTAGAACCTGGTGCAAAAGATGATTTCACCCAAGGCTTACGGGTTAGACCCAACTCGTTTGCCTTACGTGCCAATAAACCGGCTGCCACTGTATTACGCGGGTTAGAGGTATTGGTACAAGAAGTAATCGCCGCGATAATCACAGCGCCATCTGGCATTAAACCTTCTGCTTCTTGTGCGCGAGCGGCTTCTAAATTACCTGCAATCCCTTTTTCTTTTAAGTCAGCCGTTGATACACGTGCATGCGGGTTCGATGGTCCGGCAATGTTACGAGTTACAGTCGATAGGTCGAAACGCAGTACGCGTGGATATTCCGCCTGTTTCATGTCTGAAGCCCAAAGACCAATTTCTTTGGCATATTGTTCAACCAGTTTCACCTGGTCTGCTTCACGACCGGTTAAAGTCAGATAATCAATGGTGTTCTGGTCAATATAGAACATCGCCGCAGTCGCGCCATATTCAGGCGTCATGTTAGAGATGGTCGCGCGATCACCCACCGACATGCTGTCGGCACCTTCACCAAAGAATTCCAGATACGCACCCACGACACGTTCTTTACGCAAGAATTCAGTTAATGCCAAAACGATATCGGTTGCGGTGATGCCCGGCTTGCGCTGACCTACCAGCTCTACACCAATGATGTCCGGCAGACGCATCCAAGACGCACGGCCGAGCATGACGTTTTCAGCTTCCAAACCACCCACGCCCACTGAAATAACACCCAAGGCATCAGTATGTGGCGTATGCGAGTCTGTACCGACACAGGTATCAGGGAATGCCACACCTTCACGCTTTTGAATCACCGGAGACATTTTTTCCAGGTTAATCTGATGCATGATGCCGTTGCCCGCCGGAATCACATCGACATTTTCAAATGCGGTTTTGGTCCATTCAATGAAGTGGAAACGGTCTTCGTTACGACGGTCTTCTACAGCACGGTTTTTGGCAAAGGCATCCGGGTCAAAACCACCGTATTCCACAGCCAATGAATGGTCCACGATAAGCTGGGTTGGTACAACCGGGTTGACTTTAGACGGGTCACCACCCTGATCAGCAATGGCATCACGCAAACCTGCAAGGTCAACCAGTGCCGTTTGCCCCAGGATGTCATGACACACCACACGTGCCGGATACCAAGGGAAATCGTGGTCTTGTTTACGTTCAATCAGCTGACGTAAAGACTGTTCCAGAATAGCAGGATCACAACGGCGTACCAGCTGTTCGGCCAGTACTTTCGAGGTATAAGGAAGTTTTGCATATGCGCCTGGCTGAATATCTTCTACGGCTTGGCGTACGTCATAATATTCGAGCTGGGTACCTTGCAGTGGTTTGCGGTAGTTGTTGTTCATAGCTTACCTGCCTCTTGAATCATTTTTTCTTTACTACGTAATTGTTGTTGCGAGTTACAATCGGTTCAACGGCATAGTACACCGCCGAAAAGCCATTTCCCAAATCTTTTATATTTCATATATTTAGGTATAAAAACAGGTGTTTTAGAAACATATTGTTACATAATTTTTGAGATATTTGCTCTAATCATGCTTTTTTTGGAAAAATAGCGGGAAATACGCCTCATTCTTTAGTATTAGATGTTCCTAAGCGAATAACAAACAATCTTGTTCTGTAATATTTATCCCAATCGTTTAAGTGAATGTAAAACTTATATTTTTTATATTGCATTCGCTCTTGTCAGGCATTAAAACCGACAAAATAGGTTAAGCTAAAAATCTGAGGATCTAGCACTGCTTTCGATGCTTATTTTTTAAACATGCTTATTGAGTAATACCGATTTTTGCATCATTTCATCACTCTAAATCCTTCAAATATGAGGTCAGAAAAGATCTTCACCTTACAAAAAATTGATCACGAGTAAAAAATTTTGGTTGCCATTTTTATGTTAGAGCAGCGATTTTAATGCTGATAATTTTGTCGCTTAACCGCATTCATTTAAACAAAACTGCATATTTCTGAATTTCAGTAAAGCTATAGCAATCTGGGCTTTTTGTTTGCCTATCTGCACTACATGCTGCAAAATATCTGAACTAATGATTTGTGAAATATATCCAGAGGCTAGTCATGTCAACGTCTCCTGCTTTTACACTATTCACTTTAAATGGGGTAGATGCACAAAAATTCCTTCAGGGCCAAGTGACTTTAAATGCTGAGGCATTAGCCGAAAACCTGACTCGCTATACCGCGATCTGTAGTTTAAAAGGACGGATCCAGTTTGGCTTATGGCTAAAAAAAATTAGTCCGGAAAGTTTTGAAATTGTGGTCACTGACGATCAGGCCGAAGAATTTGCCCAACACATTAAAAAGTTTGGCGCTTTTTCGAAAATGAAACTGGAACAAGTCGGCCAAGTTTTCCCTACGCTCAATGGCGATAGCACCGATTTTTCTAGCACTGAAACCGATATCGCAGCTTGGCAACTTCAAGCGATTGAAGCCGGTCAGGCCTGGATTGAAGCGACAACGGCACAAGAATTCCAACCGCAAGAACTACGTTTGCATCAGCGTGAAGGCGTACATTATGACAAGGGCTGTTATTTGGGGCAGGAAATTATTGCACGTCTCTGGTTCAAGGCCAAACCGAAACACTGGCTGCATTTGGTGCAAGGTAGCGGTGATGCTCCTGCTGCTGCAACCCAGTTAAACAATGATGTTGAAGTGGTCAACAGCATTACTGTGGATGGCGGTTATAAAGCCCTGGTCGTGGCAAAACCTGCTGCGCTTGAAGAGCTGGGATTACAAGTTCTAGATTTGCCTGAAGCCTTAAATGGTGATGTAGCACGTCCACAGTAAATATTGAAACTTTAGATATTTAAGCTTTGGATATCTGCTGCACTGAGCCTCCATCTTTGGAGGCTTTTATGCATGTGAAGGGATACTAAACCGATCACATTTCCGGATTAAAAACCATGAAACAGCTTGTTCATGTCTTTGCAGACATATTCTTTAAATGAATAATCACGCGCATGCTTGGCATCAAATTTTGCTTCAAGCTCACCTTTTTTAAAAATATAGACACGGTCATTTTTACTGACCAAATATTCAGCCCCCAGTTTCATCAGCAAAGCATCCATTTTTTCTTCTTCAGGAATATTACTGTCCAGATTGACCCGATCATAGGCGCGTTTAATGGCTTTAATGAACATTTATCTACTCACACATTAATTCAGCCGCGATTTAAACAAAGATTGGCTGAAAAACAAAGTGCCGTTTCGCTGCTGCGTATTTTTCTCTGATCCTTGTGCTTGATGGTTTTAAATTTTAAGCACAAAACAATTCATCTACAAAGCCCTCACCCTACTTAAGCTTGCTTTAAGATTTTCTACCCAAAATCGAGCCAGTAGCAATTATGTAAATATCTATGAAATATTATGGTAATGCACCCCTCATGTATTTACATTCACATAAATAAACTTATGATGTTAAAGGAAGGGTTCCATATTCATTTTTAAGCACATAAATGGAATTAAGATTATGTTTATAAAAGGTTTTTTAAAAATATGAAAAGAATTATACTTGCCAGCCTGATCGCTTTGTCTTCAAGTTTCGCGATGGCTGAAATGACAACCACTTCTGTTGATCCTGCATTTGCCAAAGTAGAAACACTGGTCAAAGCCAACGATATGAAAGGCGCTTATCAGGAGCTGGATAAACTAGCAAAAACAGGAAATGCACAGGCACTTTATAATTTGGCCTACCTGACTCAAACCGGTCAGGGCACCACCAAAGATGAGAAAAAAGCCATCCAGCTGTATCAAGAGTCTGCAAACAAAGGCTATCCGGTAGCCAACTATGTCCTAGGTAAAAACTACATGACCGGTACTTTAGGTCTGCCCCAAGATACTAAAAAAGCCAAACAGTATTTAGAAAAAGCATCCAAGCAAGGTTTTGATGATGCCAGCGTAGATTTGGCCGTATTACTGTTTTCTGAAGGTACAGCAGCATCAGATAAACTGGCTTTACAAAAATTAGATCCGCTGATCAAAAAAGGCAATTATCAGGCCATTCATGCCAAAGCGTTATATGACATCAGTCAGGGTTTTAAAAACAAAAACGAAGCGCCAATTAAGCAAGGCTTAAAAAGCATTCAGGATCTGGCACAAAAAGGCTATATTCCCGCTTTAATGGCTGTAGGTAACATGTTTGCCAACGGTAAAATCGTTCCGCAAAACCTGCCTGAAGCGAAAAAAATTTTTGAGGCTTTAGCCAAAGAAAATATCCCGCAAGCCAAACAATCTTTAGCTGTGGTGGATAAAATGATTGCCGAACAGGCCAAAAACCCACCTAAAGCTACTGCTGAAAAGAAAAGCTAATCACTACAGAGATGATTAAAAGCCTCAATTCCGGGGGCTTTTTTTATGCCTATTATTTTGTTGCTATTCATGCTGACCGTAAAATTTTAAGCCCACCAGACACTAATTAACACACTCACCACAATGAATCCTAAAATGGTACTCATCAATAAAGGAGTTAAAGTTTTTTCATTTAAACCATACGCTTGACCTAACATGGCAAAAATGGTCGGCATCGGCAAAGCGGCAATAAGCGTTCCAGCATAGACCATTTCCTGACTCACATTGGTTAAATAATTCAAACCCAGGAACATCAGCAAAGGCATGATCAGGTTACTGGAAATCACCAGATAAAAGCTTTGCAGATTCACATATTTCAGCGTCAATCCCACAATCCCGCCACCAATCGAGAATAAGGCTAAAGGCGATGCAGTTTGTCCAAGCAGGGCCAAGACCTGATCCAGCTGTTTAGGAATATGAATCTGAAAGATGGCGCAGGCTATCCCCAGCATGACGCCCATAAACAAGGGATTTTTCAATAAAGTAACCACCGTGCTCTGGAGGATTTGGGCAAAACTGGCCTTTTGTGAGTTTCCCAGTTCCGCCAGAATCAGCACTGCCGGAATAAGCAGCACACTTTCAATGATTACCACCAAAGAGGTATAGGTCATCGCCTTTTGTCCCAGCAGCAAGGACAATACCGCCGTACCAATGAGCCCAGTATTCGACATGGCCGCACCCAGCGACAAAACTGAAGACTGTGAACGGTCATTTTTAAAGTAATGTGAAACAATAAAAAATGCCGCAGCATATAAAATAAAAGTCACACCGCTATAGACAAGAAAGTATTCTGGATACCAGATTTCATGCAAATCTTTTGCGGCCAAGGATTGGAAAAATAAAGCAGGTAGCGCAATTTTAATGACAAAGGCCCCAACAGCATTGACTTGTTCTTTTGTTAAAAGCTGAAACTTTACCGAAAAATAACCTAAAGCTAATAAAAAAAAGATCGGTACGATGACCGTAAAGACCATATGGAATTTGTCCTTTCAATAAATAAAATTACTTGCCCAGACTCCGACTCTTTAGAGTCTGAGCATTAAAACATTCAAGCGAAATATCGGGATGAAGTATTAAAAAGCGCTAAACAACGCTTTTAATCCACGCGGCTGACAGCGCAAATATTGCGGTGCGATTTGAATATTTTCACCCAACTCTGCGGCAGCATGCCATGGCCAGCGCGGGTCATACAGCATAGCACGAGCTAAAGCAATTGCGTCAGCTTGCTGATAATGCAAAATTCCTTCGGCCTGCATGGCTTCAGTAATTAAACCCACAGCAATCACGGGAATGCTGACCACCTGCTTAATGGCATGAGCAAATGGAACCTGATAATTGGCTTCCAGATGAATATTCTGATCGATATGCAAGCCACCACTCGACACATGGATATATACCGCCCCCAATTGCTCTAAAGCTTTGGCCAAACCGACCGAAGATTCGACATCCCAGCTGGCCTGCCCCTCCATCCAGTCTGTTGCAGAAATACGCACGCCTATAGGGTAGCCTTCTGGTACCGCATTTTTCATGGCCTGAAAAACTTGCAGCGTTAAGCGAATGCGGTTCTCGAAACTGCCGCCATATTCGTCCTGACGCTGATTCGATAATGGTGACATAAATTGATGCAGCAAATAACCATGTGCTGCATGCACTTCAATTAAGTCAAAACCGGCATCCACGGCACGCTTGGCAGCATCAGCAAAGTCTTGAATCACTTGCTGGATTTCATCTTTACTCAGCGCATGCGGTGCATGATCGGCTGGATTAAAAGGAATGTCACTGGCAGAAACTGTTTGCCAACCATGAGTCTCTGCCGGCTTAAATTGACCTCTTCCATTCCAAGGTTTATCGGTTGAGGCTTTACGCCCTGCGTGTGCCAATTGCACAGCAAACGGCATAGGCGAAAGTGTCTTTATTTTTGTCAGTAATGCCTTAATCTGATCACGCTGTGTATCATTCCACAGTCCCAAATCGGCATAACTGATCCGCCCTTCCGCTTGCACTGCGGTGGCTTCAACAATACATAAACCGGCACCAGACAAAGCATAATTGGCCCATTGCTGCTCATGCCAATACGTCACTTCACCTTGTTCAGTTGCCGAATACTGACACATTGGAGCAATTACAATTTTATTGCCCAGTTTTAACGAACCAAATTGAATTGGTTTAAATAATAACACCACGCTTAGCCCCCTGTTAGAATACCTTGCTCAAACTTAATCCCGCACTCCAGTTCAAACCATCCGCGGGTTCAAAGAATCGTCCATTACCCTCATTTACAATCACTGAACCGACATAGTCTTTATCAAACAGATTATCGACTCGCGCAAAAGTCCGAACTTTCCAGTCGGCCTGTTTCCAGACATAACCAGCATTGGCTGAAACGATGCTATAACTTGATGCGGCATCGCTATTTGCATCATCTACATAAACCTGATCCATATAGCGGACATCAACACCCGCATTAAAGCCGGTTTCCGGCTGCCAGCCTAAAGAGGCAAAAGCCTGATTTTTAGAGATACCTGGAATCTTGTTGCCTTTCTGCACCGTACTGTCCGGAATCGCTGCATCAAATGTAGCATCAATATAGCTGTAGCTGGCCTGAGCAGTTAAATCACGCCATAGATTTTTGTTCCAGGACAGTTCTAGTCCTTCACGCAGCGTTTTATCCGCATTCTTATAGGTCGCACGGCCATCCACTGTTCCTGCAGAAACAATATCGTTTTGTGTTTTGCTTTGGAAGACTGCAGCCGTGAAATTGCCCCACATATTTTGTGCTTTCACACCCAGCTCATAATTATTACTACTGGCGGGCTTTAAATTGAAATTCATGCCATCATTTGCAGAATAGGCCATTTCGGTAAAGGTCGGTGTTTCGAAACCTTTGGCATAACTCACATACGCATTTAGATCAGGCTGAATCTCCCAGCTTAAAGCTACTGAAGGTAACACCTGATCATAGTCAGTCTTGCCGCTATCATCGCCGTTGCCTGTGACAATATAGTGATCGTTGGACTGGTAATGTACATTGCTATAACGCAGCCCCGTATCCAAATTCCAGCCTGGTAAAAAATCCCACGAGGCTTGAAGATATGGATCTAAATTCCATAAAAAATTCTGTTCATCACGACGTAGATTCCCTTTTACGCCAAATTGCCCATTGGCATCAAAGTTTTCATAACCCTGGCGGTCTTCATCCATATAATCAAAGGCCAGACCTGCGGTCAGACGCGTATTGGGTAAAAGATTCTTGCCAATCCAGCGAATATCAGTACCGTAATAATCACGGCTGAAATCAATCACACCGCCGGCATGGCGTGGGTTTATTTGCGGTGCCGAAGGAATCGACTGATACTGGGTCACTTCACGATGTCCCAGATAAGCCATAGCATACAGTTCATGCTGATCATTAATCGGTTTAGACCAGGTCAGACCTGTCTGGGTTTGATTAATTTCCTTGCGCACGTCATAGATATTGTTCGCATCATTGACCTGTTTGGGATTGGCTTGCCACTGCTGGCGGGTCAAACCTTGCGGATCATCGGCATTTATATCAACCTGATTCATAATCCAGTTCAGTTTAGAGCCGTCATCCAGATCCCTGGTCAGTTTGGCATTACTCAGTACTTTATGCGCAGCACTGTGGTCACGGTAGCCATCAGTATCAAAATAAGAGGAACTGAGCACATAACTCGGCTCACCGGCCCGATCTGCACCACCTTGCAATACCACATTGGCACGGCTTTTATGCTGACTGCCAGCCGAATAGCCCAATTCAATGGAATCTTTGCCTTCCCCCTGTTTGGTTGTGGTTAAAATTGTACCGCCAGAGGAATTGCCATAAAGTGTAGAAAATGGCCCACCCAGTACTTCAATATGATCCAGACTACTTAAATCAATATTTGAGGTCTGGCCCTGCCCATCCGGCATGCTCGCAGGAATACCATCGACATATAAACGGATACCACGCACACCAAAAGTTGAACGTGCACCAAAGCCACGCATGGAAATCTGTAAATCCTGGGCATAATTTTCACGGTTATTCAACTGTAGCCCGGGAACTCCTTTCAAGCTTTCAGAAAGATTTACACCCAGATGATTCGTATGCTTATTTTGTTCAATTCGATATACTGAAGCAGGTGTTTGCAGCCAGTCAGTATCGCTACGTGTCGCTTCTATTTTAATGACAGTAAGCAAAACCGGGTCAGTAGAATCAGGGGCAGCATAAAGATGCTGGCAGAGGCATGCTGTCAGGTAAAGCAAAGTCTTAGGGAAGAGAATCTCGTAATATTTACCTGGCATAGCTTGCTCTATCTCTTATTAAAATACTGCTTGAAAGCTTAAACGAACTACCTGCATAGCGTTTAAGTTTATTTGTAGTACCAAAGTTAATGACCCTTTCAGATTAAGATGAAGCATTTAGATTGAGGCGAAGAATTAAGTAATCGGCGAATCAAAATGACTGCTAGAATCAGTCAATTACATCGATTAACGAATTGCAACAAGCATATAGATTTTTTGAGATTCCCTTGCAATCTCCTCTTAGCAGTCCAATATTAAGCACAAAGTTTTCTTGATACATTTGATCCCATGCCTGAATTACCTGAAGTTGAAACCACCAAAACCAGTCTCTTGCCACTGTTGGATCAAACCGTCTTAAAGGTAGAAGTCCGTCAGCCGAGCTTACGTTGGCCTATTCCTGAAAATATACAAAAGTTGATGGGGCAAAAATTGCTGAAACTCACCCGCCGTTCCAAATATATTTTGGCAGAGTTTGAACAAGACAGTATGCTGTGGCATTTGGGCATGTCGGGCAGTTTCAGATTATGTACAGCAACAGATGAACTGCGCAAACACGATCATCTAATCATTCAATTTGAAGATATTGAACTGCGTTATCATGACCCGCGCCGTTTCGGCTGTATTTTATGGCTCGATCAAGACTCGCAAAGCAAGCTGATTGATACATTAGGGCCTGAGCCTTTGAGTGAAGCATTTAATGCTGAATATCTGTTTGAAAAATTTAAAAAGAAAAATGTAGCAGCGAAAGTGGCGATTATGGATAACCACATAGTGGTGGGAGTGGGCAATATTTATGCCACGGAAAGTTTATTTAATGTAGGGATTCATCCTGCTCAACCGGCTTCTAGCCTGAGTTTTCAGCAAATTGAACAGTTAGTTATAGAAATTAAACGTATTTTAAAACAGGCGATTGATCTCGGCGGCTCGACCTTGCGTGACTATACCAATGCCATGGGTGAAAACGGCTATTTCCAGCAAACCCTGCTGGCTTATGGTCGTGCCGGTGAAATGTGTGTGAACTGTGAAACCACGTTGGAAAATTTAAAACTCGGACAGCGTGCATCGGTATTTTGTCCAGAGTGTCAGCCCCTAAAAAAAGTTAAAATAGCCCACCAGAAAGCCATTAAAGGAAGCCAAGCATGAAATCTGCCATCGTTCGACATATCCTGGTTAAGGATAAAGTGCTTGCTGAACAGCTGAAAAAGAAAATTAAGGATGGGGCTGATTTTGCCAAAATTGCCAAACAGCATTCCACCTGCCCTTCGGGCAAAAAAGGCGGTGAACTGGGTGATATTAAAAAAGGTCAGTTAGTCGGTTCGATTGATAAAGCCGTGTTTAGCTTGCCTGAGCGTGAATTGCATGGCCCAATCAAAAGCCAGTTTGGCTGGCATTTGCTGGAAATCAAGTTTCGGATGGATTAGTAATCTTTGTTGCTCCTTCCTCCTTTTAGGAGGAAGGCTGGGATGGAGGTAAACCTCTACCTAGCCCTCTCCTAAAAGGAGAGGGAATAAATAAGGAATAAAAAACGGTACATTCAGCACCGTTTTTTCAAGCAGAAAATCCTTAAACCTTTTTCTTCAATTCATCACGGATTTCACGCAGTAACTGAATATCTTCCGGTGTTGGGGCAGGTGCTGCCGGCACTTCCTCTTTTGTACGGCGCATACGGTTTAACATTTTTACCATCAGGAACACCACCCAAGCCAAAATGATAAAGTTAATTAAAATCGTGAGGAAATTACCATAGGTCAGCACGTTAATTCCGGCTTTGGTCAATGCATCCAAAGATTGCAGATTCTCCGGATTATCCCCGAGGACGATAAATTTCTGGGTAAAATCAACGCCTCCACCTGTAATCAGGGTAATGATGGGCATGATGATATCTTTCACCAATGAGTCGACAATTTTACCGAATGCCCCACCAATGATAACCCCGATAGCCAAATCCATCATGTTGCCCTTGATGGCAAACTCTTTAAATTCTTGAACAATACTCATACTTGACTCCTGAGACCATTTTCAGTGTTTTTATAGGATGATAATTAATCTGTTGTTAGGGGTACTTTAGCAATTTTTGCTCACAGAGCAGTTTCATTTTGTAACTTATGCTCACAAAAAAACCGCTAACCTTAGTTAGCGGTTTTTTATATCTGCTAAACAGAAAAATTATTTACCGCGGTTACGCTTACGTTCGTTTTCAGTCAAGTAACGTTTACGGATACGAATTGATTTCGGTGTTACTTCAACCAACTCGTCGTCTTCGATGAATTCAAGCGCCTGTTCAAGCGTGTATTCAATATTAGGTACAAGTGTTAAGGCATCATCAGTACCTGATGCACGTACGTTAGTGAGCTGTTTCGCTTTAGTCGGGTTAACCACCATGTCGTCTGAACGAGAGTTAATACCCACGATCATTCCTTCATAAACTTCCAACTGTGGTTTAGCAAATAGACGGCCACGGTCTTGCAGTGTGAACAATGCATAGCCCAGGCAAGTACCTTGAACCATAGAAATCAACACACCGTTTTGACGTTTAGCAACAGTACCTTGTTTCATTGGACCGTAGTGCGAGAAGCTTGATGTCATGATCCCTGTACCAGAAGTCATGGTCAAGAATTCAGAACGGAAACCGATCAAGCCACGTGAAGGAACAGTTGCTTCAATACGGATACGGCCTTTACCGTCAACTTCCATATTGGTCATCTCGCCTTTACGGTGACCCATTTGTTCCATTACAGCACCTTGATGCTGTTCTTCAACGTCAAAAGTTACGTTTTCGTACGGCTCTTGCATTTGGCCGTCGATTTCTTTCAAGATTACTTGCGGACGAGATACACCCATCTCGAAGCCTTCACGACGCATGTTTTCGATCAAAACTGAAAGGTGAAGTTCACCACGGCCAGACACTTTAAAACGGTCTGGACTGTCAGTATCTTCAACACGAAGTGCTACGTTATGGATCAATTCGCGATCTAGACGTTCACGGATGTTACGTGAAGTCACGAATTTACCTTCTTTACCAGCAAACGGTGAGTTGTTGACCTGGAACGTCATCGATACGGTAGGTTCATCTACAGACAATGGCGGTAAAGCTTCAACAGCTTTCGGATCACAGATTGTGTCAGAAATGTTGAGTGCATCAATACCCGTTACACAAACGATATCGCCTGCAGAAGCTTCTTCAACGTCAACACGATCTAGACCATGGTAACCCATGATTTTTAAGATACGGCCGTTACGCGTCTTACCATCTTTATCAATCACAGTCACTTGCGTATTTAATTTCACTGAACCGCGCTGGATACGACCAACACCGATCACACCAACGAAGCTGTTATAGTCAAGTGAAGAAATCTGCATTTGGAATGGACCATCAACATCAACTGCTGGTGGCTCAACGATGTCAACGATTGTTTGGAACAACGGTGTCATATCTTCAGCAAGTTCTTCTGGAGAAGGACCAGCAACACCACGAAGACCTGAAGCATAAACGATCGGGAAGTCTAACTGTTCGTCAGTACCACCAAGATTATCAAACAGATCAAAAACTTGATCGATCACCCAGTCACAACGTGCACTTGGCTTGTCGACTTTGTTGATAATCACGATTGGTTTCAAACCACGTGCAAAGGCTTTTTGTGTTACGAAGCGTGTTTGTGGCATTGGACCTTCTTGTGCATCCACAAGTAGCAATACACAGTCTACCATCGACAATACACGTTCTACTTCACCACCGAAGTCGGCGTGCCCCGGGGTGTCCACGATGTTAATGCGGTATTCAGTATTAGTACGTTCATCTAACCATTTGATTGCAGTGTTTTTTGCAAGAATGGTAATACCACGTTCACTTTCAATAGCGCCTGAATCCATGACACGCTCAATCTCGCCCGCTCGTTCACCGAGTGCACCTGATTGTTGTAAAAGTTTGTCTACAAGAGTTGTTTTACCGTGGTCAACGTGCGCAATAATGGCAATGTTGCGGAGAGTTTTAATATCTGACATGTAAATTCGATACGTATTAAATTTGAGGGCAAATTATACAGAAAAAACTAAACTTTTAGTAGTGACAGTTTATTGACAGTTACAAGTTTTTTTGACTTTTCGTCCTTTTTTTGGTTTGTAAACTCCTGTAACTCGATTAGAATAACGCCAAATTGCTGTTGTACCTTTCTTACATGTCTGATTTACAAAACTCTCCCAAACAACAAGATCGTCTTGATTTGGTCTACGGATTAAACGATCGCCCCAAACCATTTATCGCTTTTCTCGCTGCCCTGCAACATTTACTTGCGATTATTGTCCCGATTGTCACCCCTGGTCTTTTGATCTGTCTTGCTTTAGGCGTTTCAAAAGAAGACACCAACATGATTCTTTCCATGTCTTTGGTAATCTCCGGGATAGCAACCTTTTTACAATGTAAAAAGGTTGGCCCTTTGGGCGCGGGTCTTTTAATTGTACAAGGCACCAGTTTTAACTTTATTGGTCCGATTATCGGCATTGGTTCAGCCATGGTCGCGGCAGGTACCCCTGTTGAAGCAGTGATGGCTTCTATTTTTGGTGTAGTAATTGCCGGCTCATTTATTGAAATGGGTGTATCACGTATTTTACCTTGGGTAAAACAACTGATCACTCCCCTTGTTACAGGTATTGTCGTCCTGCTGATTGGTTTGACCTTAATTAAGGAAGGTTTAATCAGTATGGGGGGCGGTTATCAGGCCATGGGCGATAAAACCTTTGCCAACGCCGATAACCTGATTATGTCCTGTACGGTACTGGCGATTATTATTGTCCTGAACCGTGTCCGTATTACCTGGATCAAAAGCTCCGCCATTCTGATTGCCCTGATTATTGGTTATGCTCTTGCCGGCTTTATGGGCCATCTTGATTTTTCAGGCATGAAAGATGCGCCAATGGTTCAGATTCCAACACCGATGCATTTTGGTTTAAGCTTCTCTTGGAGCTTGTTTATTCCAATGGCCTTTATTTATCTAGTCACATCTTTAGAAGCGATTGGTGACATTACCGCAACTTCAAAGATTTCGAATCAGCCAGTCGATGGTCCAGTATGGATGGAACGTATTAAAGGCGGTGTGCTGGTGAATGGTGCCAACTCTCTGCTCGCCGGCTTATTCAATACTTTCCCAAGTTCGGTGTTCGCACAAAATAATGGCGTCATTCAGCTTACTGGTGTTGCAAGCCGTTATGTCGGCATCTGGATTGCAGCATTACTGGTAATTTTAGGCTTGTTACCTGCGGTTGCTGGCGTGATTCAAGCAGTTCCTCAAGCCGTGCTTGGCGGTGCAGTCATGGTGATGTTTGGTGCTGTGGCGGCTTCTGGTATTAATATCCTGTCAGGGATTCATCTTGACCGTCGTGCCCTGTTAATTATTGCCATTTCACTGGCACTCGGTTTGGGTGTTGCACAAGTCCCACAAATTTTGGAACATCTTCCTGAGTTATTCCGTAACATCTTCAGTTCCGGTGTGGCGACTGGTGGTATTGCAGCATTGCTTTTAAATATTATTCTTCCTGAATCGAAGCAATAATTTCATTTCAGCATCAACTCTGCCCAGCATTGTCTGGGCAGAGTTTTTCAATGGCGAGATAAAAAATGGATCCAAGAAGTGAAGTTGTCATTCGACAGCATGAATACCTTTCTGGACGTGTGCTTTTAGTCAATGCACCGACTGATGATTTACTTTCCAATCTAGAGAAAGACATCAGCCCTTGTTTGTGGACATGGAATTATAATGAATTTCAATATTTTCAGTCACAACAGGCCGCTGTACATTTTGGCGTAGAGCTTCCTGAAGGCAGTTTTGACCAAGCCATTATCTTTGTACCGAAGTCCAAAGAACTGTTAAATTATGTACTCCATAATGTCGTCAGCCGTCTAGGTTTAGGGGCTTCCATCTTCCTGGTAGGTGAGAAAAAAGGCGGCGTTGAACGCGCAGCCAAACAGCTACAGCCTTATGGTAAAGCCTTTAAACTGGACAGTGCACGTCATTGCCAGCTCTGGCAACTCAAGATTGAATCGACGGTTAAAGAAAAAACTTTGGCAAATTGGGCCCAAGAATATACGGTAGCAACACCAAAAGGTGATCTCACTATTTGTGCCCTGCCCGGCGTATTCAGCCAAAATCGTTTAGATGTCGGCACAGCAGTATTCTTACCGTTTTTATCACAGGTCACTTCAGGTAAAATTGCCGACTTTGGCTGTGGTGCCGGTATTATCAGTGCTTATCTGGCCAAACTGAATCCTAAAAACCGCATTTTTGCGCTGGATGTTGATGCTTTTGCATTGGCCTCTACCCGCATGACTTTTGAAAAAAATGACCTTTCTCCCGAACAGCTGGAAATTACTGCTGTGACGGGTATTGAAGATGCGCCTCTTTTCTTGCATGCCATCGTCAGCAATCC
This sequence comes from Acinetobacter sp. SA01, assembly GCF_011319235.1. Lineage (NCBI taxonomy): Bacteria > Pseudomonadati > Pseudomonadota > Gammaproteobacteria > Moraxellales > Moraxellaceae > Acinetobacter > Acinetobacter sp. SA01. The sequence goes on from NZ_WXXM01000013.1 coordinate 44,350, forward strand.
GCCTTTCCATCAAGGTATTCAGACCAATTATGATGCCAGTGAAAGCTTGTGCAAAACTTCACGCCGTCATTTGAAATCTGGTGGTGAACTCTGGATTGTGGCAAACCGCTTTTTAAATTATCCATTACTCATTGAACAAAGCTTTGGCAAATGTACAACCAAAGCCGATCAACAAGGCTTTAAAGTGCTGTTCACTAGCACCGAAAAGAAATCTTAAGGAACAACGATGAGCGAAACTCAATCTGCACATTTACAGCGTAAGCTGGGTGCACGTCATTTGAATATGATCGCCATTGGTGGTTCTATCGGCACAGGCTTATTCCTGGCTTCTGGTGCAACCATTGCCAATGCAGGTCCGGGCGGTGCTTTATTGGCTTACTGCCTGATTGGAATCATGATTTATTTCCTGATGACCAGTCTGGGCGAGCTTGCGACCCATAACCCGACCTCAGGTGCTTTCTTTACCTACGGTACAAAATATGTAGAAGGCGGTTTTGGCTTTGCTTTGGGCTGGAACTATTGGTACAACTGGGCCATTACGGTTGCTTTTGAACTGGTTGCTGTCCAGTTTATTATGAAATTCTGGTTTCCTGATATTCCCGGATTCTACTGGAGTGCTATTTTTCTGAGCATGATTTTTGCAATTAACTCACTCTCTGTAAAAGGCTTTGGTGAAAGTGAGTTTTTGTTCTCCCTGGTTAAAGTCATTGCCATCGTTGTCTTTATTATTATTGGTATTGCCATGATTGCAAAAATCATGCTGACACCGAATATGGTGACCTTTGCCAACTGGACCAAAGGGGATGCACCTTTTGTTGGTGGTTTGCAGGCCATGATTGGTGTCGCCATGATTGCCGGATTCTCCTTCCAGGGCACAGAGATGGTGGGTGTGGCTGCGGGTGAATCGAAAGATCCTAAAAAGACCATTCCAGTAGCCATCAAGCAAATTTTCTGGCGTATTTTATTGTTCTATGTAGTGTGTATTTTCATCATTGGTACACTAGTGGCTTATGATGATCCACGCCTGTTACAAGCGGCAGCAAGTGAAAACATTACCCTTTCACCTTTTACCTTATTGTATGAAAAAGTCGGTTTTGCTTTCGCCGCAGGTTTAATGAATGCCGTAATCTTAACTGCGATCCTGTCCGCAGGTAACTCAGGCATGTATTCATCTACCCGTATGCTGTTTGACATGGCACGCAAAGGCAGTGCACCAAAAATCTTTGGTAAACTGGATTCGCGTGGTGTACCCATGAATGCACTGTATGCCACCACAGCAATTGCCGCACTTTGCTTTCTCACCACTTTTATTGGGGAACAACAAGTGTTTAACTGGTTGCTGAATATGTCGGGAATGTGCGGATTCATCGTATGGTTGGGTATTGCCATTTCACACTACCGTTTCCGTAAAGGTTATTTGGCACAAGGTTATAAACTGGAAGATTTAGCGTATAAAGCCAAGTTTTTCCCATTTGCCCCTTGGTTTGCCTTTATTCTTTGTACGATTGTCGTACTTGGACAGAACTATCAAGCCTTTATTACGGGTGATTGGCTCGGTGTATTGTCCACCTATATCAGTATTCCATTATTTCTAGCAATCTGGCTGGGTTATAAATGGAAAAACAAAACCAAGTTGGTTTCTTATCAAGATATGGATGTTAAACCGATGAATCCTGATCAGGACTAAATTGGGTATTTAAATAAAAAAACAGCCTAAAGGCTGTTTTTTTTATTTAACTTATATCAATGATGTGACAGAAATTCCTTCAAGGCAAAACTGACTTCATTTTTATGAGTGGTACACAACCCGTGCGGTGCTCCCTTAATTTGCTCTTCCACAGCCTGTTTTAATAGTTTAACGGTCTGCTGGCTGCAAATTCCTGGCGGAACAATGTCATCTGCTGTTCCATAAAGCACCAAGGTCGGTACTGTAATCTGGGTTAAATCGTCACGTAAATCGGTTTCTGAAAATGCATGGATACAATCATAATGCGCCTTGATTGAACCCTGCATTGCAATACGCCAGAAATTTTGTATTACCCCTTCCGAAGTTTTATTTAACAGCTTGCCATATCCATAAAATGCTTTAGCAAAATCCAGATAAAAATCAGCTCTATTGGCCAATAAATTTGCGCGCATCTCATCAAACACGTCCGAATCTACACCGTCTGGATAATCATCTCGTTTAATCATGAGTGGAGTTACGGCTGCAATAAGTGCAAGTTTAGTGACTTTATGCTGACCATATTTTGCCGTATAACGGGTCACGACTGCCCCACCAGTAGAATGTCCGACTAAAGCGAACTCGGTTAATCCAAGATGCTCAATGAGTTGATGCATATCTTGCGCATATTGATCAATGTTATGTCCAGCCCAAGGCTGACTCGAGCGTCCATGACCACGTCGATCAAATGCAATCACCCGATAGCCATGTTCTGCAAGAAATAACATCTGGTCTTCAAAAGCATCACTAGATAAAGGCCATCCATGGGAAAAGACCACAACCGGTCCCTCTCCCCAGTCCTTATAATAAATCGAGGTTCCATCTGTTGTCGTTAACATCTGCGTCATTTTTTCACCCTCTTTTTATTGTCTATATGGATGTTTATTAGAACAAGATCAAAATGAAACTGTGTATTAAACAAGTTATGCTTATGTAGCACACACAAAAAAAGCAGCCTTACGGCTGCTTTTTTAACTCAGTTCAATAATTTATTATTGAGCTGCAGGAGCTTGTTGAGCAGGTTCTGCAACAACAGTACGGCTACCAGAAATAGTCGCGAATACACGACGGTTCATAGCACGGCCTTCTTTAGTGTTGTTGTCAGCAATCGGTTGATCCCAAGCGAAACCTTGAGTAGACAAACGAGCTGGATCTACATTGTATTCATTTACAAGTGAAGATTTAACAGAGTTAGCACGAGCTAAAGATAAACGTTCGTTCAATGCACGTGGACCGGTGTTATCTGTGTGACCTTCGATGCGAGCAGTAGCGTTTGGATATTCAACTAACTTCTCAGCAACTTTAGCGATTTCTGGTTTGTATTGGTCTTTGATGTTTGATTTGTTGGTATCAAAGAACACACGAAGTTCCATGTTAAGGTCTTCAGTCAACTCTTGTGGAGCAGGTTGAACTGGAGCTACAGGCTCAACTGGAGCAACTTCTACTACAGGAGCAGCAGGTTTCAAGTGACCACCAAGAACTACGTTAAGACCCGCTAAAGCTGTATAGTTCCAGAAATCTTCGTCGATATTATAAGTAGCACGAGCTTCAGTACGTAGAGATAAAGCATCGTTTAAGCGCCAGAAAGCACCTAGACCAGCATTACCCAAAGTACCTTCTTCAGACTCACCATCTGCAATTGAACCTGCAGCTTTATATTTGTAATGACCAGCACCTAACAATACATAAGGTTTGATTTTGCTGTCATAGTTTTTAGTGATCAAATCAGAAGTCGCATAGAAGTTACCATTGATTTGAGTTTGTTTATACTCTGCACCAGCAGGTACATTAAGACCTTCTACATCACCTTTCACTTGGTTATATTCAGCTTCAAAACCTAACCAAGGCGTTAATTCAACACCAAGTGCTGCACCAACGAATAAATCGTCTTGAAGCTCAGGACCATCAGTTAAATGATCTGCGCCATTGTTGTGTTGAGTATCTTGCCATGTATAACCGACCATTAATGGAGTAACAGTTACGCCAGCGTTTGCAGCAGCTAAAGGTGCAGCAACGAGCATTGCTAAAGCAATACGACTCATTTTCATGGATTTATCCTCCAGAGATAACAATTGTTGTTCAAGCTCAAGCCTAGAATTTGGCTATTCTGAGATAGGCTTTTTTATACCCCAGTCTTATTCTTAAGCTATTCACTTTGAATCATACAAACACTTTATTTTTTTTCCAAGTGCTTGATAATTTTAATCAAGTAAATTATTGACAAAATTACTTACAATTTCCGTTGTAATTCGGTAATTTTTTACTCAATTTATTCTGATGAATAGCTTATTGTCACTTGCAAATTATTTTAACAGCTTTCTTATAAAGTTGAGAAATAAATATTACCTGCAAAAAAACAATTAAAAAACAAAACATTAATAACATACATAATTAAAAAAAATATATTACAGGATTACTTTCAATGCTTTTTCAACAAAAAAATGGCTTCACATTAGTTGAACTCATCGTTACTTTGGCTATTTTTGCAATTCTGGCAACAATCGCTTTACCTTATTTTCAAGACATGAAAGCCAAACAGGAAGTCAACGCCACCACTAATAAACTGATTTCAACGATTCAATTCGCTAAATCTCAAGCTACGCTCTATCATAGCAATGTAGTGTTATGTCCAAGTCAAAATAAAGTGAATTGTCAAACAAGCCAATGGACTGCTGGTTTACTTGTTTTTCTCGACAGTAATAAAAATAGACAAATTGATACAGGTGAAAAAATTATCTATACAGAATCTACCGATTTAAAATATGGGCACTTAGACTGGAGAGGAACTTTGAGTGTTCCCAGTTTAACTTTTCAAGCTGAAAATGGCCTGCCTATAGGTTCAAATGGTAGTTTTTATTATTGTTCAATGGTTTCTGATCATCACCGGAAGCTGGTTCTGAGTGCGATGGGACATATGCGGATAGAAAACCTATCGAGCTGCTAAAAAACTTATCAGTCTAAAGACATCCTACAATCTTTGTTTATTCCAGCTCATTTTTCAATATACTGCTTAAGCTTGGAAAGTAATTCCCTAAAAAAATCAATCTTGGAGAAAGAACAATGACAGACATCGTAATCGTAAATGGGGCACGTACTGCAATGGGCGGCTTCCAAGGTAGCTTGGCCAGTGTAACAGCCCCAGAACTTGGAGCAGCATGTATCAAAGAAGCGATTGCACGTGCTGGATTACAAGCAACCGATGTCGAAGAAGTCATTATGGGCTGCGTGTTGCCTGCTGGCTTAAAGCAAGGACCAGCCCGTCAGGCAATGCGTCAAGCCGGGCTGCCCGATTCAACTGGCGCAGTCACCATCAATAAGCTGTGTGGTTCTGGCATGAAAGCCGTGATGCAAGCGGCTGACATGATTAAAGCCGGCTCTGCTGAAATTGTAGTTGCAGGCGGTATGGAATCCATGACTAATGCACCTTATGTATTGCCTAAGGCACGTGGTGGTTTGCGCATGGGTCATGGTGAAATTAAAGACCATATGTTCTTGGATGGTCTTGAAGATGCAGAAACAGGCCGTTTAATGGGTTCTTTTGCACAAGACATGGCAAATACCCGTGGCTACACCCGCGAACAAATGGATGACTTTGCGATTCGCTCTTTAGAACGTGCACAAAAAGCCGTGAACGAAGGTTATTTTGCCGATGAAATCGTGCCTGTAACCATATCTACCCGTAAAGGCGATGTCGTGGTTGATAAAGACGAACAGCCTTTTAATGCCAATATTGCCAAAATTCCAACACTTCGCCCTGCATTTGCCAAAGACGGCACCATTACTGCAGCAAATGCCAGCTCGATTTCCGATGGTGCCTCTGCCCTTGTACTCACCTCAAGTGACAATGCAATAGCAAAAGGCTTAAAACCATTGGCTAAGATTGTGGCCTATGCTTCAAATTCACAGCACCCTTCAGAATTTACCATTGCTCCAGTCGGCGCCATTCAGAAAGTTTTAAATAAAACTGGGTGGGATGCACAAGACGTCGATCTTTGGGAGATTAACGAAGCTTTTGCTATGGTGACTATGTGTCCGATGGATAACTTCAAACTTGATCCAGCTAAAGTCAACATTAACGGTGGTGCTTGCGCCCTTGGTCATCCAGTTGGCTCTACCGGTTCTCGTATTATCTTGACGCTCATTCATGCTTTAAAACGTACTGGTGGTAAAAAAGGGATTGCTACCCTGTGTATTGGTGGTGGTGAAGCGACTGCTGTAGCGATTGAACTGCTTTAATTTTTGAAGTCTGCCTTTATTAAAGAGGGAGTCAGGTAATTCCCCCTCTCTCTAACTCTCTCCCCTTAGGGAGAGAGAACAAAATCCATCTTTTGAGGGATTTTTTATGCTTACACTTTTTTATATTTTCATCATCTAAATTTAAGCTTAAGCCTGCTAGATTAGAACCATTAAAACAACAACAAAGGCTTTTCATGCAACTGAATCATTACCTCAATTTCCAAGGTCAGGCTGAAGCAGCCTTTAACTTTTATAAATCAGTTTTTGGAGGCGAATTTTCCAATCTGACCCGTTATGGTGAAATGCTAGCTGAAGAAGGTGTCACGCTATCAGAAGCGGATAAAAATAAAATCCTGCATATCTCACTTCCCATTAACGAATTTACAGAACTGATGGGATCTGACACCAATGATCAATTCTGTGCGCAAAACAATACCGTTTTCACGCCAGGGAATAATCACTATATTTCAATTAATCTGAATGCCCATGAGCAGGCAGAAGCAAAACGCTTATTTGATGCTTTATCTGTCAATGGACAAATAGAAATGCCTTTAGAAAAGACATTTTGGGGTGCACTCTATGGGGCATTTACCGATCAGTTCGGGATTAAATGGATGGTCAACTGTCAGCTTGAAGCCATGTAAATATTCCAAATCAAAAAAGCCTCCATATGGAGGCTTTTTTCAACTTGAGCTTAATGAATGAGATTAAGCACCAGTTTGATAATGTGCTTTTGGCACTGCAGTTGAAGCTTGATAAGGATTGGTGAAATCACCCAAACCTGCAGCAGCTTCAGCAATATCTTTACCTTCTTTAATCACGAAAGTATCAAAACCTGAACGCTTCATATAGTTCAACACGTCTTTGAATACATCGCCAATGGCACGAAGTTCACCTTGGTAACCTTGACGACGAAGCAATGCTGCAAAAGAATAACCGCGGCCATCGTTAAAGCCTGCAAATTCGATAAAGATTGCATCTAACTGGTCAAGTGGAAACTCATGCGTTTCAGGAGAGGCATCTACAGTGATGTAAAGTGCTTTTTTACCTGAAACATGGGCAATCTGGTCTAACTGTTCAACCGTTACAACCACATCACCTTGAGGTAATACACCATCTTCACCAATTAATTGATACGTATTGTCTGCAATCGTGCCATCTTTAGAGAGCACTTGTAGTGCGGTATTAAGCATATGCACGCTCCTTAAATGGTTGAATACCAACACGGCGGTAAGTATCAATAAACTCTTCACCGTCATTTCGAAGGTCAAGATAGGTATTTAGAATTTCTTCCACTACATCTGGAATACGGTCTGCTGCAAATGATGGCCCAAGGATGTCACCAATCGATGCATCGTGGTCTGCATTACCACCAAGCGTGATTTGGTAGAATTCTGCACCTTTTTTGTCTACACCCAAAATACCGATATTACCGACATGGTGGTGACCGCAGGCATTCATACAACCTGAAATGTTGAGATCCAGTTTACCTAAATTGTAAATGGTATCCAGATCATCAAAACGGCGTGAAATCGCTTCTGAAATAGGAATAGATTTTGCGTTTGCAAGCGAGCAGAAGTCACCGCCTGGGCAGCAGATGATATCGGTCAAGAAACCAATATGCGCACGAGCCAGATTGTGCTGATCCAGGATCTGCCACAATTCAAACAGGTCTTTTTGCGGTACGTCAACCAAGGCAATATTTTGTTCGTGGGTGGTACGGAACTCGCCGAAGGTGTACTTGTCTGCAAGATCTGCAATCAGGTTCATCTCTTCAACGGTCATATCACCAGGAGCAATACCGGCACGTTTCAGAGAAATCGTGACGATACGATAACCTTTTACTTTATGTGCATTGGTGTTGATGTTGAACCACTGTTTGAATTTCGAATGCGCTGCAAACTCTTCTGTAAAGTCTTCATCGGCATAATCTTGGTAAGCAAATGGCGTGAAGTTCTGATCCATTTTTGCCAAGGTGTCTGCATCAATTTTCAGTGTTTTTACAGTATGCGCAAATTCAGCTTCCACTTTTTCTGCAAATACGGCTGGCGTTAATGCTTTTACCAAAATCTTGATACGGGCTTTGTATTTGTTGTCACGGCGACCATGCAAGTTATAGACGCGCAGTACCGCTTCCAAATATGCAATCAAATCTTCACGTGGCAGGAAGTCACGGATAAAGCTACCAATCACCGGGGTACGACCTAAGCCACCACCAACTTTGATTTTATAGCCCATCTCACCTGCTTCATTACGCACGATGTATACACCGATGTCGTGGAATGACGTTGCCGCACGGTCAGTTTCTTCTAATGCAGAAACCGCAATTTTGAACTTACGTGGCAAGAAGGCAAATTCCGGATGGAAGGTTGACCACTGACGGATCAATTCACAGGTCGGACGTGGATCTGCAATTTCACCGGCAACCACCCCGGCATACTGGTCAGTCGTGGTATTACGGATACAGTTACCAGAAGTCTGGATGGCATGCATTTGTACAGATGCCAGTTCTTGCAGCATGTCCGGTACATTTTCTAGTGCAGGCCAGTTAAACTGAATGTTTTGACGTGTTGATACGTGTGCATAACCACGGTCATAGTCTTGAGCCAATTGCGCAATTTTACGCAATTGTTTTGAATTCATCAGACCGTAAGGCACTGCAACACGCAACATTGGCGCATAACGTTGTACATAAAGGCCGTTTTGCAGACGAAGCGGACGATATTCATCTTCCGTCAATTTACCGGCTAAATAACGTTCCGTTTGGTCACGGAATTGTGCAACACGTTCATTGACCAGTTGCTGGTCAAAATCAGTATATAAATACATGGCGTACAGCTAGTAGTTTCTATTATAACGGCGGACAGCATAACGAGATTTGATCTATCAACAAAATGCGTTTTTTACATATTTCATAGCGATTTTATTGATAAGTGTGTCTAAGCTGCACGGATATACAGCCTTTCAGCCTTTTTTGATTCATTTTCCATGATATTGCTTATTTTATTTATTCCTTAGCATTTATTTTCATAAAAAGCCCGACGAATCGGACTTTTAAAATTTAACCGAATAAATAGGTAGCTTATTTTTTATCGGGTAAGGCATAAGCTACGATAGAGTCACCCATCTTGGTGCCAAATGAACCATGACCACCGGCCATAATGACTACATATTGTTTACCATTGGCTTCATATGTCATTGGCGTTGCCTGACCACCCGCCGGTAGACGGCCTTTCCACAGCTCATCACCATTGGTGACGTTAATGGCACGGATATAGTTATCCTGGGTTGCACCCACAAACATCAAATTACCTGCAGTCGAGATTGGACCGCCCAGCATTGGCACACCCATTTTAAATGGCGGTAATGGAATACCCTGCATACTGTCACGAATGGTACCGATCCGACGTTTCCAAGCCACTTCATGGGTGTTTAAATCGACACCCGCCACATAGCCCCAAGCCGGCTGTTTACACGGTAGACCGAACGGAGACAGAAAGGCACTGATTTCCACACCGTATGGCACACCGTACATGGGCTGAACACCTTGTTCAGTCCCCGCGCCTTTGGCTGTTTGCTGACGGTTCGGATCTTCAGGGATCAGTCTGGACACAAAGGGCAAGCCAATCGGGTTCATTACTGCAATTTGACGGTCGGGGTTGACCGACATACCGCCCCATTCAAACACCCCCAGGTTACCCGGGAACACTAGCGTGCCATTTTCAGAAGGTGGCGTATAAATGCCATCATAGTTTAATTTCTTGAATGCTACACGGCACATTAACTGGTCAAACATGGTGGCACCCCACATCTGCTTGTCGGTTAATTTTTCTTTAGGCGCCAGGTCAAAATCAGAGAATGGTTGAGTTGGTGAATAACGTTCGCCTTTGGTTTGTGCGCCGCGTTTTACCGTTTGCGGCACCGGCCTCTCTGTAATCGGAACGATTGCCTTACCCGTACGACGGTCCAGCACAAAAGCATTGCCTGTTTTCGTCAGCACATAGATTGCAGGAACAAGATTGCCAGATTTATCTTTAATGTCCGCTAAAGTCGGCTGCGCTGGTACATCCATATCCCATAAGTCATGATGGGTGGTTTGGAAATTCCAGACCAGCTTACCGGTAGATGCATTTAAAGCCAGCATGGAGTTGGCATAGCGTTCATCCAGTTCAGTACGGTGCCCACCATAAATATCTGGCGTACCGACACCTGTAGGTACATAGACCATATCCAGTTTTGCATCATAGGCTAATGGTGCCCATGCGTTGGGGGAGTTATGAACAAATTTCTGGCCTGGCGCAGGAATGGCATTTGGATCTTCAGCACCGGTATCAAATACCCAAAGCAGTTCACCGCTATTGACGTCATAACCGCGGATCACACCCGATGGCTCTTCAGTCGAATAGTTATCGGTGGTTGAACCGCCAATAATAATAGTTGTACCTGTAACCACTGGCGGAGAGGTCGGGATATAACCGCCCGGGTATGGGAATGGCATGTCTTTTTGCAGATCGACTTCGCCATTTTTACCAAAGTCAGTACACGCCTTGCCCGTGTCGGCATTGATCGCGACAAGACGGCCATCATTCACCGGCAAAATCACTTTTTTAGGGCAATCGGCTGAAGCTGTTTTCTTGGCAGCAAGACTGGCTTCGAAGCCTGCCGTGTTATTGGCATCATAATAAGACACACCACGGCAAGTTAAATGTTGATAGGTATTATCAGCACGTAATTTAGGATCATAAGTCCATTTTGCTTTACCTGTTGCCGGATCAAGTGCGGTCAATTTCTGGTGAGTTGTACAAATGTACATATTGTCACCCACTTTAATCGGCGTGACCTGATTGGTGGTTTCACCCGAGTCATTTTCAGTTTTGAATTCACCAGTGTGATATTCCCAGGCCACTTGCAAGTCTTTTACGTTTTCAGAATTAATTTGCCTTAACGGAGAATAGCGTAAACCGGACTGTGTCCTGCCATAAGCCGGCCAGTCACCATCTTCAATCCCTGGAATAGGCTGTGATGTTGCAGGCTGTTTAGTGCTTAACTCGCCACGAATTTCCTGTGGATCATTAAATACCGAGTAAATCATCACGGCAATGGTGATGGCCAATGTGCCTGCAAGAACCAGTTTTGCCCCTTTGGAATGTTCAAATCCGCGAGTCACCGCAGGAATAAGTAATAAAAGACCAAATAGTCCTAAAATGTCGAGACGAGGTGCCAGCGCAAAGAAGTCAGAGCCCACTTCCCAAAGCCCCCACACCACAGTCCCTAATAGCAGCGCCGCGTAAATCAGCAGTGCCGAGCTTTTTAATTTGTGTAATAAAACTGCAGTAGCAATGAAGAATAGACCTGCGATGATGTAGTACCAAGACCCACCAAGCACTGCAAGATATATTCCTCCAATCAGCAGTACTAAACCGAAAATGATGGCCACAACAACCAAAATCGTTTTTAGCCCTGAACCTGAAGATGGAGTACTCATATTGACCACCTATTTTTAGAATTCTTTTAAAGCTCATACCTAAAGTTAAATATGAGCACCTTTTTAATTTTTAGATTTTAAATATCTGGATTAAACCGATCTGCAAAAGAAAGTTGTGCTCCAAGCATCGAATGATAAAACCCAAGTACTTATCATCTATAAACTAGAACGCTGTTTGTAGCTTAATACCGCCAACCCAGGCATTCTCACCATTTTTATATGCACCAACCTGTTGGATATATTGAATATTTGGACGGATAGTGAGCCAGTTTGTTGCATGAATACCATAGTAAATTTCCGTATCGTATTCTTCGCTCTGTAGGCCACGGGCATCCACACTGTTATTGTGAATGTTCGCATCATTGACATCGTCATTGATCTTGATGCGGGCTATACCGATCGCAATCTCGTCCTGAGGACGAAAGTCCATTAAACCTTTATAAACCAGACCCATATTTTGCATGTCACTGACTTTGTTTGTGTCACGATCATGTACAGTTAAGTTTACAAAAGCACTCAGACCGCGAGATGAATCACCGTTATGTGCAGTCAGTTGCTGTTTGGCCACAACCCAAGCACCTTGTTTGTGCTCAGTTTGAGATGCATCTTTTATTTCTGCAGTATCGGCGCTGCTGTAGTAATAACCGGCACGGTATTCACCCTGAAATTTTGCCGCGCCGATTTTCGGTGTCCAGACCACTTCAGCAGGAATAATCGCACCATGAGAACCGTCGGTACTTAAATTGAAGCCTTTGCCTCGTTCAAGGTTTTCAGGGTTATATTCATAGGCACCGACTTGGGCATAGACGTCAGGAGTGAAGTTATATTTCGCTCGGGCAGCCCATTGACTCACTGGCCAGTTGTACCACTGATCACCGACCCAGTTCCCCACTTGAGAACCGCAAAGCGCCAGATTCTGGAAATCACAGTCGAAACTGTTGAAATCTTCACCTTCACCAAAGCGTCCCACTTTGAGATCCAGTTTTTGCTCCAGGAATTTTTTCTTGATCCAGAAGTCTGTTAAACGCCAGGTTTGGCCACGGCCCCAAACTTCTTGTACCGAACTGAGATGACCATTTAAGGCAGCTGAACTATTCGACAGACTACGGCCATTACGTTCAGTCACGGTTATTTGCGCTTCAGTGTCTTGCCAACCTAGAATTCTGTTTAAATCGAAGTGGACACCGATTGCAAACTGATCTGCGTATTCAGTGCCATCACTGGAATAATGATCTGAGTCCAGTAGAGTCGCAACTTCGCCGGTATAACCCAGACTGAAGTCATAACCTTTTTGTTGTAATGCTGTACGTTGACCATTCCAGTCACCAAACATCCACTGGCTTTGTGAATCAAATGCATTGCCTGCATTTGCGATGTTTAATACAGCGCTGAGAGAGATCAGGCCCACACCGACACCGAACGTGCTCCATAACTGCTTCACAGCCGCTCACCTTTATATTATTTTTTTCTAATACTGATGCTACTCCTGTTTTTTATTTAACATTGGGCGCAAATTGTGAATACATTGTTTTTCAATGTTAATGTTTTTAATCTATGTAAAAACTACCAGTTTCCGGCGCCTAAATGCTGTCCTATATATAAATATTCTGCCTGAGAGCGGGAAAATTTAATCGGACAGGCCAACTGGGTTTCCGTCTGCTTGCTGTCCGGAGCCAGCGGCACTTCAACTGCCCATTTTCGTTCTTGAGCCAAACAAGAATCCAAGGCTTCATCCAGAGTTAAAACAGGCTCTACACACACATCCTGATCGGCAAAGATCACTTGCCACTCTTGCCAAGTTTTGGATTGAATCTTTTCCTGAAGCACCCGCTTGATGACTTGCTGATCCGCCGGGTCAAACGAAGCACCTTTTTCACCAAGGATGGGAAGATCCAAAATTTGCGCCAAGCCCGACATAAACTGTGGCTCCAAACTCCCAATCGATAAATAACGGCCATCCTGAGTCTGGTAATAGTCATAAAAACTGCCGCCATTTAAATACGACTGTTCGGGAAATTGTTTGGTATTTCCTGCCAATGTGGCAGCCGCTGCCATATTATTTAAAGTGGCTACACAATCGGTCATCGAAATATCAATATATTGTCCCAAACCGCTGTGCTCACGTTCCACCGCGGCAGCCAGAATTCCAATGACCGCATGTAAGGAGCCTCCTGCAACATCGGCGACCTGTATCCCTAATGCCGGTGGTCCACCCTCTTGCCGGCCACTATGTCCAGCAATTCCGGACAAAGCCAGATAATTTATATCGTGTCCGGCCTTATCTTTATAACTTCCGGTCTGTCCATAGCCAGTAATGGAGCAATAAATCAGTCGAGGGTTCAATGCTGCAAGCGTGGCGTAGTCGAGGCCCAGGCGCTGCATCACCCCCGGCCGAAACTGCTCGACCACAATATCGTATTCAGTAATCTTCTGTTTAATCAGTTCAATGTTGTGCGGATCTTTTAAATCCAGAGCAACCGACTGTTTATTACGGTTTAAATAACTGTGCGCCGTTGCCTGTCCATGGGCATAAGGCGGCAATAACCGAATCAGGTCTGGCCGTGTAGGTGATTCAATGTGGATCACTTCTGCACCGAGGTCTGCCAGATACAAAGTGGCAAATGGACCCGGGAGTAAAGTTGAAAAATCAAGTACTTTTAATCCTTTTAAAGCCGTAGTCATGTCCGTTTTTTCTCTTTTTATGTTGATTTTATATGCATATTAAAAATATAAAACTCATAAAACAATGTCATGTTCAGCCATTTACCTTGATCATTTCGGCAATTTAAGATGTAAATAGGGTGCAACAACTATTGTAAATTGCCACCCAAACAATTTTTAGCGTCATTTAGGTCAACTGCAAGTGAATATAAAAGAGAAAGAGACTGAAGGATTTAATATGAGTCGCGATACGATTAGTATCCACTTCGTCAATGCAGCTTTAACCGGCGTAAAACGTCTGGGCATGGATGTCGAAACTTTATTGTCACATGTCGGCATTGAAGCGGAATTATTACGTCAACCTAAAGCCCGTATTTCTCCGGAACAATATACCCGATTTATTCAAATGCTCTGGATGGTGACTCAGGACGAACATGTCGGCTTTGATATACAGCCACGTCGTCTGGGCACTTTTGCCATTATGTGTCAGTTGATTATTCATGCGAAAACGCTAGGAGATGCCTTAGAACTTTCTTCCCAGTTTTATAAACTGTTTGGCGATGAATGGTCTGTGACTCTGGAACGTGACAAACACGAAGCGCGCTTGGTTCCGCTTATTCCTAAAAGCATGGATCCCGATCACTTCATTACCGAAAGCATGCTGATGATCTGGCACGGTCTGGCCTCTTGGCTCATCGAACGCCGTCTGCCACTCGAACGCGTTCATTTTGGCTACCCACGTCCTGCACATGCCGATGAATATGATGCCCTGTTCTTCGCACCGGTGATGCAATTCGATGCGCCACGTACCGAAATTACCTTTGCCGCAGACTATCTGGATCTTCCGCTGCGTCAAAATGAAGAAACACTGGAAGAATTCCTCAAAGCTGCACCTGCACAGTTGCTGGTTAAATTCAAAAATACCAACTCGCTGACTTCGCGTATCCGTGAAGTGTTAAAGAGCCAGATTGGTGAAGAAATGCCAACACTCAACGATGTGGCTTCGATGTTATATCTTTCTCCGCAAACTTTGCGTCGCCGTCTGGCTGCGGAAGGCAAAAGCTATCAGGGCGTGAAAGATGCCTTGCGCCGTGATGCCGCCATTCATCTGCTGCTGAATCCAGGTTTGACCCTCGAAGATGTCGCGCAGCAGGTCGGCTTTAGTGAAACCAGTACTTTCCACCGTGCCTTTAAAAAATGGACCGGCGTAACACCGGGGTTATATCGTCAGTTGCATGGTTATCACTGATCAACCCTTAATCTTTTCAGTTTCTCTCTAAGCCCAGATTTCAATCTGGGCTTTTTTTATTGACCAAAAACATCATCTGACCTGATCCGTTCTCGTCATTGCACTTCGAAAATTAATCATTACACTCAAAAAAGTATAAAAATTTTAAAATCATAAAAGGGAAATGCCATGAGCGAGGCTTATATCATTGATGCCATTCGCACACCACGCGGAAAAGGGAAAAAGGATGGTTCACTGTATGAAGTGAAACCGATTACCCTACTCACCACATTACTCAATGAATTAAAAGACCGTCATCAACTCGATACTTCAAAGGTTGATGATATTGTCCTGGGCTGTGTCACACCGATTGGCGACCAGGGTGCTGATATTGCCAAAACGGCCGCCATTGCTGCAGGTTGGGATAATGATGTAGCGGGTGTGCAAATCAACCGTTTCTGTGCATCTGGACTTGAAGCCGTGAATATGGCGGCCATGAAAGTCCGTTCAGGCTGGGAAGATATAGTGGTTGCTGGTGGCGTTGAATCTATGTCGCGCGTACCAATGGGTTCAGATGGCGGCCCTTGGGCACTGGACCCTGAAACCAATATGGCCTGTGACTTTATTCCGCAAGGTATTGGTGCGGACCTGATTGCTACCATTGATAGATACAGCCGTGCCGATGTAGATACTTTTGCAGAGCAGTCACAAAAGAAGGCCGCTGCCGCACAAGCCCATGGCTATTTCGACAAATCAGTTGTGCCGGTAAAAGATAAAGCCGGTGTGGTGATTTTGGATAAAGACGAATTCATCAAACCAACCACTACAGCAGAAAGCTTGGGCAAACTGAATCCAAGCTTCGCCATGATGGGTCAAATGGGTTTTGATGCTATTGCCCTGCAAAAATATCCAGAAGTAGGTGCTGTGAACCATGTACATCACGCAGGTAATTCATCAGGCATCGTCGATGGTGCAGCGGTGGTTTTGGTGGCTTCTGAAAAGGCAGTACGAGAACAAGGCTTAAAACCACGTGCCAAAGTGCTATCGACTGCACTTGTAGGTACCGACCCGACCATCATGTTGACCGGCCCTGCTCCAGCCGCACGTAAAGCCTTAGAAAAAGCGGGTTTGACGATTGATGATATAGACCTGTTCGAAGTGAATGAAGCCTTTGCTGCCGTGGTGATGCGTTTCATTAATGAACTCAATGTTGATCCGACCAAAGTCAATGTCAACGGCGGTGCAATTGCTCTGGGACATCCACTGGGTGCAACCGGTGCCATGATTTTGGGCACCCTACTGGATGAGCTGGAACGCCAAGGCAAGAAACGTGGTTTGGCAACACTATGTGTCGGTGGCGGTATGGGCATCGCAACCATTATTGAATTGGTATAAGGAGAACAAAAATGAGCGCAATTCAATTTGAAAAAAATGCCGACAATATCGTCATATTAACCTTAGATTCTCCCAACCAGTCTGCCAATACTATGAATGCAGATTTCCGCACTGCCTTAACAACAACTGTAGAAAAGCTAAAAGCCGATGACCATATCGCAGGGATTATTTTCTGTTCCGCAAAAAAGACGTTCTTTGCCGGTGGTGACCTGGATGAGCTGATTCAGGCCACACCTGAACATGCCACAGAATTCTTCAACATGATTGAAGATATGAAAGCCCAGCTGCGTTATATCGAAACCCGCGGTATACCAGTGGTTGCTGCACTCAATGGCACAGCACTGGGTGGCGGTTGGGAACTGGCATTGTGCTGTCATCATCGTATTGCTCTGAATGATGCCAAAACCAAATTCGGCCTGCCTGAAGTGACTTTAGGCTTGTTGCCTGGCGGCGGCGGCATCGTGCGGATGGTGCGCCTGCTCGGTCTGCAAAATGCTTTTCCTTTGCTGATGGAAGGCAAACAATTTGGTGTCGATAAAGCCAAATCCTTAGGATTGATTCACGACACAACCGATTCTGAACAGGAGCTTTTAGACAAAGCCATCGCTTGGGTAAAAACCCATCCGCAGTCTGCACAACCTTTCGATGTGAAGGGATATAAAATTCCGGGGGGGACGCCATCTTCTTCTGCTGTGGCACAAATTCTGGCGATTGCGCCTGCCATGCTGCGTGACAAAACCAAAGGCTGCTACCCAGCGCCTGAAGCCATTATGGCGGCAGCGGTAGAAGGTGCTCAGGTTGATGTCGATACTGCGCTGACTATTGAATCACGTTACTTTAGCTATCTGGCGACCGGTCAGATCTCCAAGAACATGATCGGAACCTTCTGGCATGGTTTGAATGCGATTAAATCCGGTGCCAGCCGTCCCAAAGAGATTGCCAAATGGAAAGCCACTAAAGTCGGTATTTTAGGTGCCGGGATGATGGGTGCAGGCATTGCTTATGCCACTGCATCGAAAGGCATTCAGGTGGTTCTAAAAGATATATTTATAGAGGCTGCAGAAAAAGGCAAAGCCTATAGCCAAAAGCTGCTGGATAAAAAAGTATCTCAAGGTCGTTTAACGGCTGAAAATAGAGAGCAAATTTTAGCCGTCATTAAGACAACGGCGGATGCTGCGGACTTGCAAGGTTGCGACCTGATCATTGAAGCGGTATTTGAAAATCCCGAGCTGAAAGCCAAAGTCACGCAAGAGGCTGAAAGCTATCTGCTAGATGGCGGTGTGATGGCCTCCAATACCTCGACCCTACCGATTACAGAACTCGCTCAAGCTTCTAAAAATAATCAGAACTTTATTGGCCTGCATTTCTTTAGCCCGGTCGATAAGATGCAGCTGGTTGAAATCATTAAAGGGCAAAATACCTCAAGTGAAACCTTGGCCAAAGCCTATGATTTTGTGCAGCAAATTGGCAAAACCCCGATTGTGGTGAATGACAGCCGCGGTTTCTTTACCAGTCGCGTGTTTGGCACCTTTGTTCAGGAAGGTCTGCGCCTGCTGGCTGAAGGGGTGCATCCAGCCCGTATTGAAATGGCTGCGCTGAAAGCTGCTATGCCTGTGGGTCCATTGGCCATTCAGGATGAAGTCTCGCTTACCCTTTCAGAGCATGTCGCGACTGAAACACGTAAAGCCCTGCAATCCGAAGGCAAAGACCTGCCACGCTCAACTGCGGATGACGTGATTCACAGCATGATTCACGAGTTCGGCCGTAAAGGTAAGGCTGCTGGTGCAGGCTTCTATGACTATCCGGAAGGTGCTAAAAAGCAGCTTTGGGAGGGCCTGAAAAAATGGCAGAAAGATACGGATATTTCTGAACAGGAAATGATTGACCGTTTTCTGTTTGTGCAATCTCTGGATACCTTGCGCTGTCTGGAAGAAGGTGTGCTGGAGTCCACGGTTGATGGCAATGTCGGCTCTATTTTCGGAATTGGTTTTTCCCCGTGGACCGGTGGTGCTTTGCAGTTTTTAAATCAATATGGTTTAGAAAAAGCCCTGCTGCGTGCCAATACGCTTGAAGCCAAATATGGCGAACGTTTTAAGGCACCGCAATTGCTCAAAGACAAGATTGCCCAAGGCGAAAAAATTTAAATTTCATCCTCTAAAAAGAGAAGCTAAATGCTTCTCTTTTTTTACGCTTGAGCATGCTGACTTTTTAATCCACAGAATCTCATCTGCTTTTGCAGGGCTTTTATGTTATAAAGTTACATAAGTTTTAAATTTTTTATTTATCCAGTGGGTAGTCCTCTTATGACAAATAACTCTTCTCCTGAAAAATCATCTTGGGGTTGGAAAGCCGTCATTATTGTGTGTATTTTAGGTGCATTATTTATGGGCATCTTTTATCTTGCCGTGAGCAACGAACCAGACTATATGCCAAGTCAAAAGCGCAATCAGACGCAGACTGCACACCAGCAGCAATCTTCGGCTTCCGAACCTACTGCGGCTGAGATGAATATGACAGAACAAGAACATGCCAATATGGCAGAGCACGATGCCTCTGCTGCCCATGGTCACTGATTATAGAAAATAAAAAAAGCGGGATGAGGTATCCCGCTTTTTTACACCTGCTTTAATGGCTATTGAATTACTGCAATTTTAAATACATATCAATATGTGCAATGCCGCAATCCAGATATTCCTCACCTTCAACCTTAAAACCCAAACTCACATAAAACTGAATGGCATGCACCTGTGAAGACAGTTTCAGGAATTTTCGCTGTTCATATTTAGCCTGTTCGATGATCTGTAGCATCAGTAATTTTCCAATGCCTAAACCACGATGTGATTTCAGCACGGCAACTCGTCCGACACTGTTATTTTGCAATAACCGTGCAGTCGCAACAGGTTGGACTTGATCATAGATGACAAAATGCTGCGATATAGCATCCTGATCATCCCATTCATCTTCCACGGCGATCTGCTGCTCTAGAATAAATACCTGTTCACGAATGAGTTTGGCATCCTGTTGCAATTTATTCCAACTGCCTGTGCGTATCGTAAATGGGGGCATCAACCATCATCTTCCTAAAAATAAAAACATCTTTAAAACTGCTTTATCCATTTTAAATTAACACTTACAGCCTATATCCTGCTGATCCCACTGATCATTCAGCAACAGTTCCAAGGAATGTTTTTGAATGCCATACATCTGTTTTAAGGCCTGAATCTGCGCCAAAATCTGCTGATCCGGTTCACTATAATCTTTACGTTTGGTGGCCAGAATCATCTTGTTTTTACTGGTGTGTTCCAGCGCCACAAATTCAAACACTTTGGTTTCATAACCATACGCTTTAAGCAATAAAGCACGAATGGTATCAGTCAGCATTTCAGCCTGCTGTCCGGCATGAATGCCAAATTGCAACATCGGTTTCAGCACTTCAGGGCTTTTCAGCTGTGGACGCAATTCTTTATGACAACACGGCGCACACATGATCATTTGCGCATTTAAGCGAATCCCGGTATGAATGGCAAAATCGGTTGCCACATCGCAGGCATGTAAGGCAATCATGACGTCGAGATGTTCAGGCTGATAGGTACGGACATCGCCCTGAAAAAAATCCAGTTGCTGAAAATCAGAATGCTGCGCAACATCCTGACAAAACTCCACCATTTTCGGATTGAGCTCCACGCCTGTAACAAAAGGCATCTGCCCATGTTTAGCCAGATAGTCATATAAAGCAAAAGTCAGATAGCCTTTGCCTGAACCAAAATCAACCACACGTAGTGCATGATCGTGTTGGTTAATCTGATCCAGAGCACCCGAGAAAATTTCGACAAATTTATTAATCTGTTTCCATTTACGTGCCATGCTCGGAATAATCTGTGCTTTATGGTCGGTAATGCCCAGCGGCTGTAGAAAATAGCTGTCTTGATCGACATAGCGATGCTTGGTACGGTCATGGCCTTGCTGGGTCTCTGCAGGATTCACTATCGTAATCACCTTTTTACTGCTGCTCAGCATGGCTTTCTTCTTGTTTTTTTTCAGTTGCAGTTCTTCACTCGCGGTAAACAGATTGGCCTGCTTCGATTGCGCCAACAATGACTGCACCAAGGGCACGGCTTCAGCCAAAGGGTAATTTTTAGTGACATCCTGCGTCTTATAACGATACAGACAACTAAGCACAGGCTGGTTTTGCAGTGAAATGACTCTTAAGGTCATTTTCTCCAGATGTTCCAGCTCACCTTTATACTGGCTAATAATCATTCGATCAAAACTATGTGTTTCAATGGCTTGCTGAAAAGCATCTAAGAATTTTTGTTCCTGAATAAAAGGAGAAGCCGCTTGAGACATACATATCACTCGAATAAATTAGGTCATCAGTTTAAAACTTCTTACTTTAAAGGTAAAATTGCATTACTATACAAGTGTATTTTTAATTATAGAAAATAAATAATGATGACTTCTCAACTGCAGGCTTATGATCCACATGAAGAAAAAATTAATGCGATCAGTCATGCACTTGGCGCATTATTAGCGCTTATTGCCAGTATTTTTATGCTGATCAAAGGCAGTGATTTACCGCTTGGGCAATTTGTCAGCTTATGTGTGTACGCACTCAGTATGATTTTACTTTTTTCTGCTTCCAGCCTGTATCATTTTGCCGAATCACCGCAACGGCGTGGCTGGTACAAAAAACTGGACCATACTGCCATTTATTATCTGATTGCAGGAACCTATACCCCTTTCCTGTCCATCGCCCTGCCTACAGCTAAAGCGCATTATTTATTAATTGCCCTTTGGCTGATTGCGCTGATTGGCACATTATTCAAATTAGTTTTCATTCATCGTTTCCAGAAAATTTCACTCATCGCCTATTTGGTCATGGGATGGCTGGCCTTACTGGTCATGGATGATATGCAACGCTATTTAAGTGCCCAGGCGTTAACCTATTTGATCGTTGGTGGACTTGCATACACTGTGGGTGCATTGTTTTATGCGCTAAAAAAGGTAAGATACACCCACGCTATCTGGCATATTTTTGTATTGATCGGTGCAGGATCACATTTTCTGTCTATCTATCTTTACGTGATTTAATCCTCTCATCCTTCATTTCAGTGACCCTGAGCGAGCTGAGTAGAGAAGATTCTTCGTTGTTTTTTTAAGAAATTACGCCTTTTTTAAAAAGATTACGCTTTTAAAACTAAGCTTTTTTTATTTTTAGTAAGTGTAAGGTCATCCATGGCGTCATCAGAGTCTATTGCTGCTTCAGCAGAAGTTGCAACCAATTCAAAATTCCGCGTTCTTACTGCAAGCCTTGTCGGTACAACAATCGAGTTCTTCGATTTTTATATTTATGCAACAGCGGCAGTGATTATTTTTCCCCATCTGTTCTTTCCGGCAAGTACAGACCCAACCACAGCAACCATTCAGTCTTTGGCCACCTTTGCGATTGCCTTTATTGCGCGTCCGATTGGCGCTGCCCTGTTTGGACATTTGGGTGACCGGATTGGCCGTAAGGCAACCCTGGTCGCAGCCTTACTGACAATGGGTATTTCGACCGTCTGTATTGGCTTACTGCCCACTTATGCACAAGTAGGTCTTGCTGCACCCTTATTGCTTGCGCTTTGCCGTTTAGGTCAAGGTCTGGGCTTGGGAGGTGAATGGAGTGGTGCTGTGCTTCTGGCCACTGAAAATGCACCTGAAGGTAAACGAGCCTGGTACGGCATGTTCCCGCAACTTGGAGCACCAATCGGCTTTATCCTAGCGACAGGTTCTTTCATCACCCTTGGTGCATTCATGTCGGAACAGGAATTTATGCAATGGGGCTGGCGTATTCCGTTTATTTCAAGTGCTTTACTGGTGATTGTGGGTTTATGGATTCGTCTGAAACTGCATGAAACGCCTGCCTTTCAAAAAGTATTGGATAAACAGAAAGAAGTAAATATCCCATTTAAAGAAGTGTTGACCAAACACTGGGGCATGCTGATTCTCGGTACCATCGCTGCCATCTGTACCTTCGTAGTGTTCTATTTGACCACAGTGTTCGCCTTAAACTGGGGAACCACCAAACTCGGTTACACACGTTCCGAATTTCTGCAACTGCAACTGATTGCCACTTTATGCTTTGCGGCATTCATTCCACTTTCTGCCGTTTTTGCGGAAAAATTTGGTCGTAAAGCCACTTCAATTGGCGTATGTATTGTTTCAGCATTGTTTGGCCTGGTGTTCTCAAGCATGCTTGAGTCTGGCAGCACTGTTGTCGTGTTCTTATTCTTATGTATTGGTCTGGCGATCATGGGCTTAACCTATGGCCCGATTGGTACGGTACTGTCTGAAATTTTCCCGACTTCAGTACGTTATACCGGTTCAGCATTAACCTTTAACCTCGCTGGTATTTTTGGCGCATCTTTTGCACCTTTAATTGCAACCAAGCTTGCAACGACTTATGGTTTATATGCTGTAGGTTATTATTTAACTGCAGCTTCTATCCTTTCACTGCTTGCCTTCCTGGCCATTCGTGAAACCAAACATGATGATGTAAACAACCAGGTTTAATGTCATCTATACATAAAAAAACCAGCGTGATCATGCTGGTTTTTTTATGTTTCTCAGATCTGTTCATCACTGAGCATTTCTTGATATAGCTCTTCAAACACCGCTCGATCGCCACCGGCATTGTAATAACTCGGAACAATGTAAGTCACCAGCTGGCGATATCGCTCTGTACCATATAAATGATCCAGCAAAGCTTCCACATTATTTTCATCAATACCGAATTGCGTCATCAGTTGCTGAAACTTTTGATAAAATGTGCACGCAAATTCTTGCGTGTTCACTACATCCGCCTCTGCTTGCTGAAAATACGTTTCTAAGGCAATTAAACCCGCTTCAAGCTGTGCCGATTGAGGTTCTGTTAAAGCAAAAAACTGACCAACCTCTTCTAAAAAAGACATGCTCTTCTCCTATTTTGTTCTCATTGTTATAAAACAATCTTGTTTTACGGTATGTCAAAAATTGTTCCTAAAACCGATCTTCAAGATTTAAACCAATTCAATAATATCAATAGTCGGCGGTACGCGAAAACGAAAGGGTACACCAACCATTCCTGTGCCTACAGTCACAAAGACATCTGCATTTTCATGCTGGTACAACCCTTTTTTATGTCCCAAGATGGAGACTTTTTTCATGATGTAGTTGGTCAGCCAAGGCAGTTCCACCTGCCCACCATGGGTATGCCCCGACAGCATAAGAGGACGGGTCGGCAATTGTGGCACCATATCCACCGTATCCGGGTTATGCGACAAAATCACCCAGGGTTTGTCTTGCGGCAAATCCGGCATGTAGCGCATATCAGTTTTTCCAGCCCATAAATCGCCCACACCAAGCAATCTGAACTCATCAAATTCAATCATCTGTCCTTCAATATCAATCACATTATTGACTTTAAGTGCATGCCGCAACAGGTTTTGAATCGGTGGCCCCGGGTACTGCTCATCATGATTGCCATTCACCGAATACACCGGCGCATTAATGTCTTGCAAAATGGCCAGTTCATCGGCCAGTTTGTTTTCAGGTTCATAGGTCCAGTCCCCTGCAACCACCACCAGATCAGGATTCTGCCGATTAATTTTATCGACAATAATTTTCAGCTGGCGCTCATGTCCGGAAAACAGACCTATATGCAAATCGGCAATCAAGGCAATTTTGATGGGGCTTTGCAGATTTTGCTCCGGATGGAGCTGATATTGCAGGGTTTTAACCATGACATGCTGAGGTTCGATAAAACGGGCATAAATCAGCACACAGCTCAGCAAGAAAATAAACACCGCTTGGTGAATCGAGTAATAACCACTCCAACCGGCAAACAGGCTAAAGAAAAATAATGGGAAAAGTAAATAAGATAAATAAAAGGCCAATAAATGTACAAAGGCCTTAAAGGGATGAATAGTTTCTGTCCGTGTCTGACTTAACCAAGCCTGTGCGATACCCCACACCGCAAGCAGAGCGAAACAAATATAAAAATAAAAAGCAACTGCGTGCGAATCCCACATA
The DNA here is from genome assembly GCF_011319235.1 of Acinetobacter sp. SA01. Classification (NCBI taxonomy): domain Bacteria; kingdom Pseudomonadati; phylum Pseudomonadota; class Gammaproteobacteria; order Moraxellales; family Moraxellaceae; genus Acinetobacter; species Acinetobacter sp. SA01. The sequence goes on from NZ_WXXM01000013.1 coordinate 69,127, forward strand.
TTATCGTCTCTAATCATTACGATGATATTACATCATTCATCTATTCTGATATTTATCTTTTCACAGCTCACAATTATACTCAAACCAATTTTTGGTATTGTTTACACTCTATGACGCGATCTTCTCATCAGCTCACACACTTAAACAGTGGTCAATCCCCTAGCACAGCTAGCTATAAAACCACCGTATTATTAAGTTGTAGTCTGCTGCTCGGAATTCCGGCATGCTCCACCCTTCCCAAACAAATACCACAGCCTGTTGAATATTCATTTGATACCAAAACCGAACAGACTTCACTGGCTAAAATCATTGTGCCCTTAAGGGAAAAAAACCCAAACCTGACCGGTTATCATGTGCTGTACGACCCGCTTGAGGCATTGGCAGCACGTATCCATTTAATTGATAAAGCAGAAAAAACTTTAGATTTACAATACTACATTTGGGACAACGATAAAATTGGCGCACTGGCCCTGCACTCCATCATTCAGGCAGCAGACCGAGGGGTAAAGGTCCGTTTATTAATGGATGACAACAATGCCAAAAAGATGGAAGGCATTTATCTGGCCCTCGACCAGCATCAGAATATTGATGTGCGTCTGTATAATCCTTACCGTTTTAGACATTATCGTGCCATGGACATGGTACTGGACTTAAAACGCATTAACCGTCGCATGCATAACAAAAGCTTTATTGCAGACAACCAGATTGCATTAATTGGCGGTCGCAATATGAGTAACCAGTATTATAACGTTAGTGACAATTATCAGTTTTCCGATGTTGACGTGATGCTGGTCGGCGCCGCATCGGATGAAATTATTCATTCCTTCGATGAATACTGGAATGACGATTATGCTTTTCCAGTCAAGCAAATTGTCAATCCCCAACATTATTCCTTGCGTTTTGACAGCCTGAAAAAACAGCTTGAGGAACACTCCCAAAACATTACCGTACAGAATTATCTCGATTTAGCCACCCGATCGCATGCTTTTGAAAACTGGCTGAATAACAGTATTCAATTTGACTGGGTCAAGGCAGAAGTCGTCAGTGATTCACCTAGTAAAATCCGGGCAAAAGCCAAAAAAGAACAACATCTGAATTTTCAGCTGATTAACCGTTTAGAAAAACCCGAACACAGCGTCGATATTATTTCAGCCTATTTTGTCCCGGAAAAAAAAGGCGAGAAAATGCTGAGTGATCTGGCGCAAAACAATATTAACGTCCGGGTACTGACCAATTCCTTTAAAGCCAATGACGTGGCTTTGGTTCATGCTTTCTATGGCAAATATCGCAAGGATTTACTTCAGAATAATGTCCAGCTTTACGAGTTTCTGTCTGTTCCGGAAAGCGAAAACCTGAATGCCCATACCCAGGAAATTGCAGAAAAAGCCAAAGTCAGCATCAAAGGTTTAAGCCGTTCCAGCCTGCATGCCAAACTGATGGCTATTGATGAAAAACAGGTATTTATTGGTTCTTTTAATCTGGACCCACGTTCCGCCTATTTGAATACCGAAATTGGCGTATTATTGGACAGCCCGAACCTGGCCAAAGCGATCCATTCCACCATGGATCAGAACCTGTCTAAATATGCCTACAAACTGGTGTTAGATGCCGACAATAAAATCAACTGGCAAATTAAAGGTCATGATGGCAGCATTAAAACTTACCAAAAAGAACCCAAGATGAAATGGTGGCAAAAAGCCGGGGTTAAAATAATTTCCTGGTTACCGGTTGAAGGCTTTATGTAAGCTGCAATGGTATTCACGAGTCATGCAAAGACTCAGGCAGCTTTTTCAGTGCTTTCTGCTGTAACTGTGCTAAACCGGCAATCATCTGGGTATGTACGGCTTCCGTTAAACTTTCAACATCATGTCCTTCCACAGCAATTGCGGGTAAAGCCATCAGATGAACCATCACCTTTGGCATTTCCAAAACGTTTTTAACATGGTCCGCAAAACTAATGTCACCGATGAACGGTGCCACCGTATCCAGCTCTCCCTCTTGATTCACATAACAAATCAGACAAATTTGCACCGGACGATTTGCGTCAATGGCGGCACCTAAAATACGGCCATAGATTTTTTTAATTTTACTGCCATCCGAAGTGGTGGCTTCTGGAAAAAATAATACCGGAATATCACGTTTTAAAAATGTGGTAATTTGCTCTTTAATTTTAATCGAATCACCAGAACCCCGTTTAATAAATAATGTGCCACCGCCCTTGGCCAGTTTGCCAAATAAAGGCCATTTTTCAATTTCAGCTTTGGCCAAAAAGAATACCCGGGCACTTGAACCCAACACTGCAATATCCAGCCACGAAACATGGTTACTCACCCACAGCGCCGGCTCACGTGGAATTACTCCATGCACTTGAATCTCAAGGTTAAATACCTTGCATAATTCGCGGCAGAAATGCTGTACATAACGCGTATTACATGGGTTGTTCGGATCTTTATATAAGCGATGACGAAAAACCAGATAAAATCCTTGAATAATTGCCGCTAAACCAGCCAATAACTTTTTGCTATATAAGAAAAATTTAGACAAGCCATTTAACGATGAACTTTCAGTTACGGAGGATTGGGTCATAGATGGATCACTAATTATTAGCTGCAGCATTTAATCATTTATTTGCTGCCATTCTATACTGTTCATTTTGAACTTGCATTGATCATAAAAACCTAAATCAGCCAATAAAACCAGTAAATCATTTATTTTTATCACCAATAAAGAGCTTGAATCATGTGCTGAAAATTAAAAACAAGGCTCAGATACATCTCCATGATTTTCTGCTTTTTATCACTGCCTTCTAGATGTTCCTGCTCATAAAAACACGCCTTGGACTGAATATCTTGTTACGATGCTTTGTTAAGTTTTTGCTATTTTTCCCTTTGCTTGTTCATTTTCAACTAAAATAAAATTTTAACGCAGTAGAGATCATCTTTAGTGGAATATTTTGAGCAACATCAGGGTGGTGAACGAACAATCTTAGTGAGTGTGTCGGTACAACTATTAGATGACCTTGATGCAGAAGAATTTCGTTTACTGGCAGAATCTGCCGGTGCTGAAATTTTAGACCATATTAGCGCTCAACGTATTAAACCCGATCCCAAACTGTTTATCGGCTCTGGCAAGGCAGAAGAAATTGCCGCTCTGGTACAGGACCTTGAAGCTAATTTGGTCATTTTCGATCATTCACTAACACCCGCTCAAGCCCGTAATTTAGAAAAAATCATGCTCTGCCGTGTGGTGGATCGTACCGAACTGATTTTAGATATTTTTGCGCAACGTGCCCGGACCTATGAAGGTAAATTGCAAGTCGAACTGGCACAGTTACAGCACCTATCCTCACGTTTAGTGCGCAGCCGCAGTAATCTTGACAGTCAAAAAGGTGGGATTGGCTTACGTGGCCCGGGTGAAACCTTGCTGGAAACAGATCGCCGTCTACTGCGTATCCGCATGGGGCAACTCAAAACCAAACTGGATAAAGTCCGCCAGACCCGCATGCAAGGTCGTGTTGCACGTCAGAAAGCCGCTGTGCCGACCGTTTCTCTAGTCGGTTATACCAATGCCGGTAAATCCACCTTGTTTAATATTTTGGCCAATAGCGATGTTTACGCGGCCGATCAACTGTTTGCAACATTAGACCCTACACTGCGCCGCCTGGAATGGGATGGTATTGGACGTTTGGTGCTGGCAGATACCGTGGGTTTCGTGCGTAATCTCTCGCATTCCTTGGTCGAGTCCTTTAAGGCAACGTTGGAAGAAACGCTGGAAGCCACCTTACTGCTGCATGTGATTGATTCCAGCAGCCCGGATATGCTGGAACAGATTGAAGCAGTAGAATCGGTACTCAAGGAAATTGGTGCCAATGTGCCAGTACTGCGCGTCTATAACAAAATTGATGTCAGTGGTGAAGATGCCAAAATTGTCTATGCCAAACCGCACATGCCCGATCGGGTGTATGTATCAGCACACTCAGGCCAGGGTTTAGACCTGCTGCGTCAAGCGGTACAAGAATGTTTGATGGGCCAAATTCAAAGCTTTGAGCTGATGTTAAAGCCTGCCTATGGCAAATTGCGCACCCAACTCTATGCATTGAATGTCATTCAATCTGAAAATTATGATGATGTCGGTAATCTGCATTTACATGTGATTATGGCACCGCAAAAGCTGGAACAGCTGATTAAACAGGCTCATTTGCCTATAGATGAAATTCTGGGGCACAAGGCTGCACAATTTAAACGGCCGCTTGAGGAATTTGAAATAAAAAGATAAATCGGTTAAAACGTGACAAGTGTAATTATAATTGTTGGTAAAAATGGACTGGATAAAAACAACGGACTGGCCAGCCTGGATTGGCACCGTGGCATTAATCATCTGCTTCCGTGAAGGAGCCGTATGGCTAACCACACAATTTCATCATCCTGAACTGGGTAATCTGGTGGGCTTGATCAGCCTATTGGTGACTTTATTTATCTGGAGAAGTTTCAAGAAATTACCCAGTCGCTTGGTCGATACCAATAACAAGATCATGAAAGAAAGTGCCTTTGCCTTTTTGCCAATTAGCGCAGGGTCCTTGATTATGCTGACTCAAATGGGCAAGGAAATGCCGGCTTTTTTACTGGTGATGTTTGTCAGCACCCTGATTCCTTTGTGGGTCTATGCAAAAATGTCCAAGCGCTGGTTATAGGGAAATTATATGTTCACAGTACTCTCCGGTTTTTTTATCACCCTGATCGCCTATCTGGTCGCAAAACCGATCAATAAACGCCTACCGCAAATTCCAGTCATTGTGATTGGCATGTTTTTGATTATTGGACTGTTGTTGTCATTCGGGATTCGTTATGAATCTTATATGGCACAGGTCAATCCGCTTTTTAATCGCCTCTTGGGCTATGTCACCGTTGCATTGGCCATTCCTCTCGCGGCCATGCGTTATGATGATCTGCCGCTGAAAGCCATGCTCGGAATTCTGGTGTTTGCCAGTATCAGTGCAGTCGCGCTACCGATGGGTCTTGCCTATCTACTGCATATGACCGATTCCAGCATTATGGCTTTTGCTACACGCGCCGTGACTACTCCAATCGCAATTAATATTGCCACCCTGTTACATGCACCTATGAGTATGGTCATTCTTATTGTGATTTTATCCGGTGTAATTGGAGCAGCCTTTTCTCCCTTGATCCTGCGCCATATCAATGATGAACGCGCTTCGGGTCTGGCATTGGGTCTGGCTGCGCATGCCATTGGAACAGCACAGGCATGGCAAAGAGGCAGCGTAGCAGGACGCTATGCTGCATTTGGCATGGCAGTGAATGCTGTATTTACTGCCATATGGCTGCCTACTTTTATACTTTATTTACAAAAAATGTGACCAAACAGTCATTTGCATTGATAATGATTGTTGCTTGTCAAAAATACTCCTAGTATCAGGAGTACTGTCAGTGGAATGAAGGAACATTCAAAATGGTCAAGATGAAACTTACTATTGCATTAATCTGCTCAACTTTAGCGAGTTTTGCCCTAGCTCAAGACCTTACAGGAACGTGGAAAAATATTGATGATAAAACCGGTTCATCAAAAGCCATTCTTGAAATTCGCCAGGAAAATAATGGCACTTATACCGCCCAAGTGGTCAAAGTCACTCCGCGTCCTGGCTATACTCCCAAAGAAATTTGCGTCAAATGCCCGGCACCTTATACCAATCAGCCCATTCTAGGCATGGATGTCTTGAAAGGTTTAAAACATATAGAAGGACCCAACTATGCGAATGGTAAAATTATCGATCCGCTATCTGGTCATATCTACAGCATGAAAGCGAAATTAAGTCCAAATGGTAAACGCTTAACCCTGCGTGGTTATATTGGGGTTTCAGCATTAGGCCGTAGTCAGACCTGGATTAGAAATGACTAAATATGACAAAAAGCCACACTATGTGGCTTTTTTCTTCACTGATATTGAAATAATTCACATTATATTTTATTTTTATGAAGCAGTGGGTTGACTAATTTTTAAACGATAACTATATCTCTATATAAATTAAAAAAAATATTTTCCACACACAGGAATTGATATGAAGAAAAATCTATTATTTGCTGCTTTTGCCAGTTTAGTTTGTAGTGGGAACGTATTGGCAAATGATCTTAGCGGAACATGGAAAACCATTGACGATAAAACAGGCTCATCAAAAGCCATTCTGGAAATGCGCCAAGAAAGCAATGGGACTTATACAGCAAAAATTGTAAAAGTCACTCCTCGTCCAGGTTATACCCCGAAAGAAACCTGTGTAAATTGTCCAGCACCTTATACCGACAAACCTATCTTAGGATTAGATGTTTTAACGGGATTAAAATCTATCGGTGATAATCAGTTTGTAAATGCCAAAGTTCTTGATCCACTGAACGGTAAAATCTATAGCGGCAAAGCAAAATTAAGTCCGAATGGTAAACGTCTCACTCTACGCGGTTATGTTGGTGTATCCGCACTCGGTCGTAGTCAGACCTGGATTAAACAAGATTAAATGATACACATGGTCGTGTACTAGACTCTTTAACAGGAAAAATAATAACTTTAAAGGATGAATTACACCGAATGCTAAACGTTTTATATTATGTGGATATGTAGGAATTGTGGCTCTGGGTCGAACTCAAATCTAGATTAGAAACGACTAAATATGACAAAAAGCTGTACTATCTGGCTTTATTATTCAATGATTTTTAAATAATTCACATTATTCTTCATTTTCATGAACCACTATATTGACTATTTTATAAACAATCCTAATATAGTTTTTAAATTAAAAAAATTATTCACCACAACCGCAGGAATATATATGAAAAAAAATATCTTACTTGCTGCTCTTGCCATTGTAGTTTTTAGTGGGAATGTATTGGCACAAGATCTATCAGGTACTTGGCAACAAATTGATGATAAAACCGGTTCACCCAAGGCAATTATCGAAATCAGTAAAGATACAAACGATATTTATACCGGTAAGATCGTCAAAGTAACCCCTCGTCCAGGTTATATACCGCAAAAGACATGCAACAAATGCCCTGCACCCTATACCAATCAGCCTATTTTAGGTATGGATGTACTCACCGGATTAAAGCATGTGGAAGGTACAAATAACTATGAAAAAGGCCGGGTCATCGATCCTTTAGCAGGTAAAATTTATGATGCTAAAGTTCGACTGAATGCGAGCGGAAAACGTCTCACTTTACGTGGCTACATCGGTATTTCAGCATTGGGTCGCAGTCAGACCTGGTTACGGGTCGATTAATTCAAATCCCTGTTTTTAATTAAAAAGCCACAATATTGTGGCTTTTTATCCAAATCAGCTTAAAACTGTTTGCTTGACTCTAGAGTATATTGACTAATTACTTTATCTATCTAATATATCCATTAATTAGAAAATGAAAGATTAAGTGAGAGTCTTATATGCAAAAGAATCTATTGCTGGCTGCTTTTGCTGCTGCACTTTTCAGTGGAAATGTTTTCGCAGAAGACATTTCTGGAACATGGCAACAAATTGATGATAAGACCGGTGCTGCGAAAGCGATTATTAAAATTAATAAAGAAAACAATAATACATTTACCGGGAAAATTATTAAAGTTACTCCTCGCCCAGGTTATACCCCACGAGAGACATGTAATAATTGCCCAGCACCCTATACCAATCAGCCCATTTTAGGTATGGAAATTCTGAAGGGCTTAAAACATGTATCTGGAACCAATAACTACGAAAAAGGCCGTGTTATAGATCCACTAGCGGGTAAAGTTTATGACGCCAAAATCAGACTGAATGCAACAGGCAAGCGTTTAACCTTAAGAGCCTATATGGGTATTTCCACCTTGGGACGCAGCCAGACCTGGATCAGACTTGACTAAGCAAGTTTAAATATAAAAAAGCCACATAATGTGGCTTTTTTATTATGGCTTAGCTTGAGGATGACATCATCGGATTATCGACTTTAAACAATTGTTGATCTTCTAATCGATAAGCAATCAGCTGATTGCCCCAAACACACCCCCCATCCACATTCTGAATCTGGGGCGTAATGGTTTTCCCTTGTAATCCAGCCCAGTGTCCAAAGATAATTTGATGGGTTTTAGCCGCTTTGGACTCAAAGTCAAACCATGGCTGAAAGCCTTCAGGCATAGGATCATCCAGAGAATCTTTAAAACTGAATTCCATTCGCCCTTCTACATTGGTTAAACGCATACGGGTCAAGTAGTTAGTAATGCAACGTAAACGGGCATGACCCTGTAAATCATCAGACCAACAATTTGGCTCTTTGCCATACATGTTAGCCAAAAAAGCATCGACCACGTCAAAGTCATCATGGCCAATTACTGCCTCAACTTCCTTAGCTAAAACCGCTGTTTGTTCTGCTGTCCAATTCAGCGGAATCCCTGCATGGGTCAAAACCGTATGTTCATTCGGAAATAAACATAAAGGCTGTTTACGCAGCCATTCGATCAAGTCATCACTTTCCAAAGCATGAATGACATCATCAATATTGTCTTTGGGATTAATCTCTTTAGTCCCACGTGCCACAGCCAATAAATTAAGGTCATGATTACCTAAAACCGTTGCAGCAACCCCCTTGTCGACCAGCTTTTTGATAAAGCGTAAAGCCCCAATCGAATTTTCACCACGTGCAACCAAGTCACCCGCAAACCAAAGAAAATCTTGATCTGCATCAAACTGAATCGTTTTAAGTAATATTTTCAAAGCTTCAAAACAGCCCTGAATATCACCAATCACATAATTGTATCGAATATTCGAAGCTGCCATTTAATCCACCATTTGATCTGCTAATGCTACAAATTGAGCCAGCGTTAAAGTCTCGGGGCGCGCCATCGGATCGACACCTGCTTTCTCAAATCCCTCTTCAACCAGCATACCTTTCAAACTGTTACGCAGCGTTTTACGACGCTGGGTAAAGACATGGGACACCAGACGGGCCAAGGCTTTTTCATTCTTGGCCACAATCGGTTTAACAGCATAAGGCTCCAGACGAAAGACGGCAGAAGTGACTTTTGGTGGTGGATTAAATGATCCCGGTGGCACTTCAAACAGGAAAGTCGGTTTACAGTAATACTGGATCATCACCGACAAACGGCCATATTCTTTGGTATTGGGTGAGGCGGTAATACGGTCAACCACTTCCTTTTGCAACATGAAGTGCATGTCTTTAACTTTGTCACCAAATTCCAGGAGATGGAACAGAAGTGGTGTTGAAATGTTGTATGGCAGGTTACCAACCACACGTAGCGGACGGCCTTCTTGAAACAACTCAGTAAAGTCATATTTCAAGGCATCCGTTTCAACAATGGTTAAACGCTCAGGATGCGGCACACGGCCTGGTAAACCTGCCGCCAAGTCACGGTCAAGTTCAACTACAGTTAAGGCATCACATTCACCAATTAAAGGTGAAGTTAATGCTGCAAGACCGGGACCAATTTCAACAATGTTATCGCCAGAACGAGGATTCACTGAACGGACAATTTTGGCAATGACACGTTGGTCATGTAAGAAGTTTTGCCCAAAACGCTTACGCGTGTGATGCCCTTCATCTTTGGGGGTTAAGGCATTAATCTGATACATAAACATTTCCAACGTGTAATAAAGACAAGATCACTGACGCGCAAGTTCGAGCGCCAAATCCACAGCCACATGCAAGCTCGAGCTTTTTGCCAGACCTGTACCTGCAAGGGAGAGTGCTGTGCCATGATCGACAGAAGTTCGGATAAACGGCAAGCCCAAAGTAATATTGATGGCTTCACCAAAACCCTGTGATTTTAACACAGGTAAGCCCTGATCGTGATACATCGCCAATACGGCATCGGCATCTTTTAAATTGTCCGGGGTAAATAGCGTATCGGCAGGCAAACTCAGGCTCATATTGATCCGTTGCGCACGATAAGTTTCCAGCACAGGATTAATCACCTCAATTTCTTCCATCCCCAAATAACCATCTTCCCCAGCATGCGGATTTAAACCACACACCAGAATATGCGGATGATCAATCCTGAATTTGGTTTTTAAATCGTGGATTAAGATATCAATCACCTGATGCAGGCGCTCAGGCGTAATCGCATCAGGCACATCACGTAAAGCCAGATGCGTAGTCACCAGTGCCACCCTTAAAGTCTTGGTGGCCAGCATCATCACCACCCGATCGACACCAGCAAATTCCTGATAATACTCAGTATGACCACTAAAATGGATACCCGCTTCATTGATAATGGATTTCTGTACAGGCGCGGTGGCTACACCGACACTTTTGCCTGTCATGGCGTAATCTGCAGAACGACGTAATTGTTCCAGCACATATGCTGCGTTTTGGGCATTCAGTTGCCCCAAAACCACTTCTGTATTTAAGGGCACATGTTCGACATAAAGCTGTCCTTGAGCTGCAGATTCTAATTGTCCTTGATATTCAATTAGTTCAATCTCTTTCTTTAATAATTCTGCACGTTGCTTTAATAAATGAATATCGGCTAGTACCACAATCGGACGTTCATCAACACGATCCGCCAAACTTAAACAAATATCTGGACCAATACCAGCAGGTTCACCACTCGTAACATATAAAGGAATCATAATTTATCCAAGAAGCTCAATATTCAACATTATAACGCGAATGCTAAACAAGAAAGCTGAAGCTGAGCAAAACCACATATAGATCAACTAGTTTAATCAACAAAACAACTGGTAATTAGCAATACATCGATATTTTTTACTTTAATAGATTTCTTTCATAAATCGTTTTTAATGACTATAAGTCGTTCATAATACGAAAATAAAAAATTGATTTTTTTAGCAAGTATTCGATTCATGAGTGTGGCATGGATGCCACCACGTTTCCCATCACGACAAGGAAGTCGTGTATGGGGAACAAAAGGTTTTTGTCTACTTTTGACCTTTCAAAAGTAGAGAGATTGCCTACGCAAAGGCATCAAAATGAAATCCATCAGATGATGGCCGTGCTGATTTTAAAAATCAGATTGAACATATTTAAATTTATGAAAGGTGTCTAATATTTCAATAAAAACAAAATTTTAAATTTTCATCATCGCTTATCTAAAATACTGAATGGTACAGGTTCTCAATTCGATAAAATCGTATCTATTGCTTTTAAGCAAAACATGCAAAATTCACAGTTGCAGAACTAAAAGCCAATATTTTTATCTTCATTTACCGCCCCCCGTTTTAGATTCCCCAACACTTCCATTTTCATCCTTGTTCTTTTAAAATATAGCGCTTGAAATTTTATATTTTCATTGTGGTTCTACTGACTTTCAGGTAGAATTCGGTCTCCTTTTGTTTGGACAGATTCCACCGTCCAAACCAACTATAATAGGTAGTGGTTTAATGAAAACTCTCAGCGCTAAGCCAGCTGAAGTTCAACACGACTGGTACGTTGTTGATGCTTCTGGCAAAACTTTAGGTCGTCTTGCGACTGAAATCGCTCGTCGTTTACGCGGTAAGCATAAAACTTCTTATACTCCTCACGTTGACACTGGCGATTACATCGTTGTGATCAATGCTGAACAAGTTCAAGTGACTGGTAAAAAATCACTTGATAAGAAATATTATCGCCATACTGGTTTCCCTGGTGGTATTCGTGAAACTAATTTCGAGAAATTAGTTGCTCACAAACCAGAAGAAATTTTCCAACGCGCTGTAAAAGGCATGTTGCCAAAAGGTCCTCTTGGTTATGCAATGATCAAAAAAATGAAAGTGTACGCTGGTACTGAGCATCCACATACTGCTCAACAGCCACAAGTTTTGGACATCTAAGGGATACAGCACATGGCTACTAACTATGGTACAGGTCGCCGTAAGACCGCAACTGCACGTGTTTTCCTATCAGCTGGTACTGGTAAACTCGTAATCAACAACCGTACTCTTGAACAGTACTTCGGTCGCGAAACTGCTCGTATGGTTGTTCGTCAACCTTTAGAGCTTCTAGAAGCTACTGAAAAATATGACCTTTACATCACTGTTGCTGGTGGTGGTATTGGTGGTCAAGCTGGCGCTATCCGTCACGGTATTACTCGTGCATTGATCGCTGCTGACGAAACTTTAAAACCTGCTCTTCGTCAAGCTGGTTTCGTTACTCGTGATGCTCGTGAAGTTGAACGTAAGAAACTTGGTTTACGTAAAGCTCGTAAACGTCCTCAATTCTCTAAACGTTAATTCGTTTACCGAATCGGACAAAAAACCCTGGATTATCCAGGGTTTTTTTATGGGACTTAAATTTTAATCCGGATAAATATTTCATCTTACTGTTCATGCACATCCTTACCCCACACGCCTTCATGACACCAGAAAGATTTGGTGAGATAATAATTCGCAAGACCAATCAAAATAAACAGTAAGATTATCGCCAGTTTGATCAGCATCTTGTTTTCCTCCAGTTATTTTTTCTTATCATCTTTTTATCTTAACCCCAATTGCGCTTTTATGCTTCGTGCTTTTTAGCTTGAATTTTAGTATCCTATTCCATTCATTTATCACTGTTTCGGATTATGTCAATCGAAAATGCACATCTACAAGGAATTACGCTTTACAGTCATGCGGATGATTTTCGCTCCCACTGGATACGCTATGTACTTGCAGAGAAGCAAATCAAATATAATCTAATTATTGTAGATGAAGACGATGAGGATCTGGCCAGTCTCAATCCCTATAATCAACTCCCCATGCTGATTGAAAATGATTTAAAATTATTTAATTCCAGCATTATTTCTGAATATCTAGACGATCGCTACCGTCAGAACAAACTGTATGCTGATGCACCAATGCCACGAGCAGAGCAACGTCAATATATCTGGCGTTTTGAGCAAGACTGGTTAAAACTGGCAGATATCATGCTGCGACATCCAGACACCCTGAATGAACAAGAGAAAGCGAAAGCTCAAAAGCAACTCAGAGATACCCTGATTTCCCTTACGCCTCTTTTTCAGCATTTCCCCTATTTTATGTCTGAAAATTTTACAATTTTAGATTGTATGCTGGCACCTATTTTTATACGGTTAAAGGCGATGGGTATCGAATTGCCTAAACAGCATTGCCGTCCTATTCACTTATATTGTCAACGAATTTTTAGTCGACCTGCATTCATTAAATCTTTAACGATGCAGGAAAAAAACCGCTACAGCGAATTTTTGGTAAATTAATCGAGCAAAATCATGTCTGAACAAGAATTGAATCTTAGCCCTACACGACCTTATTTAGCGCGCGCTATCTATGAATGGATTTGTGACAATAACCTGACCCCATATTTATTGGTTGATGCCACCCAGCCTAATACCATGGTGCCAGAACAGTTTATTCAAGACGGTCAAATTGTTTTAAATATCGTTCCTCATGCAGTGCATAAACTACATATGAGCAATGATGCAATCACCTTCTCTGCGCGTTTTGGTGGCGTTTCACGTGACATTTATGTACCGTTAAATGCAGTGCTGGGTCTTTATGCACGTGAAAATGGACAAGGGTTATTCTTTGATCCAAATGAATATGAAGGTATCCAAATTACTGAAGATACTTTAAAATCAACCACAACATCAGAAGAAACTAAACAACCTAAGAAAAAACCAAGCCTACGGTTATTAGATTAAAATAATATGGAGCAAGTGAATGGCTTTTGATTTAGTACAATATTTTGCTGAGCAGATTAACAATCAAAAGCCTCAGCTTCTCGAACACTATTCTAGAGAAGATCGAAAAACATATCTGTTAGAAATTAATGCACTGGTATTAGGTAAACTCATTTCACTTTGGCGAACTGACGATAAAAAAGTTTATCAGGAGATTTCTTCAGCCGATGATCTTTTTATTCAAGAGGTTGCGCGACATCTTACAACATCTTCAAAAAATCAGTCCACCCTGCCTAAAAATGAATTAGAACCAACAGTAACTGAAATATTAAAATTACAATTGGCAGAATTAAAACAGCTTAATGATATTGGAAATCTAAATATCAGAGGTTTACGTGAACTGATCATAGGACAGATTGAACACCTATCTGGCCAGGCTTCTGATTGGGTTTGGTCAACAAATGATCTAACAGAATTAAAAGGCTCTAAACCAATTGAGCAAGAAGATATATCATTAGACTCAACAATGAAGGAGTTTAGTCAAATGGTTCACCAGAATATCCAGCAGCATGATGTTGAAGAAGTTTCAGTTGTAAGTACCCCAACCTGGGCAAAGATTGTTGAGCCTGTCGTTGCAATCACAATTCTCTGGATACTGACCTCTGCAGCATGTAATATTTTTGCTTAAAATTTGCAAAAATTCCGATCTTAAAACCAGCAAATGCTGGTTTTTTATTGCTTATATTTCCCCGCATAAAAAAAGCCCCCTCATTAGAGGGGGCTTTTTAAGGAATAATGAGCTGGCGATGACTTACTCTCACATGGGTAATCCCACACTACCATCAGCGCTAAGAGGTTTCACTTCTGAGTTCGGGAAGGGA
>NZ_WXXM01000014.1:0-74418 GCF_011319235.1 Acinetobacter sp. SA01
ATGCAAACTGGATACGTGCCAGTTCCAGCGCGGTTAGCCCTAAATTCATGCTGCCTCCTGCTGATCAATTGAATACAGGGAGGACATCAACGGCGCTGATTGATGCAGTGAAACTGACACACCTTGCCGGACATTGATCCTCTGGTATAGAGATGCACCCCGTATACTGGATACTCTATAGACTTTTTTGAGGGCGAACGAAACCATTACGCTGTTAGCGAACAGCGAAAACTGAATTTTCATGATTAAAACTCTTTAAGATGCTGTGTAGTGCAAACAAAACAACTGTTTGACGTGACCAATCGTGTCCTAAAAAGTCAGAGGTGGCGCTCTGCCCTGTGGCAGCAAATACAGCTTCTGCAAGCTGAAATAGACATGCCGGAAGAAAGACTGATAGAAATTTAGTCGAACCTGAATCCGGTCCAGAACTTCATCGATGCCCAGTTTAAATGGCAGTACCAAATCACCATAGACAGTGCAGTATTGGCACTGATGATTATGCTGATGGTGATCTTGGGATTGCTGAGGAATCAAATCCTTGAGCAGCTCATGATGAGCCAAGTGGGCATGATGATCAGCAGACGAAAGAAGATTGTGGGTAATCGACATACAGACCGGAGCAATGTGAAATTTTTCCGGCAGCAGAGGCTGCAAATATACTGCGATTTGCAGAAGTAAGACTGCAAATGCAATAAAAAATCCACTTCGCTTCAGCAAACTTTCTCTCGACTGGAATCGAATTAAGAGGGATACATTGAATAAAAACATGAAATTTCAGAATAAATTCCTACGTATTTACTCGACTTTTCACTTTATAAATATATAACATATAACCAGTTTTGAAAAGCAAAAAAATTAAACGAAAGGTGAATTAAATTAAAGACTTAAAATAAAAAATAAACTTGTTCTGTATAAACTGCCGAATAAGTTTATTTATTGACTAAAGAGTGTCCACAAAAAAATTTACTGAATTGAAATGCATGAAAGGAAATTTTAAATAAGAGACGCTATTTTGTTCTAGCCAGGAAAAGCGTCATGCATTCCTAATAGATGTATTTGAGGATTAAAAAATATTGCCCCCTCGGACCAGCCAAACTTGTTTTATTTATTTAAATAAAACATCTCTTACTGCAGATTTAGCCTTTAGTTTTCGATACACGGCAAGTCATTTTTCCACCAGGATTTCATGCCACCTTTTAACTGTGAGACCGAATACCCCATCTTGGCCAGTTTACGTGTCGCAGGAATGCTTCGGTGTGCTGATAAACAGATCGTTACCACAGGTTGATCTGTTTTGAGACCTAATGAGCATATTGCAGATTCTGTAAACCGGGTAATCGGCAAATTGACGGCACCTTCTATATGGCTGTGTTTAAATTCTTGCTCAGTTCGAACATCCACAATTTGTACATTTCCTCGTTGCTCCCATAATTTCTTTGCCGGAGTTTCAGGCACCTTGCCCCAAGGGACATACATCAGAATGTTAAACATGATTTCCCTCTATCAAAACAATTCTTATCTATAATTTATAAGAATATAGAATAAAAATAACGATTAAAATCACTATAAATCAATATTGGATTGAACTCTAAGTTTATGCTTAAAAATAGATGATGCCTTCAAATCCAGCAGAAAAATAAAACTATGTTTAATAACAGATTAGAATTAATGTAATAGCTTATTTTTTTCAGTTCTAAATTTCATATTTTGTTATATTATAATTCATGCAATATCCATAAAAGCGTAGTGAAGTGCTCATAATGTTGGGAAGATTGTTGGGATTATCCGCAATCTTGTTACAGATCGCTGTGTTCCTGCAGCCTTTATTGCCAGAAAAGCACAGTGTTTTTTCGGTATGTAAAACTGTTGCCGTTGCATTAGATCTGCAAGTTAATAGCACTCACAAAACTCTTAATTTTCCAACATCCCATCCACACGTCCATCACACCAGTGCAGCAGATCAGAACGATGTACAGGTCGTCACCGACGTGCAGGATCAGCATGCACCACACCAACAGCAGAATGATTCACACACCACTCATGACTGCCAGTTCTGTCTGGTGCACAGCTATACCCTACCGCTACTGGACACCAAGCTCAGACCAGTACTGGTCAGAACTCAGACCTTACTTCTGTTCTTCAGTGCCTCTGTCCCGCATGTACTGACCCCACCCGCTCCCTGGTTCCTGATTCCTCAGGGCCGTGCTCCTCCTTTAACACTCACCCACTAAATCAACAGATGTGGTATCGCTGAGTAGTCTGCCTACGTTTGAATATCGATGCAGTATGGCTCTATCTATCGCAAGGCATCTCGTAACCCATATCTTCAGCCACAGTGGTCCAATCCGTAATAGGTGATCATGACGTTTAGTTTAACTGTGCTCAAACCTGCTTGGAGTTCAGTTGTTACTGTCTTAATTACCTTTGGATTTTTTTAAAGTGTTATTACAACTTTTTGATGTATCAATAAGGAGGAGATAATGATGAATCTACTTCAGCATGATCATGCACACTCGCAAAAAAATGATTTTAATAGCGGCTGTTGTCTAGATTTGGCGCAACAGATTGTCCGGATCAGACATGCCCTTAATATTTCACAGACAGAACTGGCGGCCAAACTGTGTATTTCTGCCCGTACCTTGGAGAGCTGGGAACGCGGAGTGCGTCATCCCTCAAGTTCGGCACAGGCTTTGATCAAACTATTTATAAAGTCGCCTCAATTTGTACTGGAAAATCTAGCTTGAGGATAATCGGGAATAATTTAAACCCTTATGATTATCATCAATTTAAATCAATATTGGTTTGGAATACACTCCATGTTAATTGTAATTACATCCCAGAACCGGCGTCACATTACTCCACATGCTGGAAAATGTCGAAAATTCTGGAAATATGAATTAAAAGATGAAAAAGTGACTGACAAACAGCTTATTGAAGTGGAAAAAGAAGATTCTTTTTCCCAATCTGGAGAAGTACTCGAAAAACTTTTGCCTATGGACATATTTGTGACCACAGGAATCGGAGATCGATTACGAGAAAAGCTCAGAAATATTGGTGTACATGTCATCGTGACTACAGAAATTGAACCAGAACAATTTATCTGCGGTTTGGCTTCAACTAAATAAACAATTTAGATTTATATCATCTTAACTTAAATAAAAGACCCTGCATCTGCAGGGTCTTTTATTTAAATTTCTAATTATTAATAAGTATACGAACTATCACACCATGTGTAGCGGCAACGTAGCCTGAAATGTTTTTATCCCGACTCAACCTAGCATAAATGCTGTATTTCACAATATCGCTCTGCTGTCTAATTTAATCTGACTTAAATCGCCTAGCTCTAAGCACTCTATTCCAATGTAATTTTTTAAACTGGTTCAGTTCCAACATGCACACCCATGCGTATACCCCAAATAGTTGGAATATCAGACATTTATTACCATTAAATACTTGTAATTTATACCAATCAGAATATTTTTAATAAGGGTGAAATTGAATAAGGCTATTTTGTGGGCATCGTTTCTGAATTTAAAAAATTTAATGCTGATCTTAAGAATCCGAACTGGTCGGTATCTTCAATTAGCTCTAACAATCAGCTAATTGTTAGTTTATGGGGACATAAACCTTTATTATCTAAACACCCAACTGAAAGAAAACAGGTCTATCGTGACCGTATTGATAGATGGTCGGGCAATGGACGTAATGAGTTTAAGAGAAATCTTGATCTTGCTTTGGAAGAAAACTTAAAAATTAGACCAATTATAGCAATGCTCAATAACAGTTCTGATTTTCAAAATATTTTAGAGGGTAAAGATGGCAGTAAATACCCGAAAAGATTTAATGCAAAAACAAATTGGATTGGTAAATTAACTGTTTGGGACGGTACTCAATTTGAAATTGTATTTAGGCTTGATCAATAACTTAAACTTAAGCTAGGTTTTTATTTAATGCTTACTATTAGCTTACGTTGCATAACCCTAGAAACAACAAAGCCCTGATCAATGATCAGGGCTTTGTTTTAAATTTGGCGGAAGCGGTGAGATTCGAACTCACGGAGGACTCACACCCTCGTCGGTTTTCAAGACCGGTGCATTAAACCGCTCTGCCACGCTTCCATGTGCGCCATGATACGGATCTTTTTAAAAACTGACAAGTAAAAATTACAAGCAAACTATTCAAATGAATATTGTTTCACCAAATTAACTTTAAAAATTATAATTTGGCTGCCAATTCAGCACCCTCACGGATTGCACGCTTGGCATCAAGCTCTGCCGCCAGTTTGGCACCGCCAATAATATGGTAATTCGCCAAGGTAAATTCATCCGCCGTTGGCATGATGTCTTTGACTGACTCCTGTCCTGCACACACTACCACAGTATCTACACGTAACAATTGATCGTGGCCATTGGTTTCAATCCATAAACCTTCATTGGTCACAGACTTGTATTGCACACCACGTAGCATCTTCACAGCGTGTTTTTTCAATTGCGCACGATGCACCCAACCTGTGGTTTTACCCAAGCCAATCCCCAGCGGTGTCGTTTTACGTTGCAAGAGATAAATTTCACGGACAGGATGAGCCACTTCGGCAGCTTGTATGCCACCCTCAGAAGTATAGTTCGGATTCGGGTCAATGCCCCACTCCCTTTGCCAGTCTGCTAATGGTTGCGGTTGAGGCTGATGTTCAGGTCTCAACAAAAATTCAGAAACATCAAAACCAATACCACCGGCACCAATCACCGCCACCCGATTGCCAACTGCTGCTCCACGCAACACTTCTGCATAAGACAACACTTGCGGTGCCTGACTGCCTTCAATATTTAAGGCACGCGGAACAACTCCAGTCGCAACCACGACCTCATCAAAGCCTTCACGCTCCAGTTGTTCACGGTTCACTTTGGTATTTAAGCGCAGTTCTACCCCAGTTCTTTCAATCTGAACTTTAAAATAACGGATGGTTTCATGGAATTCTTCTTTACCCGGTACCACTTTAGCCAGATTGAACTGGCCGCCCACTTCATGGCTTGCTTCAAATAATGTGACTTTATGCCCCCGACTGGCAGCTACCGTTGCAGCCGACATGCCTGCCACACCACCACCAACAACAGCAATTTTTTTCGGTGCTTTGGTTTTTACATACACCAGTTCCGTTTCATAAGCAGCGCGCGGATTGACCAGACAGGTTGCACGTTTATTTTTAAAGGTGTGGTCCAAGCAAGCCTGGTTACAGGCAATACAGGTATTAATTTCATCTACCCGATTGGTGGCGGTCTTGCTGACCCAGAAAGCATCCGCCAACAATGGTCGTGCCATCTGCACCATATCGGCTTTTCCAGCTGCCAAAATGGCTTCGGCTGTTTCAGGCATGTTAATCCGATTGGAGGAAATCACAGGAATAGCGACATGCTTTTTCACTTCTGCCGTGTAATCGGCAAATGCTGCACGCGGTACGGAAGTGACAATGGTCGGAATACGGGCTTCATGCCAGCCAATCCCGGTATTCAGCAAAGTAACTCCTGCTTTTTCCAAAGCCTGTGCCACGGTAATCACTTCTTGCATGGTGTTGCCATCATGTACCAGATCAAGCATGGACAAACGGAAACAGATAATAAATTTTTCACCGACTTTTTCACGAATGGCTTTGACAATTTCTACTGCCAAACGCATGCGGTTTTCAATGTCACCACCCCAGTGGTCGGTACGCTGATTGACATGACGGCTTAAAAACTGATTCAGCAAATAGCCTTCAGAACCCATAATTTCCACACCATCATAGCCGGCTTTTTTGGCAATGCTGGCCGTGTGTGCATAATCCTCAATAGTCTCTAAAATCTGCTTTTCACTCATTTGACGCGGTTTAAAAGGTGAAATTGGAGATTTAATCGGGCTGGCAGAAACCACAAAAGGCTGATAGCCATAACGGCCAGAATGCAAAATCTGCATTAAAATTTTTGCACCATGCTTATGTACAGCATGTGTCACCAAACGATGCGGCGCCACATCCGCCAAATTATTCATGGTACCGCCCGCAGGAAGCAACCAGCCCTGACGGTTTGGGGAAATCCCGCCAGTGATAATCAGACCTACACCACCTTTTGCCCGTTCGCCAAAATATGCGGCCAATTTAGGATAATTATAAAAACGGTCTTCCAGACCAGTATGCATGGAACCCATCACGACACGGTTTTTAATGGTCGTAAAGCCCAAATGTAGCGGTTTTAATATATTTGCATAGCGAGTTGTCATGATGGATCCTTTATATATTGGCTTTGCAACTTGTTGCATATTACTTTACCTATTTTTATTCTTTTGTTTATGACTTGTTTTACACATTGTCTGACGAAACAGTCAATTTTTCATAAAAAAAAGCGCAGTGCTTAGACTGCGCCTGAGATAGAACCCGTTATTTTTTATTATAATTCAGTTTTTTAATTTGTTTCTTGATTCCAGTATTTTAATTTGGAGGTATGACCAATCCCCACATTAAAGCTATTGGTCGGATCCAGTTTTTGATAATGGTTTTTTAGCGCAGGCTTGGCCACATATAAATGCCCGACATTATGTTCTGCAGGATATTCAGCCCCGCGTTCATCCAGTAAACTCCACATTTGATGTTCTATTACTAAAGGATCAACACCTTTTTTCACAATATAGTCCTGATGAAAGACATGACATAAAAAATGACCATAATACAGTTTATGGATAATCAGCTCATCCATTTCCTTCGGCAAAGTTTCTACCCATTCACGGTCATTACGGCGTAAGGCAATGTCCAACGCGACAATATCTTCAACTTCTGAACGATGGGTGTCGCGATAACGAATGGCTGCGCCGGCTACGGCAAAACGGTGTAGAAAGGCTTTACGTCCTTCTTCTTCGGTACAGTGGAAATAATTTCCAGTGGTATTGGCTGAAAAATAGTGCTGCAAAAATTGCTGAACCTGCTCCACATCCTGATTTTCGATACGTAGTACCAGATGATGCTCATACAAATCCCGGAATTCATTCATGCGTTTCGGTAAATGCGACGGTAAAAATTTGCTCAGCATTTGCAGGACTTTATCAGACAGCCCTTTCATGCCAACTTTTTCCAGGTAGCCATCGACCTTATCTTTCATGGCAAAAGCCGCCGGTACTTTGGCTGTTCCGAATTTTTCGATAAACATGAAGGTATCTTTGCCATATTCAGCACCAATATCGTAAGCCACCCGGTGAATATATTCGCCCGCAATCGGTAAACGCGCTAAACCCGTGAGTAGAAAACGGCGGATTGCGGTTAAATCTTGCTGGGTATTGGTGCCGACATAAAACACCTGACTGGGAATTTTTTCAAAGGTATCCAAACGTACCGCAAACACGCAGACTTTCCCTGCTGAACCTGACGCTTCATACAAACGTGATGGATCGGCATTAAAACGCGCAGGCGTGTTCTCATCGACTTGAGTCACGTCATGGGCGTAACGATGATCCGAAGCACAGCAATGCTGATCATTTTTAATATCAGCCAATTGATATTGCTGATTTTCAAGATTAGATAAAATTTCTTCTGGCGTTGAACCGAGCTGGATGCCCAAATGATTGATAAGTTCCAGTTGTCCCGATTCATTTACTCGGGCATACAGGGCAAGTTCCGTATAAGCAGGTCCACGGCGAACCAGCGCACCGCCCGAGTTATTGCAGACTCCACCTAAAACCGATGCACCTATACAGGAGGAACCAATCACCGAATGCGGCTCACGATTAAACACTGCCAGTTTTTTTTCCAGTTTGTCTAGTGTTGCACCGGGCAAACAAACCACTTGCTTCGCATCATTAATCACTTGAATGCCAACTAAGCGTCGAGTGTTGATCAAAATCACAGGACGGTCATAATCATCGCCAAAAGGGGTTGATCCACCGGTAAGCCCGGTATTGGCAGCCTGCATAATCACAATACAGTCTGCGTCCACCGCAGCCTGCAAAACTTGCCACTGTTCCAGCAATGAACCCGGGACGACCACGGCCAGCACTTGGCCGGAACCGTAACGACGACCTTGACGGTATAATCGTGTGTCATTGTCATCCGTGAATACATGTTGCTTGCCGACAATGTGGATGAGTTTTTGAATGGTTTGCTGTGCATCTAAATTGGATGGCATTTGTCATATCCTATTGATGAATTGTCGCGCTTAATCAACACGGTATTCATTACTGCGGAGTCTTTCCAATATTATTTATATATTCAGGAATTAACCTTCGGTTCGACCTACTTTTCTTTCGGGAAAAGTAGGCAAAACCATTGTCATCCGCAAAACTCGTCATATTCCGTCAAATCTTTATTTTCATCGCAGAAACATGATGTTAAGTATGAAGTCCTGCCTCAAACAGTTGCGGATGACGTTTACGCGTATCAAATTCAAGCTTTGACTAAATTTAATATTCAAAATTATTATTTAAGCCAACTCTCTATCTAACTTCACCAAACAATCCGAAGTAATATCGGCAATGGTTTTGGCACCAGTCAGCGTCATTGCTACGCGCATTTCCTTATCAATCAATTCGAGCAGATTGGAAACACCCTCACCACCGGCAGCGCCCAGTGCATAAACAAAGGCACGACCCAACATACAGGTGTCGGCACCTAAGGCCAGCATACGCACCACATCCAGACCATTACGGATACCTGAATCGGCTAGAATTTTAATATCACCTTTGACTGCATCGGCAATTGGCGGCAAAGCACGCGCAGAAGATAAAACACCATCCAGCTGACGGCCACCGTGATTCGACACCACAATACCATCTGCACCGAAACGTACTGCATCCTTGGCATCTTCGGGGTCTAAAATACCCTTGATCACCATTGGACCATCCCAGAACTCACGAATCCATTCCAGATCTTTCCAGGAAATCGAGGGATCAAAGTTAGAACCTAACCAGCCAATATAATCTTCAAGACCGGTAGGTTTACCCAAGTATTTAGAAATATTGCCCAAATCATGTGGACGTCCCATCAAGCCAACATTCCAGGCCCAATGTGGATGGAAACAGGATTGCATATAACGGCGCATTGCTGCATTCGGTCCACTCATACCTGAGTGGGCATCACGGTAACGTGCGCCCGGCACAGGCATATCTACTGTAAATACTAAGGTTGAGCAACCTGCCGCTTTGGCACGTTCCAGGGCATTTTTCATAAAGCCACGGTCACGCAGCACATACAACTGGAACCACATTGGACGCTGAATCGCTGGTGCCACTTCTTCAATCGGACAGACTGAAACAGTAGACAGGGTAAAAGGAATACCTTTTTTATCTGCCGCCACTGCCGCCTGAACTTCCCCGCGACGTGCATACATACCGGTCAATCCCACCGGAGACAATGCCACCGGCATCGACAGGGTTTCATCAAACAGTTTGGTTTCCAGACTTAACTGCGACATGTCATTCAGTACACGTTGTCTCAACGCAATTTTTGATAAATCTTCCACATTACGCTTCAGTGTATATTCCGCGTATGCGCCACCATCAATATAGTGAAAAAGAAAAGGGGGCAACCGGCGTTTCGCAGCTTCACGATAATCATTCGCAGAAGAAATAATCATGCTTATATCCTGTTTAATCTACTGGCACGCTGGCGACGAGCTTCTTCTTCATCAATCAAGCGTACCTGTTGTACTACAAACTCAATGTGTCCACAGACTGCACTGCGTGCAGCATCAGGATCACGGCGTTCAATTGCATCCATTACCTGAAAGTGCTGGTCATGCAATTGATCAAAACGGTGCGATTCGCTATAGACTTTGCGCCGGCCCAAAACCACATTGTATTTCAACAGGTCAAACAGGCTGCGCATCATCTGTATTAGCACTAAATTATGTGAGGCTTCGGCAATGGCTAAATGGAATTCAGCATCCGCTTTTGCTGACTGGTCATCATCCCCAATAGATTGATAATGGGCAATCCGATCGTAGCAGCGGCGAATATTTTCCAGGTCTGCTGCTGTTGCACGCTGAGCGGCATACCAGGCGGTACCGCCCTCTAAAACGCTACGGGCTTCCTGCACATCAAATCGGTAAGCTGGGTCCTGATCAATCAGATTGCCTAAAGGTTCTACAATTTGATGATTGGTCCAGGCGCTCGGTAGCAACTGCAAAAAAGTTCCCGAGCCAGCCTTGCTCAGCAACATACCCGTACTGACCAGATGCTGAATCGCTTCACGCAAAGATGAACGTGACACTCCGAGCTGTTCACATAATTTACGTTCTGCAGGCAAACGGTCTCCAACCTGCATATTGCTCTGTTCAATCAACATACGGAGCTGCTGTACGGCTTGGTCGGAAACTTTCATCTGCATTTCTCTACTCTTGCATCAATTCCAGTTTATGGAATCATCCATGGGAACACATAGGCTTGTAATGTGATGATAATACCAATCATCACGGTAAAGGAGATACTGTGTTTCACGGTAAAGCGGAACAAATCAGATTCTTTACCGACCAAACCTACAGCCGCACAGGCAATAGCAATCGATTGAGGTGAAATCATTTTTCCGGTTACACCACCACTGGTATTGGCCGCAACCAGCAGTACTTCTGGCACGCCAATCTGTTGTGCCGTGGTCGCCTGAAGTGCCGAGAAAAGCGCATTGGCAGACGTGTCCGAACCAGTCAGGAATACCCCTATCCAGCCCAGGAATGGAGAGAAGAAAGTAAATGCCTGACCTGTATGTGCCAGCGCTAAAGCCAGCGTGGCCGACATGCCTGAATAGTTCGCAATAAAGGCAAAGGCCAGTACCATACCAATGGAATAAATAGGAACTTTCAATTCATTGATGGTTTCGCCAAAAGTGATGACTGCTGCTTTGGGCTTCATTTTCAGGAAAATGATGGTGATAATGGCGGCAATGAAAATGGCTGTGCCTGTGGCAGAAATCCAGTCAAATTTATAAATCGCATCGTAGTCCTTAATTTCAGGGACCACCGGCGGAATCTTCTGGATCAGCTGATGCAAATATGGCACCTTGATGGAAATCACCATATCATGCAGCGTGCCATCTTTGGCAAATAAATCCTTAAAGGGCTTGATACTCCAGATGGTGACCATCGCAGTTAAAATAGCAAATGGTGACCATGCCTTGGCAATTTGAGCAATGCTATATTTTTGCTGTTTTTGAGCTGCAAGCTGTTGAGCAGCTGCTTCATCAACATTTGCGTCTTGGTCTGCAAAACGGAAAATATGTTTCGGTTGCCAGAATTTAAGCAAAATTGTTAAAGAAATAAGTGAAGCAATTGCAGCGGTAATGTCTGGCAGCTCAGGACCTACAAAATTAGAGGTTAGATATTGTGCTAGCGCGAATGATCCACCACCCACAATCACCGCTGGCCAGGTTTCTTTCACACCACGCCAGCCATCCATAATCGCCATAATCCAAAATAGAACAATGGGCACCATAAACGGCAACTGACGTCCGACCATCTGGCTAATTTCATGGGTATCTACCCCGGAAACCTGCCCGGCCACGATAATGGGAATCCCCATCGCGCCGAAAGCAACCGGTGCAGTGTTGACAATTAGGCACAAACCCGCTGCATATAGGGGTTTAAAACCTAATCCCACCAGCAATGCAGCAGTAATGGCAACCGGAGCACCAAAACCTGCCGCACCTTCCAGGAAAGTACCAAAGGCAAAACCCACAAAGAGCATTTGTAAACGCTGATCTTCGGTAATGGATAGAATGGAGGAACGAATAATATCGAACTGCCCTGTTTTAACCGAAATTTTATACAGAAATACGGCGCCAATGATGATCCAGGCAATGGGCCACAAACCATAGAAAAAACCGTAAATCATCGATGCAAAAGCCATCACGACCGGCATCTGATAGGAAAATAATGAAACCAGCAGCGCAAGGATCACGGTAATTGTTCCCGCTACACTACCTTTCATGCGGAATACCGCAAGCGCTAAAAAGAAGAAAATAATGGGGATCAGGGCAATCAAACTGGAAAGCCAGATATTGCCCATAGGATCGTAAATCTGTTGCCATTGTTGAAGCATTGTCCTCTCCTTGAAATGCTTTTCCAGAATACAAAATGGTCTGATCACCTACCAATTAACATCTTAATTGGTATGACCAATAATTATTTAATTAAAAAAATATATCAATAAACTTTAAATATGCTACTTTTTAACCAAATAAAGATCAATAAGCAATTTATTATTTAAAATTGGTCATACCAATATAATGCATGAAATATTTAAAATTTATACAGACCGAACTGATTAAAATTTACTCATATATTTTTAATTATTTCATTTTTATTATTTTTTTCGAAAAATAAAAAATCCGGGACAATCATCTAATACTTTAGTCGATAATATGGATTATTTGAACGATGCTTGCTCAAAGTAAAGCACTATTTATAACAAGCGTAAATACTGATCATTAGATCCTGGAGAATTAGATGCAGATAACAGGTGCAACAGAAAGCCATTCTGAGAGGAAATAAAATGCACGGACATGTTGCAAGCGGTCAAACTTTCAATGTGCTGCTCAAAATTGTTATCCACCTTCCTTTTAACTCCTGTTTATAAACCACAACTCTGCTCTGCTTCACGATTTAATCAAAATCTTTGCTTATAACCATATATTGAATCTATCAATTTCAAATTTTCAACGAGATTTTCTTTTGTAAAACCATTAGAAATAAAATAGTGCTACAATTGAAGAAATGTGTATTTTCTTGGGCCACCAAATTTCTCGGTGCCTATTTCATATCGTTAGGATTAACAATGTCTGATAATGCAACTATCTTGCAGAATGTCCCAGTAGGCAAAAAAGTTGGTATTGCCTTCTCTGGTGGTCTAGATACTTCAGCTGCTCTATTGTGGATGAAACAAAAAGGCGCAGAACCTTATGCTTATACAGCAAACCTGGGTCAGCCTGATGAAGACGACTATGATGCGATTCCGAAAAAAGCGGAAGCGTATGGCGCAGTAAAAGCTCGCTTGGTTGATTGCCGCTTACAACTTGCATTAGAAGGTATTGCTGCGATTCAATGTGGCGCTTTCCATATCAGCACTGGTGGTGTTCCTTACTTCAACACTACGCCATTGGGTCGTGCAGTAACCGGTACCATGCTTGTTACCGCAATGAAAGAAGATGATGTCAACATCTGGGGTGATGGTTCAACTTATAAAGGTAACGACATTGAACGTTTCTACCGTTATGGCTTGTTGACTAATCCTGCGCTTAAAATTTACAAACCTTGGTTAGACCAAACCTTTATTGATGAGCTTGGTGGTCGTGCGGAAATGTCACAATTCCTGATCGACAACGGCTTTGACTATAAAATGTCAAAAGAAAAAGCTTACTCAACTGACTCAAACATGCTGGGTGCGACTCACGAAGCGAAAGATCTTGAATACTTAAATGCCGGTATCAAAATCGTTGACCCAATCATGGGCGTTGCATTCTGGAAAGAAGAAGTCGAAATCAAACCTGAAGAAGTATCCATTACTTTTGAAGAAGGTTTCCCTGTTGCGATTAACGGTCAACGCATTGAAGATCCAGTTGAGTTCATTCTTGAAGCAAACCGTATCGGTGGTCGTCACGGTCTCGGTATGTCTGACCAGATCGAAAACCGTATCATCGAAGCGAAATCTCGCGGTATTTATGAAGCTCCAGGTATGGCCTTACTTCATATCGCTTATGAGCGTCTTGTGACTGGTATTCATAACGAAGACACTATTGAACAATACCGCATCAACGGTCTGCGTTTAGGTCGTTTATTGTATCAAGGTCGCTGGTTCGATTCTCAAGCGCTGATGCTTCGTGAAACTGCACAGCGCTGGGTAGCGAAAGCCATCACAGGTACTGTGACTTTAGAGCTTCGTCGCGGTAATGACTACACGATTATGAACACTGAATCGCCTAACCTTACTTATGAAGCTGAGCGTTTGACGATGGAGAAAGGTGATTCTATGTTTAGTCCTGCTGACCGTATTGGTCAATTGACTATGCGTAACCTTGACATTACCGATACTCGCGCAAAATTGGGTATCTATACAGGTACAGGCTTACTTTCTGTAGGTACAGGTTCAGCTGTTCCTCAATTAAAAGACAAAAACAAATAAGTTTGTTTTAGGTCAAAAAAACCGCTCGAAAGAGCGGTTTTTTTATCTGACCTGTTTATGATTTTATAAATTCAGTTGCAGCGATATTGGAACGGAGAGATTGATAATAAATCTGGTTACGACCTAAATTTTTGGCACGATATAAAGCCTGATCAGCAATTTTTAATAACTCTTCTTTACTTAGCTCAGCTTCGCCATAATAAACAGTAATTCCTAAACTAATGGTAATAAAATCAGAGATTGAAGACTTCTCGTGAGGAATTTCTAGACGCTCGATGGCCTTATAGATATTTGATGCTACGGCATAGGCACCATGAGCATCTGTTTCAGGCAGTAGTACCACAAACTCTTCCCCACCATATCGTGCAACAAAATCCATATGCCGAATGGCATTTTTAATCGATTTGGCGATAGAAGAAATCACATCATCGCCTTTCTGGTGCCCATAAAAATCGTTGTAGTTTTTAAAAAAATCAATATCAATAAACAGGATCGCCAAAGTACTTCGTTCTTGACGGGTTTGCTGGTAAAACACTTCCATCATTTCATCGAAACTACGACGGTTTGAGATTTTGGTCAGGTCATCATGCTGACTTAAATGCAATAATTCCGAATTATGAATCCGATGCATTTTTTCACTAATTTTGGTTCGCATTGTAAACAGATAAATCATTCGTTCACGCGCAAAAATCATATGACTAATCACATAACCAAACACACAACTGCCAAAAAGAATACGACCAAGTACCACGGCATCAAAATCAACATGAAGCAGAAAAAACAGAACGACTGTCAGCGAAGCCGCTAAAAATCCGGTCATCAACATCTGAAATGGTTTTACCCCGGAAATAAGGGAACCCATGATGTAAATCATGCATAGAATGGCCATGCCTTGTTGGCGTAAAGCAACAGTTTCTACAGTCAAAGTCAACCAGGACATGGAAGTCATGGCCCAAAACATAAGCCCCATGGAAGCCAGAGAAAAATAGGGACGCAATCTGGGAAAATGCGAAAAAGAAAATAAAATCAGCAGGCATACAGCACCATTGGCCAAACCTAGGCTACAGTTCAGAAAATCATGCCTGATATACTGTTTGTCAATCACCCAGTAGTCGCTGGGCAAAATCACCAGAATAAAAATAAAATAAGATAAAACGCCGCCCCACAGATATTTTTGTACATGCTTACGGGCACGCTCCAAATTTTTCGACCAAAATTCCTGTTCCATTTTTTTGGGAAAAACCTGACCTATACGCTGACTTTGCCGTATAATCAGTTCTTCTATTTTTTCTTTATCATATTGTAATTTCGCTAGATTATACTTGGATTCCATTGCCCAGCATTTCTTAATTCTTTTAGTTACTAAAAATAACATATTTTTCTTATTTAGAATTATGTATATATAACCATTTGTCTGTAATTCTCGTTACCATTTTCACACTTTATGGATTATCATCTGTTTTATTTCTTCGATTGAAATGACCTTGAATACAATCACTCTTCTCCAGCCAGATGATTGGCATGTTCACTTACGTGACGGTTTATCTTTAAAACGTACAGTTCCCGATCTTGCCAAGCAGTTTGCTCGTGCTATCTGCATGCCAAATACTGTCCCTCCGATCAAAACAGTTGAGGAAGCATTGGCTTATCGCGAACGCATTATGGCGCATGTCCCTGAAGGTGTCGCATTTGATCCACGTATGGTGCTTTACTTTACCGACCAGACTCAACCAAGCGAAGTCAAAAAAATTAAAGAATCTGAGCATGTCAATGCCATCAAGCTGTATCCAGCCGGTGCAACCACAAATTCAGACAATGGCGTCAGTGATATCAGTAAAGTCTATGCGGTGATTGAACAGCTGGAAGAACATCAGGTGCCATTGTTGCTTCATGGTGAAGTCACCCACAATCATGTCGATATTTTTGACCGTGAAAAACGCTTTTTAGATGAAGTACTTTCACCGCTTTTAAAACAGTTTCCAAAGCTTAAATTGGTTTTAGAACACATTACCACAAGCGATGCGGCACATTTTGTACTTGAACAAGACCGCAATGTGGCTGCTACCATTACCCCACAGCATTTACTGTTCAACCGTAACGATATGCTGGTAGGTGGTATTAAACCGCATTTCTATTGTTTGCCGATTTTAAAACGTCAAAGCCATCAGCAAACATTACTTGAAGTTGCAACCAGTTCTAATCCCAAATTTTTCCTGGGTACAGACAGCGCGCCGCATTCAAAAAATGCCAAAGAAAATGCCTGTGGCTGTGCCGGTTGCTATAGCGCCCCTACCGCAATTGAATTATATGCTCAGGCTTTTGATCAGGCAGGTCGACTGGACCGTCTGGAAGGTTTTGCCAGCCATTTCGGTGCGGACTTCTATGGCCTGCCGCGCAATACCAATACCATTACCTTGGTCAAAGAAGAGCAAGTTATTCCTGAAAGTTTAGACTATTTGGATGGTGAACAGATTATTCCAGTGTATGCGGGTAAGACCATCCAATGGAGAAAAGTGTGACAGATGAAACCACACCAGTAATTGGTCAGCGTTTCCGTGGATTTTTACCTGTTGTTGTCGATGTCGAGACAGCAGGTTTTAACTCACAGACTGATGCCTTACTAGAAATCGCAGCAATCCCAATCATTTATAATGAAAAAGGCCAATTTGTACCTGGTGAAGCGCACCATGCACATATTAACCCTTTTGCAGGGGCGAATTTAGACCGCCGTTCTCTGGAATTTATTGGTATAGATCCGTCAAACCCAATGCGCATTGCCATGGCGGAAGATGAAAAAAGTGCATTAAAACGCATTTTCAAATCGGTCAATGAAGTTCGTCGTCAGCAAAACTGTACCCATGCCGTTTTGGTCGGTCACAATGCACATTTCGATTTGGGCTTTGTACAAGCGGCCATTGCCCGTACGGGGACTAAAAATCAAAACCCTTTTCACAGTTTTTCGGTGTTTGATACTGTGACTTTAAGTGCCGTGATGTTTGGTCAGACTGTACTGGCAAAATCCTGTATTCAGGCTGGAATTGAGTTCGATGGTAAGGAAGCACACTCTGCTTTATACGACACTCAAAAGACTGCGGAACTGTTTTGCTATATTTTGAACAAACTCGCACCCCATCTACTTGACACCTTGGTGGCGGATCAATAAGATACCGCCATCTTCTAAACGTCCCTATCGTCTAGAGGCCTAGGACATCGCCCTTTCACGGCGGTAACCGGGGTTCGAATCCCCGTAGGGACGCCATCTATTTTTCTTATTTATTCTTCAATTTTTCTATCCTATTTATTTAACTATTCATTTATTTTTAGTTTTTTAATGCCCCCTCATTTTTATACATGAAAAGCATTTTGAGCTTTAAAGCCTCCATTCGTATATTGAAAAAATAAACCACCAAAAACTACCATAAGCTCGAATGAATCACCGAACATTATTTCTAGAATTACTCATCCCATCCTGAATATTCATTTTCAAAGCTTGTTTTTTAAAGTTTAGCCTTAAGCGCTACAGCACCCTTTTTTTATCGCCATTTGCATGCTAAGTTCACTCTATTGAAATCAATGACCCTGAAATCATGTTGAAAAAAGCTTTTATTGTTTTAATCATTCTTCTTCCCTCAGCTTTATATTTATATATCGTCAGCAAAGATAAAGCTCCAGACAAAGATTCATCAATCACGCCAGCAGCAGCTCCAGCACAAGAGCAACCTCAAAAATATCAAACACCAGACCACTAATTTGTGGTTTTTTAAATTTCAGTTTTCCGTCAACTCCTCTAAATCATGGAAAAGCAGCATTCCTCTGCAGGGAAACCTAATATATCGCTAAACAGAGAGACCACAACGGGCCATCTGTTTCAGTTGTTCTGTTCCTAGACGGTGCATTAATACAAATTGTATCGTGCTAAAAATTCATACTGTTTTAAAGTGACAAATCAAGTAGCTTTTAAAAACTGTGCTTTTTTTTATTTTAGATTTGTCATTTTTTATGCAATTAATTCAATATTTTAAAAATAACACAATTACAGGTTTGACAGCTTTATTAAAAATCCATAATATACGCATCACCTCCTAACGACCCTATCGTCTAGAGGCCTAGGACATCGCCCTTTCACGGCGGTAACCGGGGTTCGAATCCCCGTAGGGTCGCCATATATCGTGCTATACGATCATTCAAGCTTCAACACTTATCATTATTACATTGCAGATTTTTAGTTTTTCACTACAATAGTTCGCTTCATTTTTCTTTTTCATTTTCTCTTATGCAGTCATCTCATACTCCGAATGATGCTACGCATCAGGGCAATTCTGCGCCTTTAAAACGCGCTATGAGTACTCGACATCTGGTCATGATTTCGCTAGGCGGCGCAATCGGAACAGGGTTATTTTTAGGTTCGGGTGAAGTCATTGCACAAACGGGGCCTGTAGGTGCCATCATCTCCTATGTATTAGGCGGTTTAATTGCCTATGCAGTCATGCTTTGCCTGGGCGAACTTGCGGTACATATGCCCGAATCGGGTTCGTTTGGTACCTATGCCCGCAGATATATTGGTCCAGGTACCGGTTATATGATTACCTGGTTGTACTGGCTGACCTGGACTGCCACCCTTGGAACCGAATTTACCGCCGCAGCCTTGCTGATGCAGGAATGGTTTCCGCAAATTTCAGTCTGGATCTGGACCATCATTTTTGCAGCTATTGTGTTTGGGCTCAATATGAGTTCAACAAAGTTATTTGCAGAGTCTGAATTCTGGCTATCTCTAGTCAAAGTCGTGACCGTGATTAGCTTTATTATTCTCGGCTTATTGGCAATTTTTGGTGTGCTTTCGTTTCAGGGTCACAGTTCTGCGCCTTTATTTAGCAACATTACGGCTCAGGGCTGGTTTCCTCAAGGCTTATTTCCAATTTTCGCCACCATGCTGATTGTCAACTTTGCCTTCTCTGGCACTGAACTGATTGGTGTTGCCGCAGGTGAAACCCAGGATCCGGCTAAAAACGTACCCAAAGCCATCAATGCTGCCATCTGGCGATTACTGATTTTCTTTGTCGGTACCATTGTAGTCATTAGTGCGCTGTTACCGCATCAGATGGCGGGCTTGGGGGCTGAAGGTGTCAGTAGCAGTCCGTTTGTAACGGTATTTACCTATATCGGTATTCCACATGCGGAAGATATCATCCGCTTTGTGATTATCACTGCGCTGTTATCGGCAGCCAACTCGGGTTTATATGCCGCTTCCCGCATGATGTGGTCTTTATCTGACAAAAAACAGTTACCTGCCGTGTTCTCTAAAGTGAACCACCGTGGTATTCCTTTTGTGGCAATTATTGTCACCATGCTTGGTGCAATTCCGGGATTACTGTCAGAGCAGTTTGCACCGGAAACCATCTTCAAGAACCTGCTGGGTGTAGCTGCATTTACTATGGTGGTGGTCTGGATGAGCATTTGCTTAAGCCAGTTCAATTTCCGTCGTCAGTGGTATAAGGCCGGTCATACCGTGCAAGAGTTAGGCTTTGCAGCACCACTGTTCCCGATTGTACCGATTCTGGGTTTTGTGTTCTGTTTTATTACCTGTATCAGTATGGCAGCAGATCCGGAAATGCTGGCCGGCTTTATTGGCTGCCTGCTGTTTATTGCGGGTTGTTATCTCAGTTACCATGTTTTCTATCGAAAGCAAAACTAACACAGAAAAGGAGTGGTCAAATACCGCTCTTTTTTTTAAGCTCAATAAAGATAATCACTTCTACAAAAGCTCTGACCATGTATGAAAATCATTTTTATTCACGGCATGAATCAACAGAATTACGATCAACCCACATTAAAACAGCATTGGTTATCTGCTTTTCAGACAGGTTTAAGCAATTCTGGACAGAATATCAACCTTGACACTCTGGAGCTACGCTTTCCTTTTTATGGCGATTTGCTCAGCAAACATCATTTATATAACAGCCTGGATCTGGAGACCTTTTTACCCAAGTCCATCTCCCATTTACATCTTCCCTTTCATTTAAGACATAACACTACCATTGTCCCGGAACATCATCCCTGTGCGAGCAGATTACCGAGTATAAATCCCGAATGCTCTGAGTCATTCACTCAGCGATTGGCCCTCATTAGCGCACTCACCAGAGATCATGCATTTAAGGAACTGGCACTATTTCTCAATCATTATCCCAAACTGCATGAAACATTTATTCATAAATTCCTGATTGAAAGCTATTTATATTTATCTAACCCGGATTTCATGCATGAAGTCCATTACCGGATCATGTCTTATCTTCATCCCGAGCTAGATCATATTATTGTGGCGCATTCCCTCGGTTCGGTCATTACCTATAACCTGCTGCATCAATATCCACATTTTAGAATTCAGCGCTTTATTACCCTAGGCTCTCCCCTGGCTTTTAGAGTCATTCAGGAAAAACTCGTCACCCCGATTTCCAGACCACCCCAACTGCAGGGTGACTGGTTTAATTTTTATTCACCCGATGATTTTTTGACTGCTTTTCCTTTATCAGAAGCCCCTTTCAATTTTCAGCCACCCATCATTAACCAAGCGATTACTACATCTTTTTATAATCCTCACAGTATTATCGGTTACTTACAGCATCCGGCAGTGATCAACAGCATCATTGAGGGTTTAAGCGCAGAAAAATAGTGATTTTCAAAACACATTTCACACATTTGTTTTATTTTTATTCAGTTGAGTCTATTTTTAAAAATTATCCCGGAAAAAGGTTTGACAGGGTGTCCTATCCACCCTATTATACGCCCACCTCTGAAACGTCCCTATCGTCTAGAGGCCTAGGACATCGCCCTTTCACGGCGGTAACCGGGGTTCGAATCCCCGTAGGGACGCCAATACTTAGATGACCCTATCGTCTAGAGGCCTAGGACATCGCCCTTTCACGGCGGTAACCGGGGTTCGAATCCCCGTAGGGTCGCCATATTCGAGATAGCAATATCTCAACAAAAAAGCCTGATCATCATGAATCAGGCTTTTTTGTTTTTAAATAGAGTGAATTTCAACATTACTTGATCTTTGCTGCACATCTAAAGAAATCATAAAAATAGAGCAGACCTGCCTTTTAACGTGCATTGGAAAAAGGACAATGGTCTGCTGTGCAGTTTCAGTCTTATTGGGCTAAAGCATGGTAGCCTTAAGCACTACGACGTGAATTAATCTGCCCTTTGATAATGGCAGTAATGTTATTTTTGGCATATTTCAAGAAAACTTTGAGCGGTGACAGTTTTGGATTTGGACGTTTACCACACGCAATATCCTTAAACTGTGCGGCATACCAGATAATTTCCATAATTGCCATTTTATCGACCATCGGAATGCCGGTTTTAATTTTATTCACCGCATAACGAACGTCCTGTCCAGCGATCAGTCGATCGGTTAAATCGGTTTCCACCGCCAATGGACGGGCAATACCAATAAAATCACAGGCACCACTGTCGAGTGCTGCGTTCATCCCCACTACAGTACGGAAGCCACCAGTCACCATTAAATGACACTGCACTTCTTTACGAATTTTCTCGGCAAAATCGAGGAAATAGGCTTCACGTGCAATGGTACTGGCTTTGCGCTTATCCTCTTTCGCGCCCGCCATAGCTGGAGCTTCATAGGTTCCGCCAGAAATCTCGATCAGATCGATTCCAGCAGCATCTATGGCTTTAAAGACCGCAACCACTTCATCTTCGGTAATGCCGCCACGCTGGAAATCGGCCGAGTTCAGTTTCACGGAAATGATAAATTGATCCGAGGTTGCAGCACGGACAGCCTTATAAATTTCCAACAGGAAGCGCATTCGGTTTTCAATCGAACCACCCCATTGATCCTGACGCTTGTTGGTCAATGGCGATAAAAACTGGCTGATCAGATAACCATGCGCACCATGCAACTGTATGCCTTCAAAGCCAGCTTTCTCGCAGATTTGTGCAGAAATGGCAAAACGCTGGATAATGTCGAGAATCTCATCTTCACGTAATTCACGTGGTGTGCCAAAGGTAGTTGCCAGTGCAGGAGAAAAAGGCACAGCCGAAGGTGCTACAGTTTCCCTGTTTAGACCTTTAGGACACTGGCGGCCGGGATGGGATAATTGCACCAGTTGCACCATGCCATATTGTTTACCTACTTCTGCCCATTGTTTTAACTGAGCCAGATCACGCTCCGATTCAACGACCACCACGCCCGGTTCATTTTTGGCTCGAACATCCACCATCACATTACCAGTAATAGCACAGCCCAAGCCACCTTTGGCCCAGGTTTCATAAAGATTAAAATGCAACTGGCTGGGCTGACCCGCATCATTTGCCAGAGCTTCACTCATTGCGGCTTTGATAATTCTATTTTTAAAGGTGGTATGTCGAATGATGGTTGCTTCAGCAAGATGGCTCATCTCTCAATCCTGACTTATTTGTATTTATATAGAGTGAAAACTCTAACCTGAATATACAATTCGTCAATAGGCTATTTGACAATATGACTTGTCAGTAGTTTTAAACATACTGACTTGCTTCGATTAATTGACGGGTATATTCAGTTTGCGGATTTAAAAACAGCTGCTCAGTCGTTTGAAATTCCATGACCTGCGCATGGCGCAGCACCAGCACCTTCTGACACAAGGCTTTAACCACTTGCAGGTCATGGCTGATAAACAGATAACTGATCTGATGTTCCTGCTGTAAACGTCTGAGCAATTTCACGATGGCACGCTGCGTGGTACGGTCCAGCGCCGAGGTCGGTTCATCCAGTATCAGCAGTTTAGGATTCAACACCAAAGCGCGTGCCAAGGCGACACGCTGACGTTGTCCACCTGACAGCTCATGTGGATAACGAGTTCTAAAGCTGATTGGCAATTCCACTTTTTCCAGGGCCTCATCAATCCGCTGAGATATGTCTGTAGCAGAAAGTTTTTTTAAACCCAAGCCTTCACCAATGGTTTGCTCGACATTCAAACGCGGATTCAAACTGCTAAACGGGTCTTGAAACACCATCTGAAATTCGGCACGTAAAGGCCGTAACTGTTTTTCATTGCATTGGTTTAAATCGGTACCGAGCAGCACAATTTCACCGTCACTTTTGATCAAACGGCTAATAGCCAAAGCCAGTGAACTTTTACCCGAACCGCTTTCACCGACAATACCAATCGATTCACCTTGGACTAATTGTAAGTCCAAAGGCTCGACCGCAATAAAATAGTCTTTGACCCAGTTGAGTAATCCCTGCTTGATCGGGAACTTCACCGCAACCTGCTTTAAGGTCAATAAATTTTCAGCTTCTGGAATGTGTAGCGCCTCACCAAAATCATGATTCAGTAAATCTCGGGTATAGGCCTGCTTCGGCTGTTGAAATATTTCCGCTACGCTGCCCTGTTCTTCTACTACACCTTTGTTCATTACAATGACCTGATCGGCATAGCGACGTACCAGATTAAGATCATGGCTGATCAGAATCATCGCCATATTTCGGCTTTGCTGCAAAGATTTAAGCAGTTTGAGAATCTGTGCTTGCAAGGTAACATCCAGCGCTGTGGTCGGTTCATCGGCAATCAGAATGTCTGGATCTAAGGCCAGTGCCATGGCAATCATCACGCGCTGCCGCTGTCCACCGGAAAGCTCATGCGGATAACGGCGCAATTTCTCTTCAGGGTCGGTAATACCGACATCTTGCAATAATTCGATAATACGTGCCCGGGTCTTCTGTTTGGACCAGCCTTGCAGCAATAAGGTTTCACCAATAATTTTTTCCACCCTGTGCAAGGGATTTAAAGCCGTCATCGGTTCCTGAAAAATCATGGCAATTTTCTGGCCACGAATTTGTCGTAACTGTTCAGTTTTCAGTGCCAGTAGATTTTGCTGTCCCAATAAGGCCTGACCTTGAATCTTCAAAGTACTAGGTAACAGTCCGAGTAAAGCCAAACTGCTAATCGACTTACCCGAACCACTTTCACCGACCAGTGCAACGGTTTCACCAGCATGCAACTGAAAATTCAGGTCAGCTACCAGCACATGCTCTGCTTGCCGGATATTTAAATGCTGCACGCTTAACAAGGCTTGCGGATTATTGGCGTCTTGGATCGAATGCATCACGTGTCGCCTCCCCAATATAAATCAGTAAAGATAGGACAATAGCCAGAGTAAAGAAGCCGGACAGTGCCAGCCATGGTGAATTCAGGTTGGATTTACCCTGCAACAACAGCTCGCCTAAAGAGGCTGCATCCGGTGGTAAACCGTAGCCTAAAAAGTCCAATGCCGTCAGTGCAGTGATGTTGGCTGTGAGCATAAAAGGGAGCTGTGACAGGCTGGAACTCATGGCATTGGGCAAGATGTGGCGCAGCATAATGGTTCGGTCTGTGACGCCCAGACTGCGTGCGGCACGGACGTAGTCCAGATGACGTGCCTTTAAAAATTCTGCTCGAACCAATCCCACCAAAGTGGTCCAGCCAAATAACAACATAATCAGAAACAGCCAATAGACGTTTGGGGTGAACATGCTGACCAGAATCATCACCATGAATAGCATCGGCAAACCGCCCCATACCTCCAGGATACGCTGTCCCAATAAATCGACCCAGCCACCGTAATAGCCCTGAATCGCACCTACAGCAATACCTAAAATCGCTGATGCAATTGTGAGTGCAAAACCAAACAGCAGTGAAACCCTCAAACCATAAAGGATACGGGCCAGTACATCTCGTCCCTGATCATCAGTACCCAACCAGTTTTGCGAGGTCGGTGCAGATGGCACCGGTACTGCCAGTTCAAGATTGGGTGTTTGATAGGAATATTGAATCAGTGGCCAGATCGCCCAGCCTTTTTCATCAATCAATTGCTGCACGACTGGGTCTTTATAATCAGCTTCGGTTTCAAACACCCCGCCAAAAGTCGTTTCCGGATAAGACTTGAACACCGGCACATACAGTGAATGTTTATAACTTACCAACAGCGGTTTATCGTTGGCGATCAGTTCAGAGCATAGTGATAAGATAAAAATCACGGCAAAAAGGATTAAACAGCCAAAACCGAGTTTATTTTCCTGAAAGCGTTTCAAACGTGCTTGCATTAACGGGGACATTATTCAGCACCTCGCGAATCAAAATTAATCCGCGGGTCAATCACCTGATACAGCACATCACTGATTAATCGCAGAATCAGACCCAACAAGGTAAATAAGAACAGGGTTCCAAAAATAACCGGATAATCACGCTGCTGAATCGCTTCAAAACCCAGCAAGCCCAAACCATCCAGATTGAAAATGATCTCAATAAACAGGTTGCCAACAAAGAAAATCCCGATCAGGGCTTCAGGCAAACCGGCAATCACTATCAGCATGGCATTACGAAAAACATGACCATAGAGCACCCGTGATTCTGTCAGACCTTTAGAGCGCGCTGCCAGTACATACTGCTTGTTTAATTCTTCCATAAAGGAATATTTGGTCAGATAGGTCAACCCGGCAAAACCACCAATCACCATGGCCAGTAAAGGCAAGGTCATATGCCAGAAATAGTCTTTGATTTTGCCCAGCCAGCTTAGACTGTGAAAATTTTCCGATACCAAACCTTGCAGCGGGAACCACTGAAAATAGGAACCACCCGCAAAGAACACAATCAGTAACACTGCAAATACAAAGGCAGGCACGGCATAACCAATCGCCAGTAACAAGGAGGTAGATTTATCAAACAGCATGCCATGCTGACGAGCCTTTTTAATACCCAAAGGAATAGACACCAGATAAATCAGCAAAGTGCTCCATAACCCCAGGGACAAGGACACCGGCATTTTTTCCCACAGCAATTGCGTGACCGGCTTATCTTTAAAAAAACTGCTGCCAAAATCGAAGCTGGCATAACTTTTCAGCATCTCCCAGAAGCGGATGTGCGCAGGCTGATCAAAGCCATATTGGGCTTTAATCTTCTCCACCATTTCTGCACTTAAGCCTTTTGCTCCCTGATAATTATTTTTTGCAGCAGCAGTTTCGCCACCCGTTACACCCAGGCCCTGAAAAGCTTCTGCCTGTTGAATGGCTTGCTCAACCGGTCCACCCGGTGCAATCTGGATCACCACAAAGTTAATCAACAAAATGAAAAACAGCGTTGGAATAATCAGCAGCAGTCTTTTTAATATATATATGCCCATCGAAACAGTGTTCCCTGTGCCTGCGTTATGACTTATTGTTTATTTTTGACCTAAATACCGGGTGACTTTTTGCGCTTGCCCGGCATCACTCCACCAATAGTCAATGCCCGATGACAACTTCGGTTTCACTTTCGGTTGATGATACATGTTCCAGTAAGCAAACCAGTTTTCACCCTTGCCGTAGGTCGGAATTTGATAATAACCGGCACGCAATAAACGATCTAGCACCCTGGTTTTCAGCACCAGTTGCTCACGACTCGGTGCATGAATAACCTGCTGTACCATCGCATCAATCACAGGATTTTTAATACCGGCATAGTTGTAGTTTCCCGGCTGATCTGCTGAGGTACTGCCCCAGAACTGTGCCTGCTCATTGCCCGGATTGAGCGACTGCGGCATCACGTTGGTGGTCATGTCAAAATCCTTGGTCCGCATGCGTTCAATATACTGCGGCACATCGACATGGCGGATCGCCACGTCCACACCCAAACGTTTCATATTACGGATAAAGGGCATCAAGGTACGCTGCAAACCATCCTGATGGATTAAAAATTCAATCCGGATCGGCTTGCCTTGGGTATCGACCAAACGGCCATTTTTAAAAGTATAGCCGGCTTTGATGAGCAACTGGCGTGCAGTCAACAGATTATTGCGATTAAATCCGCTGGCATCCGACACCGGATATTTCCAGTTTTGCAGCACCCCCTGACGTTGAATCGGATTCAGTCGGGCTAGATAGGGTTTTAAAATGGCCAGCTCTGCGGGGCTGGGCGTGCCTTTGGCTTCCAGTTCACTGTTGGCAAAATAGCTTTGTAAGCGTCGATATTGTCCGTAAAACAGCGCCTTGTTTTGCCATTCAAAATCATAAGCGTAGGTGATGGCTTGGCGAAACTTAATATCCTGAAAAGGTGTGCGGCGGGTATTAAAGACAAAACTTTGTGTCGGAATCGGGTTCTGATGCTTGAATCTATATTTCACCACCATGCCTGCTTGGACGGCGGGAAAACGATATTCAGTCACCCATTTACGTGCGGTAAATTCTTCATGCAGGGTATATTGCCCCGACTTAAAGCCTTCAAAGGCAATATCCAGATTGCGGTAATACACATACTTCAAACGGTCAAAGTTATATCGACCTTTATTGACCGGCAAGTCTTTACCCCAATAGTTTGGATTGCGTTTATAGCTGATGCTACGACCAGCATCAATCCGTTCAATTAGATAAGGGCCTGATCCCAAAATCGGTTGCATGGTGACCCGGGTGAAATCCTTCTTTTGCCAGTCTTTTTTGGAATAGATCGGCATCTGCGCCAGAATCAGCGGCATCTCTGCATTATTGGCAGACTTAAAACTCATCTTGACCATATATTTGGACAATACTTCGGTTTTATCCAGATCGGCCAGATACATTTGCAGTCCCGGATTGGCCTTGGTTTGATACGTATCAAAAGTGAATTTGATGTCTTCGGCAGTCACTGCACTGCCATCACTAAAACGCGCTTTGGGATTAAGATGAAAAATGACATATCGGGTCTGCTTGGGATCATAAGTCACTTTTTCCGCCAGTAAGGGATACATCACCCCCGGCTCATCCAGCGAATTTGACATCAGCGAATCAAACAGATACTCCACCCCATCGGTTGAGCTGCCTTTGCCATTCATACTGTTTAAATTGTCAAAAGTCCCATTACTGGCAGTACTTAAATAACCGCCTTTAGGTGCCTGGGGATTGGCATAGGGCATGACCGACAAGC
The DNA here is from genome assembly GCF_011319235.1 of Acinetobacter sp. SA01. NCBI lineage: Bacteria > Pseudomonadati > Pseudomonadota > Gammaproteobacteria > Moraxellales > Moraxellaceae > Acinetobacter > Acinetobacter sp. SA01. Next base: position 28,032 of record NZ_WXXM01000014.1, read on the forward strand.
CAGCATATTTTGGCTGGCTATGAATGGCAATATAGGGCGTGGTCTGCACGGCAGCCCATAGCCCTTGTGTCAAAAGACTAAGCCCCCATGCAAAACCCCAATATTTCGCCCTGGCAAATGACATCTAAACTGACTCCCTGTCTTTGCGTATTGTTATAAGTTTGGAACTTTAATCACATCACCAATTCGCAATTGTTTATTGGGTTGCATATCATTCATTTCTGCAAGTTTGGAACTTTCCAGACCATAACGGCTGGCCAGCCCAATCAGGGTGTCACCACGTTTGACTTTATATTCAACCACAGTTTTAGGAATAACAATCTGCTGCCCCACACGTAAACCGGCACGAACATTCAAATCATTCATCGCCGCCAATTCAGCAACCGATACCCCTGTCCGGTTGGCAATGGCATTTAAAGACTCGCCCGCTTTCACAGTATACGCATCGGTATTTTTAGATGATTTCACTGCTTTTGCGATAGGCTCATCCACTTTAGCATCCAGTTTTGGCAGATCCCCGTCAATTTTTAAACGTTGCCCAATACGGACAGTAGAATTGCGGGTTAAGCCATTCAATGCAGCTAAATAATCCAGCTGTAAATGATATTTTTTCGCAATATTGCTTAATGTCTCGCCAGATTTAACCACATGGCTATCACTCTTTTCAAAGCTGACTTTTTCAATTTTCGCTTCTACTTTGTTAGATGCTGCGACAGGTTCTTCACCCGTTAGTTTCAAACGCTGTCCTAAACGTAAACCCGTATTGCGGTTAATACCGTTGATATTGGCAAGATAATCCATGCCTAAATTGTATTTGGCAGAAATGGCCGACAGGCTATCCCCGGATTGCACGGTATAACTCTCCGGCACATTTGAACTTACAGGAATCTTCAGGGTTTGACCTACCCGGACGCCACTGTTGTTGGATAATTTATTCAGCTGTGCCAGTTCGGTTAAGGCAATTTTCGATTTGGCTGCAATGCTCGACAGAGTATCGCCACGTTGCACCTGATAATTTTCCGTTTTATAGGATGGCTCAATGACTACCGGATCTATTTTAACCGGACTCACTTTTTCTTCCGGCTTGCTGTTTACTTCATGCAGTGGCACATTAATTTTTTGTCCCACCATTAAGCTGCTGCCCGCAGTTAATCCGCTGGTTAAATCGGCCAACTCCTGATTAGATAAGGCATAACGGTCAGCAATCAGTTTGAGATATTCACCACGTTTGACCACATAAGATTTGGTCTTCACTTTAGCAGCGGATTTTGAATTATTGTTCTTAGTTTCAACAATATCGGAATGACTTTGAGCAGTTTCTTTTAACGATAATTTTTGACCTACGCGCAAACCACTGCTGACCGATAAATTGTTGAAATCTGCCAGCTGCTTCACCGACAAGCCAAACTGGCTGGCCACTCCGGTCAGACTGTCATTGGCCTGAACTACATAGGTTTCAGGCTGTGCTTTAGACTTGGCCGATGAAGATGTTTCGGTATTTTTTTCGCTATTTTGTGGTTTAGCATCATATAAATAAATACTGGTTCCCACGTACAGCGGCGAGTTTGGATCAATCTGGTTCCATTTGGCTACATCACGCCAGTTCAGGCCATTTTTCATGGCAATAACGGCTAAAGTATCACCCTGTTGAACGGTATAGGTACTGCGTTTTCCTTTCGGTGCAACCACTACAATTTCAGTATCTGTCTTAACGTAATTTTTACCCTGGTTACGTTTAGCTTCATCTGAATCAGGCTTGGTACTTTCCGCCACGCCTTTTGGATAAGCAAAACCTTTGGTTAACTCCTTACCTTGCTGTTCAGCGACCGACAGGCTGGTTTGAATGGCCGTTAACTTAATTTTGCCGTCAAACGGATCAACAATTTCGGTGCCTTGCGGTGCAATCGCTTTAATTTCTGCTACGACTTTTTCCTGTTCAGCTTTACTGGCTACCGGTTGCAGTACCTGTTCTAGCGTTTTATTTTCACCTTCTGCTTTCACTGCCGCCATAATCTGCTCACGCTCAGCAGCAGACAATGGAGGTTCTACAGTGACAGGCTTGACATTCGCCACCTGACTCACCGCAACAGGAATACGTGGTGCACTTGGAATATCGCTATTTGCAGCAAAAGATGCCAAGGCATCAGAGCCTTGAGGCGTAGCCATACGTTTGCTACTTGAAGGCTCTGTTACGGCCACAGGATTTGTCGCATTCACTGGGGTAGCAGTGACTGGCTGAGAACTTTTAGGCGTGTTTGTAGCTAATACCGGTGGTGCTGTTTTTGCCGGATTAATCACTTGCGTATTTAGCTCAGGCGGATTGCTTCTTTCCGGAGTAAAGGGTTTTGCCGTGCTTGCCCATAGCACACCTGAACTTGGTGATAACTTTTTAAGCCGGACATCAATAGCAGGACTTAAATCCGCAGGAATAATGATCTTCATCGGGCTTTGTTCATCAACCCAGTCCCCACGATGTCCTGGATTTAACTGGTACAGCTCGGCACGGCTTAAACCGGTAATGGAGGCGACTTCATTTAAGTTTACCGGCCCGACCGATACCTCCCTAAAGTGAGGACGGTTGGCAATCGGTGGTAAAGACACCCCATAGGCCCCCGGATTTTTAATAATTTGCGCTACGGCCAGGAAGCGTGGCACATAGTTCATGGTTTCCTGAGGCAGTTTCAGTGACCAGTAATCTGTAGGCAAGCCAGCCGCCTTATTGCGGTTAATCGCCTGCTGGATCCGTCCCGGACCTGCGTTATACGCTGCCAAAGCCAGTTCCCATGAACCAAACTGGTTATATAAGCCGCCCAGAAACTCATAAGCTGCACGGGTCGATTCCACCACATCACGACGGCCATCATACAGGCTGGTCTGTCTTAAACCATAAATCCGTCCGGTACTTGGGATAAATTGCCACATCCCGGCAGCGGCTGCACTACTGGTCGCTGCAGGGTCATAGGAACTTTCAATAATTGGCAATAAAGCCAGTTCTGTTGGCAAACCACGGCGTTCCGCTTCTTTCACCGTATGATAAAGATAACGTGAAGCACGGGCACTTAAACGGTCCAGATAAGGTTGTCGGGAAATGAACCAGCCGCGCTGTGCTTCAATACGGGAGTCCCAATGGCTCTGATCCATCTTGAAACCGACGGTCATACGCTTCCAGACATCACCATGTTTCAAGATCAGCAGGCGATCGCCTTCTACTGCGCTCATGTCTGTTGCAGACAATAAATCTTCCAATGAATCCAAGCTGTCGGCATCCAGGTATCCGGATGAACCCACCATTTTCGATTTTGAGCCATGTGTCACACTTTGGCTTGAAGAACAGCCTGACAATCCCAATGCAGCTAACGCTGAACCCAGTACTGTTATTTTTAAAAAATTGGGTAATGTAGGCTGCCACAAAATCGCGGTTGGTTTATACATAAAAAAATCCAAACAACTCGTATAAAATTTATTTTTTAGATCTGCCATTGTAGTGAAGCATGAGGGAGACACAAGGGATTAATTTAGCGCGATTTCACTATAAATGTTACAAGAATTTAAAAAATAACCGTGTAATACACTTTTAAAGTGAAATTGCGTTATACAATATGCCAATCACCTGGTTTATTTGACTCTCATTTTAGCGTTCGGATTTGGTTTATATGACTCAAACAATCACTCTCTATGTCGATGGCGCGTGTCGCGGCAATCCTGGTTTAGGCGGTTGGGGTGCATATATCATTACAGAATCAGAAAAGCATAAATTGTGTGGCGGAGAAGCGGAAACAACCAATAACCGCATGGAACTCACCGCGGCAATTGAAGGTATCCAATTTTGTCCGCGCGATGCCAAGCTGATCATCTGGACCGATTCCAAATATGTCAAACAAGGCATTACTGAATGGATTCATGGCTGGAAAAAGAAAAACTGGAAAGATGTCAAAAATCCGGACCTGTGGAAATTACTGGATGCGACTTGTCAGGGTCGTGACATTGAATGGAACTGGATTAAAGGTCATGCCGGACATCCGGGTAATGATATGGCCGATCAACTGGCCAATCGGGGCGCCGATCAAACCTTAAAGGCCATGAAAAATCTACTATCATCTGCCGAAACTGTTTTAGAACAAGTGGATATGCTGGATAAAAAAAAAGCTGAAAAAGACTGGTTGTTAGATGACCCCTTTGGTTTCGACCTGATGGAAGCCGAGCTGCAAGATGACAGTGAGTCTTTGGGAAATGAGTCTTCAGAAAATGAAGTCTTAGAAAGCACATTCTTAGAAAACACAGAACAAGAAACCGAGCAGGCAAATAGTATGCAGGAACAAAGTGAAGATCTAGACACGATTGTACCTAACATTACGACTGCTTCCGAAAAACCGTTGCACCCGCATATCATGATTACGCCACGAAGCAAAGAAGTTCATGGTCCTCGCCAGCTAATTCTGGATACCGAAACCACCGGTTTCTATTTTCAGGACACTGACCGGATTATTGAGGTGGGCGCGATTGAAATGGTCAACCGCAAACTGACTGGTAGTTCGATTCATATTTATATCAACCCGCAAAAACCGGTGGGTGAATCTGAAAATATTCACGGTATTTCAGATGAGTTCCTGAAAGACAAACCACTTTATGCAGAAATTGCCGAGGTGCTGTTTGACTACCTAAAAGGTGCAGAAATTATTGCGCATAACGCAACCTTCGATATGAACTTCCTCGATATGGAGTTTAAACGTGCAGGTTTTGTGGCCTTATCGGAAGTGTGTGAAGTGACCGATACCTTGGCCATGGCCAAGAACAAGCACCCGGGACAAAAGAACTCTCTCGATGCTTTGGTGCGCCGTTATGAAATTCCGCAGCGTGACCGTACTTTCCACGGTGCCTTACTCGATGCCGAAATTCTGGCGGATGTCTACCTAGCCATGACCGGCGGTCAGGTGTCTTTCGATATGGATACCCTGACCGAAGCCGAGCAACAACAGAGTCAAGCAGTCCGCTCCACTGTACAAATAGAGCTGCCTGTGATTTTACCTTCAGCCGAAGAATTGGAAGAACATGAGAATTGGGTCAAACAATTTGAAGAAAAACATGGAACAGCTTGTCTTTTTGCAAAATAAAATCTACATTTCTAGTGGTTTTTTGTATTTAAACGTTTAACAGTTACGTTATAGTTAAACGCAAAGAAGTTTGGCCTTGAACGGGCTACTCATAAACAGATAAAACACTAGGAAAGGTGCAGATCCATGTCTTCTTACCAAACCTCTATTCATTTTGACCCGACTGCATTGCTGATAATAAAAAATGAGGTTGATAACTCAATTAAATTAGTTGAATCAGCGGTGAGTTCTTTGGCAGAAGACCACACTTTACCCTTTGGTATTGACGATGCACTAAATCAGTTTGAACAATGTGCCCAGGTGCTGGCGCTCATTGATATGCAAAGTCTGGCTAAAATTGCCCAGTACTCAGCAGAGTTAATGCGCAAGATTATGCAGAATCCTGCGCAAATTAATACCCAAGAAGTGGTGGCCTTAAGTGAAGGCACCACCATGTTGAAACGTTACATCGAATTTATTTGCTTACGCGAAGTTAAAATTCCACAATTCCTGCTCGAAACCCTGAATCGTCTGGAAATTGTGCTGGGTAAACCGATTAGCCATGAAGGTCAGTATATCGAGCCATTACTGGACTGTATTACTCCTGATTTTAAGCTGCCTCAAGCACCAAGTCTGGAAAAGTCACAATATGTACATCGCCTGTACAAACTGTCTTTAAACAAGCTGCTGAAACAGGAAGAAACTGAATTTGACCTGCAGGCGATCAAACTGGTCGGTGCCTATTTGGCAGGTCTGGCAGAAAATACGCCAAGCAAACAATACTGGAATCTGGTGCATGTGGCATTTAATCAGGTGAACCATTTATTGATCAATGATGTACGTTTACGCACCCTGATCGGTATTGAACGCAATATGGCACAATATTTTAGTGCTCCAGATCGCTTCAAGCCAAGTCTGTCTGATCTAGCCAACATCTTAAGCTTGTGCATTAGCCAGGAAGATGAGACGGCTCAATATATCCGTAGCCAGTTAAACATTGGTGAAGATCATCTGACCGATACCCAATTGCAGGTATTTAGCCGCCATCTTTATGGTCCTGATTTTGATACCATGCATACCATTAGTGAACTTGTGACCACAGAAATGGCGCAAATTCGTAATGATATCGAATTCAACTATCAAAACATGACCGCTGAGAAAACGCAGCAACTACAAGCTCAATTACTCAATCTTGCCAATATCTTTAAAGTATTGAACCTGAATGAAGCATATAACGATTTATCGCGTCAGGCTGCATCACTTAGCCAAGGTGATATCTTAAAAGATGAAAATTTTGCACAGCAGTTGATGAATTGCATTTTGTCTGCCATGAACTCGATTGGTGTTCTGGAACGCCATTACACCTCAAGCCGTTTACAACTTCGTGTAAATAATATGAACATTTCTTTAGACCGTTTAGATGAAGCACATGAGGCTTTACTGAACGAAACTAGAGCCGTGATTGAGCTTTCCAGCCAAATCTTGATGCAGTACCTGCAAGATCAAAATCTGGCTGTGCTTGAGAATATTCCAACCCAATTGCGTGAAATTGGCGGTGCCCTGCTGTTCTTAAATGCCGAATCGGGTCGAACTTCATTGAATACGGCTGCGACCTTTATTCAACAGCAAATTGAAAATTCTGCAACGATTACTGCTGAACAAATCAACCACACCCTCGATACTTTAGCCAGTGCCGACATGCTGATCGACAATTTAAAATCGAAACAGCCTGTCCTGCAGTCGATGTTTGATGTAGCATTGCAAAGTAGCGAAAAACTGAAAACTGTTGCCTAATGTCTGAATTGTCACTTGCTTATATCTTCCATCAACATCAACTTCTAGTCGATGAAAACTTTCAGCTCCCTCGGGTAGAACGTTTAGCAAGTGACCTTCACTTCAACACGGGTGATCAGGTGATTGCCCGTGACCTTCTCGAAAATGAGCCTCTTCCTGTAGGCTTGCAACTGGTTCCTATCCGTCAATTGTTAACCTTGTGGAATACCCAACAGTTTGAAGCCGCCAGTCGTGCCATCCAGCTGTTAGAATGGCGCCGCAACCACAAGTTCTGTAGTCATTGCGGACATCCAACTGAAGCCCATGCGACTGAATATGCCATGGTTTGCCCAGCATGTGGTTATCATCAATATCCGCGGGTACAGCCCTGCGTCATCACCATCATTACCCGTGGTCAAGATGAAATTCTGCTGGCTAAAAATGCCAACAACAAAAGTAATATGTACGGTCTGATTGCCGGTTTTGTTGAGGTAGGAGAAACGCTGGAAGAAGCTGTACGCCGTGAAACTTTTGAGGAAGTGGGATTAAAAGTAAAAAATATTCAGTATCTTGCCAGCCAGCCCTGGCCTTTCCCTAGTAACTTGATGCTCGCCTTCCGTGCTGAATATGCTTCTGGAGAAATCAAGCTGCAAGAAGAAGAAATTAGCGACGCGCAATTCTTTAAAATGGATCAACTGCCTGAAATTCCATTTAAAGGCAGTATTGCCTACGCCATGATTAAACATATTACCGAAGGTCATCCTGTAGCAGATGACACCCGTGAATGGCTGTAAACTAGGGTTTTAAAGCTTCATCCAGAACCGCCAAAATTTGTTTCTTGGTCTGGAAATAGCGACTGAACAAACTGGAAACTGATCCCATAATCGACACATGTCCAGTACCCGGGATGGTAATCATCTGGCTATGATTACCCTTTTCCTGCAGAATACGATGTAGATCTTCGGAGTTATTGTGACCAACCACCTGATCATTTGCCGCTAAAAATAGGTAATGTCGCACGGTATTGGTTTCAACAAAATAATAAGGCATCACTTGTTGATAAGGTACGCTTTGGTCAAAGGCATCTGCACAGATCGGATCATCTTTATAATCAAAATGATAAGGGCCAGACAAACCAATAATGGCTCGAATCTGGCTGCGGCATTGCAAAGGGTAAGGTGTCGGATGATAGAGTGCCGACATGACATTAAATGCACCGGCTGAATGGCCCATCAATACCAGTTTTTCCGTCTGAATATTGTATCTGGACTGATGCTGAGTCAAATAGTTTAATGCCAGGCTCAGATCATCAATATAACTGGGAAATACATGCTCGGGAGCAAGATGATAATTAATTACCGCAACATCATAGCCTTCTCTGGCGAAAGCCTCTCCCACAAAGCGGTAATCTTTTTTATCTCCATGCAGCCATGCCCCACCATGCACAAATACAATTAAAGCACGCTGTTTACGCGGCACTTCGCTGGTAAAAATATCCAGGCGTTGCCGGGCTTTCAAGCCATAAGCAATGTTTTCAATTACCGTATAGCCTTTACGTGGGGTTAAACGGTTTAAGGCATAGCTACCAAAATCGTAAAGGCGAAAATCCTTGTACAGGATTTGCACTTTTTCTACTTTTTGCTGGATTTCCTTTCTAACTGTTTCTACAACCTTATTGAGCATAGGTGGGCTCTGCTTGATCCGGATCAATAGCCACTGGTGTCTGTTCGACAGGCTGTGCATTCACGACAGGGCTACTAAAACTTGAAGTCCTTATAGCGGACTGTTCCACATTGTCAATCAGGGTAATAATTTTGGTGACATTGCCGACTTGTTGCAGCACCTGATTCAGATCATTAATTTCTGCAGTATTTAAACGCCCCATCACATATAAAACCCCATCTTCAGTGTGAATGCGCACTTTGCTATCAGACACCACCACGGCTTTCATAATCAGACCACGTGTATTCGCAGTTACCGTGGTATCTTGCATAATAGTGCTATAACCAATCTGGTTACCCACAGCAATGTAATTATGGACTGTTTTTACATCACTCATGGCACGGACATTATCTTCAGCTAACTGTTTTAAGTGTGCATCCGGCACTTGACCGGTTAATAATACATTGCCATGAAAACTTTCAATATTGACACGAGATTGTTTAAAGCGACTGTCTAATTTATATAAATTAATTTTAGCGGTACGTTCTATAGAGGAATCGATAAACACCTGTCCAAGAGAACGGGCGCCACTTTCTGTACCTACCGGGGCCGATCCTGTGCCACTCGAGATAAAACTTGCACAACCAGATAAACTTGCTACACACAGTAACGTCATTGCAATACGGTTAAACACTCAGCAAGACTCCTCATTATTCAGTTCTATTTTATGTCAGCATTTACGCTATGATTTTGTTCAAAGATTAATAAACTCTTCATCAAAAGTAAAAGCATTTTCAATCCATTGTTGATCATAAGTGAATTTAGAAAAATCTTGCTGTATGGTTTTTGCAAATTGTTGAAGAAAATCAAAACAAATCACATCAAAACGACAATAAAAGGTTTGCAATTCCGGATGGGCATGCAAAAAGCACAGCGCCGATTTCATAATTTTGCGCTGTTTGGAAAAAGAAATGCTTTCGAAGGACTGGGCATACTGGGTGACTGAACGTGCTTTGACTTCGACAAAAACCAGTTCCTGAGCCTGCTGTACAATCAGGTCAATTTCCCCGTAACGGCAATGATAATTTGCCACAAGCAGCTGGAAGCCTTGAGCCTGCAATAATATTAGAGCCTGCTGTTCAGCCCATTGCCCCAAATTTAAATGTGCCGCAAGCTTTGTCATAACAATGCCCGGATTCCCTTTTTAGTATTTTCGAAGCAATGTGGAATACGCTGGATTTGATTGTTATTGACTTGAATTAGTCCGGTACGTCCCTGAAACTGCATACTTTTTAAATTGGGTTCAGCCAAATACTGGCTCGCAATATGCCAGGCATCGCCACCAAAAGCGATCAGGCGCTGATAGGCCATGGGAATGGCATTTTCTTGAATGGCCTGGATGACATCTCGCCATTCCGAGCCATATAAGGCCGGAGCATCACAAAACTTTGCCCCTACCGGCAATGTCTGACCTTGTTCAACGGCATTTGCTAAAATATAAATGTTTTTATGCGGCAGCTGGGTCAGTTTATTCAGCCAGGCATTATTCCCCAGTAACAATAAACCGGTATGCTTATTTAACTTTTTGGGTGCTTCCTCAATTAAATTCAGTGCGTAATCTGTCTGGGTAAGTAAAGAAATCAGAAACAGTTCATTGTCAATTTCAGCATCCTTTTGCTGTAACACATAGAGCTCTTTGATTTTGTCATTCTGCAATACCTGATTCAGTGCCACCGCATCATCCTGCTTGGACAGGCTAAATTGTCCTACCTTTGCAGATTGTGAGAATCCTTCATTTAGGGCCAAAACCCGAACCTTCGGCTTTGCCTTGATTAAAGCTTCCACATCCTGACGGGCTAAAGGTCCGATCACCATCTGGGTTTTTTTATTGACATTTTGTTTAAGCAACTGCGCAATCGGTTTTTTGTCCGAGTTTACAAATTTAATGGGAGTTTCCAGCTCTGATGCGTGATAAGCACTCATAAAACCCTGTTTGACACTTAATCCGGCTCGCGCCAAAGGCCCCGATTCGGGTAAAATGACCAGTAGTTCAGCTTGAGCGTGATTGAAAATGCAATACAGGATGAAGCCAATTAATTTTTTATTATTATTCAACATTGGAGAAACCTTATGAGTGCTCAGTTATTTGTTGTAGCGACCCCAATTGGGCACTTAGATGACATTACTTATCGTGCTATTGATATTCTAAAGTCTGTAAGTATCATCGCGGCAGAAGATACGCGTACTTCCGCTCAATTATTAAAGCACTTTAACATATCAACTCCACTAACTGCCTGTCACGAACATAATGAAAGCAATAAAATTGACATCTTGATCCAGCGCTTGCTGAATGGCGAAAATATGGCACTGATCAGCGATGCAGGTACGCCGCTGATTAGCGATCCGGGGTTTAAACTGGTTCGTGCAGCCCAAGAACATAACATTCGCGTTATTCCTGTTCCCGGTGCCTGTGCAGCCATTGCAGCACTCAGTTCTGTTGGTTTACCGAGTGACCGCTTCAGTTTCGAAGGTTTCCTACCTTCACGCCAGTCACAACGTCTGAGCCAGCTGGAAAAACTGAAAGATGAAACCCAAACCCTGATTTTTTATGAAGCACCGCATCGCATTTTAGAGTCGGTCAAAGATATGGCCCAGGTATTTGGTGCCAATCGTCCTGTGGGTTTTGCCCGTGAAATTACCAAAACCTTTGAAACCATCAAAAAGATGACTTTGACAGAACTGGTTCAGTTTATTGAAGCTGACCACAACCAGCAAAAAGGTGAAATTGTGCTGGTCATTGGCGGTGCAACTGAAGAAAAGGATCTGGAACAGGAAAAACTGGACCAGCTATTGACCCGTTTATTACAGGATTTATCCGTAAAAGCCGCTTCACAACTGGCCGCAGATTTAACCGGAATAAAAAAGAAAGTAGCGTATCAACGCGCGTTGGAACTGAGTAATAAAGTCTGAGGACTGGTCGATCAAAAGTAAAAAGCATCACAAAAGTGATGCTTTTTTTATTCTGTAGCGAAACCCGACAAAAGAATCTATTAATCTTTTGCCGACTCGTCTGCAGGCACTTCAGTAATACGACCGCCACGCGCAAGGAAAGCAGCCACCTCATCTTCCAGTGCTTGACGCTGTTTCAGTTTAGCAGTCACTGTCAGTGTTTCAGCTTCAGCCACATCACCATCAGTTGCAACTGAATCACTGTCAGATGCACCTTTTTCAGCAGCTTTTGCTTCATCTTCATCTACTGCAGTATCTTCTACATCATCGTAGTCATTCATATCTGTCATCTTTCTTTCTCCCCAAAAATGACGTCTATCACTTCAATTTGAATTGATTGCGAACTAGGAAGAAATTTAGCAATCTCTGTAGGTTTCGCATAGAGTCAATTTAAAAAAAATCGTATCTTTTTTAACAAAAAAAGTAACCTTGTATAAATATTTGTACAAAAAACAGTTTTTCAGCCTTAAACCGCATATCGTGTATCTTTTAAGATCTGCAATCCATTCGCTTGAGCCATGAAGGCATCTTTTAATGCCGCATGTTGTTCCACTTGTTTTAAGCCAAAATTTCGTGCCCAAACTACGGGAAACAGTTGGGTCGTTTCCATCCATCCAATTGCAGACATGCTGTGCATCATGGCATCGTTTTGACCTTTACGGCGGTGTTCATAGCGCTGTAAGGTTTGTTCATGCGCCCATACTCCACGTTTCAAATCATGCAACAGTACATCACATAAAATGGCTGCGTCCAGACAGCCAATATTGACCCCTTGACCAGCTAGTGGATGAATCACATGTGCGGCATCTCCAATCAAGGCTAAACCGGCTTTGACATACTGCTGTGCGGCACGTGCTTTAAGCGGAAACTGCGCTCGTGGCGTTGCCTCTAAAACCTCACCCAGCATGTGATGACTTTCACGCGTGAGCAACGCAGTAAAATCGGCATCATTTAAAGCGGCATATTCTGCTGCATAATCATCTGGTAATGTCCAGACAATGGATTGCCAATAGCCTTGCTGTTCCGGCTTTAAACTGGCCATCGGTAAAAAGGCCAATGGTCCAGTTTCCAGAAAAATCTGACGAGCCACATGTTGATGCGGCTGGGCAGTTCGAATGGCACAGCTCAACCCGGCCTGTTTATAATCCAGAATATCGAGATCAATAAAGGCCTGTTCACGAACAAAGGAATTTGCACCATCCGCGCCAATCAGCAGTCTGGTTTTTAATTGGGTGCCATCTGCCAGGTGAATCTGCCAGATTCCCGCTACACCCTGCTCTATAGCTGTGACCTTAACCTGAGTACGATAATCCTGAAGCTGCTCCAGCATTTTTTCTTGAATGGCCAAGTTCAACAAACTTGGCTCGACCATTGAACCCAAAGCTTGCTCAACCGATGGCATTTGCTCTGCTGCATGCCCAAAGTTAATTTCACCATAGCCATTTTTATTCCACACTTGCATGCCTGTGTATGGCTGTTGGCGTGCCAGTCTGTCCCAGACACCGGCCGTTTTCAATAAATGAATAGTCGCCTGGCTGAGCGCCAACACACGTGGGTTGGCAACACTTTTGGTTTTCTCGGCATCCAGAATGGGGGCTGCATCCAGTACCGTGGTCTGCACACCACCTTGAGCCAATAACAATGCAGTCAGACCACCAACCAGACCACCACCAATAATGACGACATCTAAAACATCAGACTGAACCTGGTTCATGCTTTTAACCCCATTGCATAATTGGCCACCAGCGGCTTAATGCCTGGAATGGTATCAAAAGCAACCAAGCCGGTATTACGAATGAATTTTAAAACAGGGTTGCTATTGCTAAAGCCACGGACTACCGAATCACAGAACTTGATCACACGTTGCTGATCGGTCAGACGGGATTTTTCATAGTCTTGCAGCATGGCTGCATCACCTAAGTCGGCTTGTTGTGCGACTTGTTCGCTTAAATAACGGAGCAAGACATAGGCATCACGCATACACAGGTTAAAGCCCTGACCGGCTACCGGGTGGATGGTATGGGCTGCATTGCCCATCAGTACCACACGTCCAACGGCCTGTTTTTCTGCCAAAACTTGCGACAAAGGGTAACTAAAACGCTTGGCAGTTTTCTGGAATTTACCCGCACGGTCACCATAGGTTCGCTGTAAAGCATCAAGGAAGTGCTGGTCATTTTCATCATCTAGCCATTCGCCTTCTGTACCTTTTTGCACCGGCCAAACCACTGAACGGCGGTATTCACCCGGTAATGGTAACAGCGCTAAAGGTCCAAGCGGGCTAAAACGTTCAAAGCCGACATGGTTATGCGGTTTTGAGGTTTGTACAGTCGTAACAATAGCCACTTGATCATAGTCATGTACCGATGCACCAATGCCCAAGGCTTTACGGCAAAATGAATCGCGGCCATCGGCAGCTATGACCAGCCTAGATTGTAAAGCTAAGGTTTCTTCACCACGTTGCGCTGCGATATAAGCAAAGTCAGCATCTTGGGTCAGTGAGGTCACTTGAACACCATCAATCAGTTCAATCAATGGCTGTTTGCGTACTTGTGTAAGCAATACACGGCCGAGCCAGGCATTTTCAATGACCTGACCAAAACTTTCGACTTTTTCCTGTTCTGCTTTTAAACGTGCCTTGCCAAAGCTGCCTTGTTCGGTGATATGTACTTCCAGAATTGGCGTGGCATGTTCCTGCAAGGCATTCCATAAGCCCAGTTTCTGATAAATTTGTACGCTACGGCGTGACAAGGCACTGTTACGTGCATCAAAACTGGAATGATAGGGTACAAGATTGGCCTCATCATAATTGGGGTACTTAATTGCTTCGAGCAACTTCACTGCAATATTTGCCTTAGCCAACATCAAGGCTAAACTTAGCCCGACCATACCACCGCCTACGATGATTACTTCTTGCTGCATGTTTTGATCCTTTTATGTCGTATCTATCAGGTTGAGATACTTATAATCTTGATTGATTTTATATTACCTCAAAGAAATTCATTTTTATAATGAATTAGCGCTGCACTTTTAGATGATATCCAATTATGAATGGATTTCAGCCAGATTAAGCCGATGATCTAGCTGTCTTGGCTCCATAAAAAGTGTTTAGTGCTTACGCTGTAAACATCATAGGGGTATTGCTTAAATCTCAACCATGAAAAAATATGTGGAAGCAATCGGTTTCAAGTCTATATGGCTGTGAAGCTCCCCCACAGAAACCTTCAGCTTGCAATGTAGAAGCAAAAACGGAGCTTAAGCTCCGTTTTTACAGACTCAAATGAAATTCTCATAACACGATGATATAAATTACAGAAAATCGCCTTAATGAGGTTTCTAATTGAGCTTTGTATTCAGTCTGCTAACGTACCACTCTTGTCTGAGGCTCATGATGTACTGTTTTGCCTAATTTCGTGCCTGTATAAATCAGATATAGTGCCGACAAACCCACCAAGATATAAATAATCCTAGATAGAGCACTCATTTCACCAAAAATAGCAGCGACTAAATTGAAATCGAATGCACCAATTAAGCCCCAGTTCAGGCCACCAATAATCGCCAAAGCGTAAGCAATCCAATCAATAGTATTTAATCTCATCATTTTTCTCCCACTGTTCTTTAGTTTATTTAAGGATCAGAGGAATTATCTGAAGAAAAGCAGATTTAATATGTTGCTTTGATGCTAAAAACCGATTTTATATGTTGAATTCATGTCAGTTTTTAAACTTTAAATTTTAACTGGGTTGGTTTTATTTAAGTTATTCGAGATAAACGTAAATCAAACCATTTTTCGCATTTAATGCATATCCACCCGAATTGCATCAAATATTGAAATTTTTTAATCTCGTCGCAAGAAAATCAAAAACAGTCAAACCACCCAATTGATCTGGAATTTGTTATGACGAGCAATAGTTACATCGATTATATACACCACAACTGTAAGATTGGTTTTTATGGCAAAATCTAAAAATCATGCTCCAATCAGACCATATCTTTAATAAAAAAGCCGATCAGATGATCGGCTTTTCATCCTAAAAATCGCTTAGGCTACTTTGGCTTTTGCCATCAGGGCTTCAATATCTTCTACTGTTTTGACCACATCTTTGGTGAGCACCAGTGGCCCATTTTCGGTAGCAACCACATCGTCTTCAATGCGGATACCAATGCCACGCCATTTGGCATCGACAGTTTCATCATCTGGTGCAATGTACAGCCCCGGCTCAACCGTCACCACCATACCCTCTTCATAGGCACGCCATTCGCCATCCCGTTTATATGAACCGACATCGTGTACGTCCATACCCAACCAGTGTCCGGTACCATGCATGTAGAACTGACGGAAAGTTTCTTTTTCGATAATTTCCTCAATATCACCTTGCATAATGCCAAGGTCTAATAAACCTTGAACTAGAATGCGTACCGCCACATTATGCGGCTCTTTGTAAGAATTACCAACACGTACTGCATCAATCGCAGCCAGTTGTGCTTTTAACACCAGCTCATATAAGGCTTTTTGCTCAGGGCTGAATTTACCATTCACCGGGAAAGTACGGGTAATGTCTGAGGCATATAACTGATATTCGCAAGCCGCATCAATCAGCACCAGATCACCATCTTTCAGCACTTGGTCATTTTCTACATAATGCAAAATGCAGGCGTTGGCACCGCCACCGACAATACTGTTGTAAGAAGGCACGCAGCCATTTTTACCAAAAATGTAATTCAATTCTGCTTCCAGTGCATATTCCATCATGCCAGGTTTCACCGTTTGCATGGCACGGGTATGCGCTTCTGCCGAAATATCCGATGCAAGTTGCATCAACTTGATTTCTTTTTCAGATTTATGCAGACGCATTTCATCGACAATTCGGTCCAGCTGAATCACTTGTGCAGGTGCAGAAGTACCTTTGCGTGATTCACCATTAGCTTTGGCAATCCATTTCGCTACACGGGCATCAAAATCGGCCTGATGACCAATACGATAAAACAGTTTTTGTTTATTGTGCAGTTTCTCGATAATTTCTTCATCCAGCAGGTCAATGGCATAGGCTTCATCCGCCTCGTAATCATCCACTGCACCGTCTACACCGGCACGGTAACCGTTCCAGATTTCCATCTCGCGGTTACGTTCACGGCAAAACAGACTATAGGTATAACCTTCATCAATCGATTCAAAAGTTTCAATCACGGCTACTGCTTCAGGCTCTGCAAAGCCGGTCAGATAGAAAAAGCTGCTGTCTGCACGGAATTTATAATCCGCATCGCGGTTACGCATAGCAACCGGACTAGTGGCAATAATTGCAATACTGTGCGGACCCATTTCTTCTGCCAGGCGGTCACGACGTTCCTGAAAATCTGCTTGAGTCAGTTTCATCATTAAGTGTACTTTTGTCTTTTATGAGGAGGTTATAACTTTTAAAGGGTTTGTTCTTGAACACAATCGCCCGAATTAGCTCGGACGATGTGGAGTAAACATTTCCACTACACTGCTGGCTTCTGTAGTCGCACTATTTTTTTGCAACTGCGGCTGGATGTCTTGCAGCAATGGGGTTTCTGCCACTTCTACCTTTTTACGACCTAAAGACAGGCTGACAGGAATCAAGCGCACAAACTCGTAAAGTTCCTGATAGCTTTCTTCGCCTTCTTCGTCATCATCCGACTCATCAAATTCAACCGCTGCCACATCTTGCAGATGTTCAATCAGTTCCATTTCATCCGGACGGATATGTCCTGATGCCAGACCAAATCCCAATACGACACCGGCACACCAGTCCGCCAAGGCTTGTACACGATCCGCAAGAACGTGTTCATCATCCGGAAGCAAGGGTAAATAGTCGAGTTCATCTTCAGATAAAGCATGGGCAATATCTTCTGCTTCATCAGCTAATATCTCTAAAACCTGCTGCTCTAGCGCAGGAATTTCAAGCGTGGCTAAAATTTGTTGCCATTCATCACCGGTCGGTGCCTGAGTAACACAAACAATACCCGTTAGTAACCCATGTAACTCACTTGGGCTTGAAATCTCTTCAATTTTTGAAAAATTGTGGTGCCATTCCGACCAACCTGAAATATCGTCTTGCATTCGCTTATCCAATCTCTATACTTCTTATATATTACCTTTGTTTGCGATACTGTGCGACCACGATATGTTAGAAGAATTACAGCGTCTACAGGCGCATATTGGCGTTTTAAAAACGCGACTTGCGCATTATGAAAGTGAAAATGCTGCACTTAATGCTGCAAAAGCAGATTCCAACGAGCACTATCATGCCCAAATTGTGCAAAAAAATGGCATCATCACTCAAAAACAAGAAGAAATAGATAATCTGAGTGAGCAATTAAGCGAAACCCAATCGCAATTCAAGCAACTGAATAGTGATGCAGCCGCTTTAGCAGACCGCTATAGCCGTTTGGAAAAAAGTTGTACCGATCTTAAAAACCGTTTTCAGGAAATTCTGGCTGAACGTAATGAATTACGTGTCATTAAAGAAAAAATGCAAAATGATCACCGTGTTGCTCAACAGGAAATTCAGGGATTGCAACAGGAACGTGAAAGATTGTTACAAAAAAATGAACATGCTAAAGCCAAAGTTGAAGCCATTATTCAGCGTCTTGCAATTTTAGGTACTGCTCAAGATCAGCATGCGCAAGAAATTCAACAGCTTGCTCACCCAGCCGATGCAAATGAGGATATTTAATCATGAGTGAACAAATTGCCGTTGAACTGCGTGTGCTGGGTCATAATTTTCGTTTAGCAACCACAGAAAAGGAAAAAGCTGGTTTAGAACGTGCAGCTGAATTGTTAAATGAAAAATATGATGATTTTCGCCGTAAAGCACCCCGTGTTGAGCCGAGTAAACTGATTATTATGGTTGCACTTGAACTGATGCAGGAAGTTCTTTCAATGAACAAATCCTTGCAAGAGTATGCACATTGTGATCGCTTGCTGGCGACTATTTTAGAAGACCTCGATGATTTGGTTTAATTTCCTATAAAATTGAATAAACTATCAACGTTTGTGATTTAACTTTACAGTTGTTGCACATTGAGGATTTGCCAACACCTCATTATTGGTTATACTTACTCTATCTCTGAGGTGTTCGCCAGCGCGTCTATATCCCTGCCGATACTTAAATCTACGGATTGTGTTCTGCATATTTAGAGTGTATGCCCATCTTCGAATGGGAAACCCAGCAAGTATGCGTCGCGTCCACCTTGAACTTCTTCGGGTTCAGGGTAACGACATGCAGCGGCATCTTCGGAGTGTTTTTTCTTATTATTCTAAGTGTCATTTATTACAATACTTATTCATCTATTTTACATTTTAAAGAATTTTCGTTTTTAAATTTCATTTCATTCTCCGCCATATTCATCAATATTTTATGCAAAAAAATACCCAAGATTTTCATCTTGGGTATATCACTTAAGTTCTGGCATTCAGTTATTTAGACTTTTGCAGCCGCAAAGCATTGATGACTACTGACAATGAACTGAGCGACATGGCAACCGCTGCAAGCATCGGAGTCAATAACAGTCCAGTCAGAGGATAAAAAACACCCGCTGCAACAGGCACACCCAAGCCATTATAGACAAAGGAAAAGGCCAGGTTCTGCTTCATGTTCTTCACACCTAACTTTGCCATATGAATGGCATCCGCCACACCGCGGATATCCCCTTTGACCAAAGTCACTTGAGCCGTCTGTTTGGCAATATCGGTACCATTACCCATCGCCACCCCCACATTGGCCTGGGCAAGTGCCGGTGCATCATTAATACCATCGCCAGCCATCGCCACAACTTTGCCTTGAGCCTGATATTTTTTTACCAGATCCAATTTTTCAGTCGGGGTACAGTTGCCATAAACCTGCTGAATCCCCAGCTCAGCCGCGACCAGTTTGGCATTCTGCTCGTGGTCACCAGTCGCCATCACCACTTCAATACCATCGGCCATCAGTTGATCAATCACCTGATAGGCATTGTGTTTGATCGCATCGTGAATGGAGATATAAGCCAAAACTTCTTGCTGATTGGCCAGAAAGCTAATCACATTACCGCTCTCGCGTTGTGCATCCAGCTTCACTTGAGCATGTTCAGGCAGCTGCAACCCCAATTGATCAATCAGCTTTTGGCTGCCCACATACAGGGTTTGACCCTCAATTTGACCTTTCACCCCAAAACCGGTGACATCTTCAAAATCACTAACTTTTAGCAATTGATCATGCGGAACAAGCTTGGTTAAAGTCTGGGCAATCGGATGAGTTGAATATTGCTCAATCGAGGCAATCCATTGTTCCACTTGCACTTGCTGCACTGTATCTGAAAGCAGTTTAATCTCTTTCAGACTCGGTTTACCTTCAGTCAAGGTTCCGGTTTTATCGACAATTAAAGTGGTGACTTTGCTCAAGGCTTCTATGGCTTCAGCATCTTTAAACAACACGCCTTTTTGCGCTGCCCGCCCTGTGGTTGCCATCACCGACATCGGCGTGGCCAGACCTAAGGCACATGGACAGGCGATAATGAGTACAGCTACTGCACACATCAGCGCCAGATCAAATTGCGCTTGGCCAAACAGCATCCATGCCATAAAGGTCAAAACGCTAATCGCTAAAACAATTACCACAAAATATTTAGCAAATACATCGGCAAGTTTTTGTAACGGCGCTTTGGAGCGCTGTGCTTCCGCCACGGTCTGAATCATTTTCGCCAAGGTAGTATTGGCACCCACTGCCGTGGTTTGAATACGAATACTGCCCCGCTGGTTCACCGTCCCGCCAATCACCCGGTCATCAAGTTCTTTTTTCACCGGAACAGGTTCACCGGTCATCATGGCTTCATCAACATAGGTTTTGCCTTCCACCACAATGCCGTCGAGTGGAATTTGGTCCCCTGAAGAAATCTGCAAGATATCGCCCTGGTTCACCATGCCAATATCCACCTCAACAACCTGATCATGCTGTACCAATTTTGCCGTATGCGGTTGCAGTTTTAGCAAGGATTTAAGTGCGTCAGCGGTTTTGGCACGGGCTTTTAACTCCATGATTTGCCCAAGCAAACTCAAGGACACAATCATACACGCTGCTTCATAATACACAGCGACCCCATGACCGGTTTTGGCCTGCATCGGAATCAGGGATGGAAAAACTGTCGCTACAATGCTGTAAATAAATGCCGCCAGCACCCCGACCCCAATCAGGCTCCACATATTCAGATTGCGGGTTTTATAGGAAATCCAGCAACGCTCAATAAATGGCTTGCCTGCCCAAAGTATGACAGGAATAGACAGCACCAGTTCAATCCATGGCTGAATATGCTGCGGAATAAAGGCATGAATATGCGAACCCATGGCCAATACAAAGACAATTAAAGTCAGTGGTAAAGTCATCCAGAAACGGTGACTGAAATCGACCAGTTCAGGATTCGGTGCATCATTTAAGGTCGGTTGCATCGGTTCCAAAGCCATACCACAGATTGGACAGGTTCCCGGTCCTTTCTGCACAATTTCAGGGTCCATCGGACAGGTATAATCCATGTCAGCAGCACCTTCCGGCACAGGTCGCTGATCTGCTGGAAGCAAATAAAATTCAGGGTCTCCTTTAAACTTTTCCAGGCAAGACGGATTGCAGAAATAGTAAGTTTTACCCGAATAATCAGTTTTTAAATCGGTTGAAGTGTCTACCGACATGCCACAGACAGGATCGACCTCAGAATGAGGTGATGATGCAGGATGAGTTCCGCCACAGCAGCTGGATTTCTTTTCTTCAACTGCCACTTTTGCTGTTGAAGCACAGCAGGAAGATGCTGTTTGCAGAGTTTGTAAATATTGTTCAGGTTGCTGGGTAAATTTATTCAGACAGCGTTCTGAACAGAAATAATAATCTTTTGATTCAAACTGGCTATGCCATTTAGAATCCGTTTTAACCTGCATGCCACAAACCGGATCAACTATTGTTTCACTCACCTGCTCTACGGTTTGTGCTTTATTTCCCGCACAACAGCCTAATGATTGCGCTACGGGTGGTTGATTTTGAGAACCGCAGCAAGATTTTTTTTCATCTGTTTTTAATTGAGATGCACAACCGCAGCCCGAAGTTTTAGATTTATTTTTTTCTAAATACTGTTCTGGATTGGCCTGAAATTTATTCAAACAGCCCTGACCGCAAAAATAATAACTTTTATCTAAGTATGTAGTGTGCGGCTTGGATAAATCCGTCACGGTCATACCACAGACGGGATCAATATACTGTTGTGACTCAGCTTTTTGACCGCCACAACATGAAGATGAGGCCGCTAAAACTTTAGCTTTATTTGCACAGCCACAGCCTGATTTAGGCGTGGTTTCTTGAAGGTAAGCTTCAGGATTTTTAATAAACTTTTGTTTGCAGCCATCACAACAAAATAAATATTTTTTCCCCTCAAATTCAAAATAATGTGCTGAACTTTCCGAAACGTTCATTCCACAGACTGGATCAACTTTCACTAATTCAAGGACTGAATCCTGTTTTGCACAGCAGGCAGATTTTTGTTGCTCATTCATCCGACTCACCTATTTTATTCTTGCATTGTGTTAGCATAAAGTCTGTACCCAAGTACAGAGTCAAGTCATTTGAGGATATTTTATGCTCACTATCGGAAAACTGGCCAAACACTGTCATGTAAACGTCGAAACCATTCGCTATTATCAACGCATCGGTTTAATGCGCATACCTGAATCCACGCAGAGTTACCGTTATTACAATGACAAAGATATTGAAACCTTAAGCTTTATTCAAAAAGGCAAAGATGCAGGCTTGCAACTCAGTGAAATACAGGAATTACTGCAACTTCAACTCGAAGACCGTGAACAGGTGCGACATGTCATTGAGCAACGATTGGAAAAAATTGATCAACGAATTCAGGAATTGCAGGCACTCAAAACCCGTTTAAGCAGCTGGGTAGATGAATGTAAAACCACCAATGAAAGCTGTTGCCCGATTTTGAAAGAGCTGAAAAACAGTTAAACTGCTTTTACGATGAAAATGTATATATTTTTTGGGAATCTATAACAGATGTCAGTGGATTTAAAAGTTTTACGCAAGCAACTTCGACATCAGCGC
The DNA here is from genome assembly GCF_011319235.1 of Acinetobacter sp. SA01. Lineage (NCBI taxonomy): Bacteria > Pseudomonadati > Pseudomonadota > Gammaproteobacteria > Moraxellales > Moraxellaceae > Acinetobacter > Acinetobacter sp. SA01. The sequence continues at coordinate 50,656 of NZ_WXXM01000014.1, forward strand.
AGAGCCGTTTCCAGCTTTCAACAAAAACAGGCGCAACAAAAAGTACTTCAGCAACTGATCCGGCTAAAACCTTTTCAGCATGCCAAAAAAATCGGCATCTATCTGAATGCCTTTGGTGAAATCCATACCCAAAAAATCATTGAATACTGCTTTAAACAGCATAAACAGGTTTATCTGCCGATGATTTGCACCATGAACCAGCAATTGCACTGGGTCAAAATCACGCAACAACAATACCGAAACAATCAATTTTCATATCATCCACTCGGCATGAAAGAGCCTATGGCCGGGCGTGGCCTGCATGTTTCGACGCTGGATTTTTTAATCATGCCTTTGCTGGCCTGTGATATTCACGGTACCCGCATTGGGATGGGCGGCGGTTTCTATGATAAAACCCTGGCCAGCACCCCCCATAAACCCTATCGGCTTGGTATTGCACATGCCTTTCAGCTGATTCAGCAACCTTTATATCGTGAAGTCTGGGATCAACCTCTCGATGCCTTACTTATTCCTGCAAAATATCTACACTTTAAGCGTTGAATGGGTATTTTTGACTGACAAGAATATTTTAAAATCACACATTTACTCATTTTTTATACATTTTCATTTGCCCTGCCCTTGTATTTTTTAAAATACCCATCACTATAAAAAACATGGCAACACTGTTGTTACTCATTAGGAGTGCCCATGTCTGAAATTATTATGAATCAAGAAACCTTAGATACACAGGTTCCAAGCGTATTACCACTTTTAGCGCTACGTGATGTGGTGGTTTATCCACACATGCAAATTGCGTTATTTGTAGGTCGTGAAAAATCGATCAAAGCAGTTGACGTGGCCCGTAACAGTGACAATCTCGTATTTGTAGTTGCACAACAAGATTCTCTTACAGAAGAAATTGATCACGACAACTTATATCAATACGGTACTGTCGCGAAGATTGTGCAAGTTGTGAATCATGAAAATGATGAAAACTGTATAAAAGTACTTATTGAGGGTCTACACCGTTCTAAACTGGTGAAAATCATCGAACATGATGAATATTTATCAGCCGAACATGCCCTTAGCCCAATGACGGTCAATGTTGCAGCTGACTCTCAAGCAACGCGTGTGCAAGAACTGCGAACTTTATTTGCCCAGTATGCAGAAGCCAAATTACGTAATGCACGTGAATTGGTTACTGCTGCAAATAAAATCGATGACTTGTTGCAACTGTTGTTCTTTGTTGCCACCCGTGTCCCACTGAACATTGATATCAAGCAAAAGTTTCTGGAACAGGATGACTTTGAAGCACATTTGACTGAGCTCATGACTTATTTGTTGCAACAGTCTGAAGAACAGCAGATTGAACAAACCTTGCATGACTCGGTAAAACGCCAGATGGAGAAAAACCAGCGCGAATATTTCCTGAATGAAAAAATGAAGGTGATTCAGCGCGAGCTTTCCGACATGAATGGCGGTGCTGAAGATGATGTCGCAGAAATTGAACGTCGTCTGGAAGAAGCCGATTTACCGGAACACGTGCGTAAAAAAGCCGAATCTGAATTCCGTAAGCTCAAAGCCATGCAACCGGCTTCAAGTGAAGCTGCTGTGGTGCGCAACTATATCGAGGCGATTTTAGATACGCCTTGGAATAAAGCCAGCAAAGTCAGCATCAATTTGGCGAAAGCACAAGAGATTTTAGATGCCGATCACTACGGTTTAGATGAAGTCAAAGACCGTATTGTGGAATATCTTGCAGTACAATCTCGTGTGAAAAAGCTCAAAGGTCCGATTCTTTGTCTGGTTGGCCCTCCTGGGGTAGGTAAAACTTCACTGGGTGAGTCGGTTGCTAAAGCCACAGGTCGTGAATTTGTGCGTATGGCCCTAGGTGGCGTACGTGACGAAGCGGAAATCCGCGGTCACCGCCGTACTTACATTGGTGCGATGCCAGGTAAAATCGTGCAATCACTGACAAAAGTTGGCGTGAAGAACCCGCTGTTCTTGCTCGACGAAATTGACAAGATGGCACAGGATTACCGTGGCGACCCTGCTTCTGCCTTGCTTGAAGTGCTTGATCCATCACAAAACAGCAAGTTCAACGATCACTACCTCGATCTTGATCTTGACCTGTCTGAAGTGATGTTCATCTGTACTGCAAACAGCATGAATATTCCTGAGGCTCTTTTAGACCGTATGGAAGTGATTCGTCTGCCGGGTTATACCGAAGAGGAAAAAGTCAATATTGCCGAGCGTTATCTGGTTCCTAAAGCCATTAAAGACAATGGTTTACGTGCAAAAGAATTGACCATTCATGAAGAAGCGATTCGTGACATCGTGCGTCGTTATACTCGCGAAGCCGGTGTGCGTAGCCTGGAACGTGAAGTGTCAAAAATTGCCCGTAAAGTGGTGAAAGAAGCGGTCAGCAAAAAAGCCAAAAACTTGCATATCGATGTCACTGCTGAAAACCTGTCTGATTACCTGGGCGTACATAAGTTCGACTTCGGTATGGCAGAAGAAGAAGCACAAGTGGGTCGTGTCAATGGCCTGGCTTGGACTTCAGTTGGTGGCGAATTGCTTTCGATTGAAGTTGCTGCGGTAAAAGGTAAAGGTAAATTCATTACCACCGGTTCACTCGGTGATGTGATGAAAGAATCCATTACCGCTGCAATGACTGTGGTGCGTACTCGTGCCGATGCCTTGGGTATTGAGGCTTCAAGATTTGAAGAAACCGATATTCATGTGCATTTACCTGAAGGTGCAACACCGAAAGATGGTCCATCTGCAGGTTTGGCCTTAACTACCGCACTGGTTTCAGCTTTCACAGGCATTCCAGTACGTGCTGATATTGCCATGACCGGTGAAACCAATCTGGGCGGTCGTGCAATGCGCATTGGTGGCTTGAAGGAAAAACTTTTAGCTGCACATCGCGGTGGCATCAAGCTAGTATTCATCCCTCAAGAGAACGCTCGTGACCTGGTGGAAATTCCAGAAAATGTTAAAACCGGCCTTGAAATTAAGACCGTGAAAAGCATCGATGAGATCTTGCCATTGGCCTTGGTGGAAGCACCAAAACCTTTGGTGAAAGCACCGATTGTTAAACCAATTGCAGAAGGCAAAGCAGCGCGTCATTAATTGCATTTTTCTACAAAAAGAGGAGAGCTTCGGCTCTCTTTTTTTGTGTAAATTTTTTACCATATTCATAACACATCAGCTTGAAAAACCAGCAGCTCATCCCCATTTAATATGGTATAGATAGTGATGCGCTGTAGGTTTCTGATTTATTTCTACTTAAAAAGTTATTAATAAGTTATGTGAATGGTCATCTACATCTCCAGGTGGATGACCTTTTGATCGCAGTCCCAATATTTCATTAGGGGACTGCGTTTTTTATGCGTTCTTATTCATCAGCTTGAATTATTAAACTATAAGCCAGACCATCTATGACACTGGCCATTTTGGCAATATTTAAAGTTTTCAAGGTATCCTTGGCGCTGTGATAGTACCTGTTACGAAAACGCCCCGTATCTGTAATCATCATGGCGGGAATATCCAGCTTCCAGTAATTGAGATGATCTGAAAACTCCATCCCCGTGATAAAAGACGGTGCGACCAGTCGTTGACACTCCAGGCGCTTCAGTATTCGCATGGATTCACAATATTTTGCACCCAAATCATACGACTGCAAATTACTGACAGCCGCAATAAAGTTACCATGTTGCGGATAAACCCATTTCAGGCCGGCAGGATACTCCTGTACCAGATTTTCATCAAAAAACCCGATCATCTCTAAAATATAAACGCCGCGGATATGATCTTTCTGAGTCTGGATGGATTTTGCATGTACAAAACTGCCCATATGTTCGGTCTTGAAAAATGGCGGCTCCTGCAAGGTATAAAATACAAATTCAACATTATAGGGCAGTTGCGATTTCTGCTGTGACAGTATGCGTGCGGTTTCAATCACCCCTGCCACTCCGGAAGCATTATCATCTGCACCTTGAGTTTCACCAAACACATCATAATGCGCGCCGACAATCACTTTGTCAGCATGACCTGCAGTTAAGGTACATACTACGTTGCGATAACCCAGACCATTCACCGAATAATTTTGATACTGGCACGGGATACCAAACAAACGCATCTGTTCTTTAATCCAGGCAGAAACGCGTTGTAGCTCTTGTGAGTTTTTATAATTACGATGCCCCTGCTGACCTATAATTTGCTCCAGATAGACCTTTAAATTATCGCTACTGGCAGGTGCTATGCTCGGTAATGCCCAACTTGAAGTATTGAACAAAAGAGTGCAAAGGAAGGTGCTCAACCATAAGCCTAAATTTTTATCCCTTTTTAATCTCATTTATTATCTTCCTCTCTTCTTATGCATATTCAATCCATTGCTGAAGATTAAAGCAGCATCTGGCACGCCTTTTCAATTGCAATTTGTTGCTCAAAAACAAGTAAAATCAGTTTTAGCGTTTATAATAAAGATGAGTCTTAAATCATCGAATCTTATGAAAATCCGTATTATTACCATCGGTCAAAAAATGCCAGCCTGGGTGCTCACCGGTTTTGAAGATTACTTCAAACGTATCCAGCCTTTTGTGCAGACCCAAATTATAGAATTACCTATGGCAAAACGCGGAAAAAATGATTCTGAAGCCGATATCCTGAAATATCGCCAGATTGAAGGTGAAAGCATTCTGAATGCACTGAAACATAATGAAACCCTGATTGCCCTTGAAGTCGGGGGTAAAGAATTCAGTACTGAAAAACTGGCTGAGACCATGAAACAATGGATGCTGGAAGGTAATGATGTTGTCTTGGCGATTGGCGGTCCGGATGGTCACTCCGAAGCGGTACGTAAAGCTGCTGCATGGCACTGGTCTTTATCCAAACTCACCCTGCCTCACCCTATGGTGCGCGTGATGCTGATTGAGCAGCTCTACCGCGCAATGAGTATCAACCATAATCACCCTTATCACCGGGCGGGTTAAGCAGGTTCAGAACGGGATGATTTGAGCCTGGAAAAATCGTGTAAAGCGAACATATTCCTGAGCTTGAGTCATCAACTGGATCAGACCGTGCATTATTGTTCTAAAAAAGGAACAATATGTTGATATAAATTGTATTTATTCTATTTCTCTTTATTTGGCATCATAGCCTCAATCGATGTTATTTAAATTAGGCGCATCAACATGAATCTACAAACTTTACCCGGTTTATTTATTTCACATGGCTCACCCATGCTGGCGCTGAATCCGGAACAGGTAGGTCCTGCTCTGGAGCGATTGAGCTTAAATCTGCCTAAGCCTGCAGCCATTGTTGTGATGTCTGCGCACTGGGAAAGTAATGCGCTTGAAGTGAGTAGTAGCGTTCGTCCAGAAACCTGGCATGACTTTCGTGGTTTCCCGCCTGAGCTGTATGAAATCCGCTATCCGGCACCGGGTCAACCTGAACTTGCAGAACAGGTTCTGCATCTTTTGGCCAATGCTGGCTTTACAGCCCATGCCAACAGCACTCGTCCACGGGATCATGGCGTGTGGATGCCATTGTTGCATATGTATCCCGAGGCTGATATTCCTGTGGTAGAAATCTCTTTACCGATGAACATGTCTGCTGAGGAGATTTATAAAATTGGTCAAACCCTGGCACCATTACGTGAAAAACAAATATTAATAATCGGTTCGGGAAGTATTACCCATAACCTGCGTGAATTGGCATGGCATGGTGAAGCTGCTACTGTACCCGAGTGGGCATCGACTTTTCGGAATTATGTGGTCAGCAAAATGAATCACAGCGATTATGCTGCGGTTCTGGACTGGCAAAGTATCCCTTATGTAGAGCGTAATCATCCTACCTTAGAACACTTTGCTCCCCTGTTCTTTGCGATGGGGACTGGGCATCGTTTCAGTATTGTGCATAGCAGTTTCAGTATGGGTTCTCTGGGCATGGATATTTACCGTTTTGACTGATGCATATCAAATCATAACTTTTCATTAATAATTAACAAAATTATTGTTATGGATACATTTTGCTACTGAATTCGTCAGAATGTATCCATATTTTTTAAGTACCTATACGTTATTCTATTAAAAATTCTTCAAAACCAAGTACTTTTAAAATGAAAGTTAAACTTTTAGCAATGGCTCTTTTTCCTCTCATGCTCGCAGCCTGTCAATCTGGCGATATTCAAAAAGTTGGAGATGTCGCCGTGTCTGTCCTTCAACAACAAAATGCAGATAAGACCTTGAGCACTTATCAATGGCGTACGGCTACAGGGTCTGCACCAAAACCTCTGGTGCTGAATTTTGATGATAAAGGCCGTTTAAGTATTGCCACCAGCTGTAATGGCATGGGCGGTAGCTGGAAAGTGGAAAACAATCAGATTGTAACAGGGCCTTTAATGGCAACTCAGATGGCATGTCCAGAAGCTTCTATGCAGCAAGAAAGTATTGCCAAGGATCTGTTTAATGACCGCAAAGCACCTTTTGTATTGAACCTGAATGATCCTCAACAACCGACATTAACCCTCGTTTCAGCCACAGGTCAGAAATACGTTTTCACTGGCACCATGACCCCTGAAAGCAAATATCAGACTCAGGCTGAAACCATTTTTCTGGAAATTTCACCTGAAACTAAGCCATGTAGCGGTGTCGCCCCACAAAACTGTTTACAGGTTCGGGAAGTTAAATACAGTGAAAGCGGGATAAAAACCCAAGTCGATAACGACTGGACTTTATTCTATGATCAAATCGAAGGTTTTACCCATAACCCCAATGAGCGACAAATCATCCGGGTCAAGCGTTATGAAATCAAGCATCCTGCTGCAGATCAGTCGAAATATGCTTATATCCATGACATGACCGTTGAACGCTCAACTGTTAAGTAAATAGTTTATTCAGGACATAAAAAACCGGGGCATTTGCCCCGGTTTTTTTAAAGCTTAAACTAAGTCAGACTTAGAATACGCCTTGAGCAAGCATAGCATCAGCCACTTTTACGAAGCCTGCAATGTTCGCACCATCAACATAGTTCACAGTACCATCTTCTTTAGTACCGTATTTCACGCAGTTACGGTGAATTTCTTTCATAATCGCGTGTAAACGTTCATCAACTTCTTCAAACGTCCAGCCTAAACGCAATGCATTTTGAGACATTTCAAGACCAGAAGTCGCTACACCACCAGCATTCGATGCTTTACCTGGTGCATAAAGGATTTTCGCTTCAACGAATTTTTCCACTGCTTCAAGCGTAGACGGCATATTTGCACCTTCAGCAACACAAATCACGCCATTTGCAAGAAGTTGAGCTGCATCGTCTGCATTTAATTCGTTTTGAGTTGCACATGGAAGCGCGATGTCACACTTGATAGACCAAGGACGTTGACCTTCCATATATTCAAAACCATGTTTAGACGCAAACTCAGAAATACGGCCACGTTGAACGTTTTTAAGTTCCATCACTTCAGCAAGAAGTTCTTCAGTGAAACCGTCTTTAACGAATACAGTACCCGCAGAGTCAGAAAGTGAAACCACTTTTGCACCCAGGAACATGGCTTTTTCAGCAGCGTATTGAGCTACGTTACCAGAACCAGAAATAGTTACCACTTTATCTTTAAAACTATCGTCACGAGTTTTCAGCATTTCTTCCGCGAAATAAACCGTACCGTAACCCGTTGCTTCAGGACGAGCCAGTGAACCACCGAAAGTCAGGCCTTTACCAGTGAATACGCATGAAGTGTCATTGCTGAGCTTCTTCATCATACCTGCCATGTAGCCTACTTCGCGGCCGCCTACACCGATATCGCCCGCAGGAATGTCAGTATTTGAACCCAGATGACGGTACAACTCGATGATTAATGCCTGGCAGAAACGCATGATTTCGCCTTCAGACTTACCTTTAGGGTCAAAGTCTGAACCACCTTTACCACCGCCCATAGGCAATGTAGTCAAGGCATTTTTGAAAGTTTGTTCAAAACCTAGGAATTTCAAAATTGAAAGGTTCACTGAGGGGTGGAAACGCATCCCCCCTTTAAATGGACCAATAGCTGAGTTGTACTGTACACGGAAAGCACGGTTTACGTGAGTTTGGCCTTTGTCATCTACCCATGAAACACGGAACTGAATCGCTCGTTCAGGTTCTACAAGACGTTCAAGTAATCCATGATCAGCATATTCTGGATTCTTTTCAATGAATGGCCAAAGGCTAGTCATTACCTCTTCTACAGCTTGTAGAAACTCTGGTTGATGTTGATCACGTGATTTAACGTAGTTTAGGAAGTCGTTAAGGCTGTTGTATTTCAACGCTTAATCCTCAGCAGAAAATGGATCAAAATTGGTCAAAATTTCAATCAATGATATATTTTGGCGCAAAACATTAAATATCACTTGCACCTATTCAGCAATAGTTTTTTGAAAAAAACTTCAATTTTCTATATAGAACATATATTTAATTTAATTATTCAGTCTTTTTATTTATAAATAAAATAACTTTTAGCTATATATAAATGTAATATTTTGCCCAATATTAATGCATTTTTAGTCCCATTTTTGCGCACAGGAATTCTATGTAAAAACATGCTAGTATTGCTCTCCAGCACATTGTTTCACGCTGCTTGCCCAGCACTCCCGGTTATACATGAACACTCAAATTAGCTTGATTCAAAAAATTGACGCCCTGTTGCCGCAAACACAATGCGGACTTTGCGGCCATCGAGATGGATGCCTGCCTTATGCAAAAGCCATAAGTGAAGGTGAAGAGGCCAATAAATGTGTACCAGGCGGACAACCCGTTGCCGACGCTTTGGCTGAATTGCTGGGTCGCCCAAAACTCAAAGCAGAAGAAAGTGTTTGGCCGATTCAAAGTGATGGTCGTCCACAACGTATGAAAGCGATTATTCGTGAAGATGAATGTATTGGTTGTACCAAGTGCATCAACGCCTGCCCAGTCGATGCGATTATTGGTTCAGGTAAGCTCATGCATAGCATTTTGACTGACCTGTGTACCGGTTGCGAACTCTGTATTCCGCCCTGCCCGGTCGACTGTATTGACCTGGTAGAAGACAATCACGTCGTGCCTTCAGAAGAGGCGCGTATTGCTGAACAAACTGACCTGCGCAAGCGCTATTACGCCCATATTCAACGTGAAGAGAAACGCCGGATTAACCGCAAAGGTCCGGTGGTGCGTGCCAATATTGATACGGCCTTATTTGCCCAATTTTCAGCGCAAAGTGACTTGGTTCCAGAGATTCAAGTGGTAGAAAAAACAGCTAAACCTATCGTGAGCCACGATGCAGCAACCACCATTCAACTGGCAAAAATTCGCACCCAAATCAAAAAACTGGAAAAACAGCTCAGTGTTCGTGAAGACCTTAAGAAACGTGATCTGCTGAATAATTTGCAACAGCAACTGATTGTTCTGGGAGCTTCATGATGGCGGTTAAAAACATGACCAGAAAGCAGGTTCAGATTTTTTTTGAACGCTTACGAGAGCAAAGACCTAGCCCTAAAACGGAACTGAATTACAGCACTCCTTTTGAGCTATTGGTGGCCGTGACGCTTTCGGCTCAAGCCACCGATGTCAGTGTCAACAAAGCCACGGATAAACTGTTTCCCGTGGCCAATACACCAGAAGCCATTTATGCCTTAGGCGTTGAGGGTTTAAAAGAATATATCAAGACCATCGGCTTATATAACGCTAAAGCCGAGAACGTAATTAAAGCCTGCAAGCTGCTGATGGAAAAACACAACAGTGTAGTGCCCAACAATCGGGCTGATCTGGAAGCATTACCGGGTGTGGGGCGTAAAACTGCCAATGTGGTGCTGAATACCGCTTTTGGCCATCCGACCATGGCAGTCGATACGCATATTTTCCGTTTAGGTAATCGTACCGGTCTGGCTATTGGCAAAAATGTGCTTGAAGTTGAACACCGGCTGGTCAAAGTCATTCCCAAGGAATTTATAGTCGATGCCCATCATTGGCTGATTTTACACGGTCGTTATACCTGTATTGCACGCAAGCCCAAATGTCATGAATGTGTGGTGTGTGATGTGTGCAACTGGCCAGATCGTTTTGAATTTGGTGCTGGCCGTGCGATTCCTGTCAAGAACATTGAAGCTGAATCATAAGTGAGATGAGTTCAGCCAGGTGATGTGCTCCGTTTAAAAGCCATTATTTTTTATTTTGTTCTGCCTGTTCTTGTTGGCGTTTTTGTTCGAGTTCTGCCTGTAACTTGGGATGCAGCCGACGCACAGGCACCTTGCCAGCATTTTCGCTACGCTCTTGCTGGCGTACTTTTTTCAGCATCTTGAAACTGACATAAAACAAAGCAAACAATACTGCCAGAAATACGACCATTAACCCTAATACAGCAAATTTCACAGCAGCATCCTTTTTGAGAGCAGAATAAAAAGAGCCCTAATATGACTTAGGGCTCTTCGATTGTCAAAATCATCGAAATACGATTATTTTGATTGATCCAAAATAGCGAAAAGATCAGTTTGAACTTCTTCAATTGGACGCAGACCGTTTAACTTGTCATAAGTCGGTGCATTTTCACCTGATGCTGCGCGACCTTGGTAGAAACCGACCAGTTGCTCAGTTTCAGTGTGATAAGAACCTAAACGTTTACGAATCGTTTCTTCCTGGTCATCAGGACGTTGAACCAGTTCTTCACCCGTTTCATCATCTTTACCTTCCACTTTAGGTGGATTGTAAACCACATGATATACACGGCCAGAAGCCGGGTGCTGACGGCGACCAGAAAGACGCTTAACGATTTCTTCGTCTGGTACATCAATTTCAATCACGTGATCAATGTTGATGCCTTCTTTTTCCAAAGCTTCTGCTTGAGGAATAGTGCGAGGGAAACCATCAAAAATGCAACCGTTTACACAATCAGGTTGAGCAATACGTTCTTTAACCAGACCGATGATAAGCTCGTCTGATACCAGACCGCCACTTTCCATCACGCTTTTAGCTTTAAGACCTAATTCAGTACCTTCACGAATTGCAGCACGGAGCATATCACCGGTTGAAATTTGTGGGACATTGTAGCGCTTACAGATCAACTGAGCCTGTGTACCTTTACCTGCTCCAGGTGGTCCGAGTAATATAATGCGCATAAAAAAACATCCTCATTTAACAAATATATGTGATGCGTTTACATGACGAATCTCTTTATTCGTCATGTAGTCCAGCATCTAATTATAAGAAAGCCACAAACAAATGTATTGTACCCGCGATAAATCCGGTTACGCCACCCAAGACAATCAGAATCCATTCATCTTCCTGAAAGGCAGGACGTAATAAATTCTGAAACTCTCTTGGCGTCAACTCTCGAATACGGTCTCTAAACATTTGATAGATTTTCTGTGCACGGCTCGCATTAAAGGCAGGGTCGCATACAGGCACCATCGTAATTTCAATCGAGCGATCGATCAAGTCTGTCTTGAGTTTTGCATACTCTTTTGGACCTAAAGACAACTGCAAAGAGGTCCGAACAATCGGAGTTTCCATGATTTCGTTAATATGGCGTTTAACGATACGGCGAGTTTTATCTTTCTTCCCGCCATACATCATCTCAGTCATAATGGATTTTAACGTAATTAGGTCTTCTGTGACTACTCGGGCAAAAACATCGGAAACCTCATCCTGACGTTTCATAAATGCACCCTGGATATTATAGGTGCCAATATGTGGAATCACCGGTTTGATCCACGGGAACGTGCGACTTTCTGTACGCGCAAAAAACTGTGGATAGCGGATATAATGCGGTTCCAGCGGATTAAACACCATCCAGATCGCAATCCAGTTAGTCAGGAAACCCCACACCGCTGCCCAGAAAGGAACCGTCCAATGCCAAGGCACCACAAACCAGACAATCATCTGGAATATACCGAAGAACATTCCAATTAATGCACTAATATGCCAGATAAAGTTGATTTCTTTACGTCCTACTTTCAGAAACATGTTCACCATTAAACGGCGATCACCTTCCATTTGGCGCACCACCATTTCACGCATATCCACAAGTGACTCGACGTTCATGGTCAGCTCAGTCACTAATTCTCTTAAAATACCTGGCAGCTGCTTATGCGCTTGCGAATAAATACGGCGCTTAATTGAATAGGGTAAGTTTTCCCAAAGTACCGCATTACGGTCGATCATCATTTCATCAATCAGATGTTCCAGTTCAAAACCGACCTGCTCACCGATAATCCGTGCCATATCTTCCGGATCCATGGCATCCAGAAATTCACGTAAAGAACCCAATTTCGACAAGGTATTGTCGGTGATAATCCCGGAAATACGACCGGCTTTACGTGGCACAATCCCCTGCCAGCCGACAGGGAGCGGCCCTAAGTGGAATCCCCAAAAGGTTAGGGGGTAAAACACCATTTTCAGTGCCATCCACACATGTGCCCAAGTTACAAAAGCTGTCACAGGAATGATGCTAAGTACTGCCCAGAAATCAGGGCGATTCAAGAAGGTTTGCCACAATTCGTTGACGTACTCAAACATGCACGATTTCCATATTTAATTTTTTAATCACAAAATACTTAATTATAAAAGCTCACTATTTTCACTATAAACCGACACTTAGAGTATAGGAAAATTGTAGCATGGGTTCTGTCTCTGCAACCACATTACCCTTCTGATCCGTCATCTCTTCGCCAGCACCAATCCCGATACTAAAACTGCTAATCCGTTCTTTACTGAGCAATACATAGGCTAAATCTATACCCGCACCCAGTCTTGCTTCATATTCATTCTTGATGTGTTTACTTTCCAGATGCCCTGCATAGACACCCAGGTAGTAACCGTTTTTATCTTTTCCGGTAAGGTAATAAGGATAACGAAACCCGACCTGAGCACCGGCATTATAGTCATCATTATAAAACACACCCGCTTTTGCATAGGCGATGCCATAAGGATTGACCCATTCTGCATTCAGATGAAGAAGCTTTTTGGTAAATCCAGCCCCGATATTCCATGTTTTAGCATTGTCTGATGTCAATTTCGCTTCAGGTAAATATGAATGGTCTTGTGCATGAGCAATATTTACCAGCGCAAAAAAAGCCAGTAAAGGATACACTTTTGTGATTATTTTCATCGTTGTCCCTAAATCTTATTTTTTAGTACAGTCCTTTTTTTGAATTTTGACTTTAGCAGAATTATCAGAACTCTTATATACTGCACTTTACAATTTTAATGTCTATAAAGTCAAAGTTTAAACTAAACCCGCCTAACAGTTCGCCAGAACAAATATCAAAAAATGCTGACTTGCGTTAGAATGTGCCACCAGATTTTTCACTCCCCTGTATGTAAGTCGATCGCGTATGAAGCAGCACTTTCCTTTAAAAAATGTTCAGCAAGAAAAGCGCATTTATCGCAATCGGGTTTTTATCTCCATCGGGATTGTGGCATTCTTTCTGCTCCTGCTTGTTGCGCGTTATGCCTATTTGCAAATTGCGCATTATAATGAGTTTTCAACCGCTTCAGACCAGAACCGTATCCGGCTACAGCCTTTGGCACCTGCACGCGGCTATATCTATGACCGTAATGGTATTTTGCTGGCAGATAATTATCCGGTATTTTCTGCCACCATGTCTCGGGCCGATGTAAAAGATATTGAAGATACCGTAAAGCGTCTGACTCCGATTCTAAACCTGACCCAAGAAGATATTGACCGCTTTAGCAGCCGCATCAAGACCGCTAAAAAAACCGAACGCGTATCGCTCAAATTAAATTTAACAGAAACCGACATTGCTAAATTTAGCGAAGTCAAGTTTGAGTTTCCTGGGGTCAATATTGAAACCCAGATGACGCGCTACTATCCGCATGGTGAGCTGTTTGCGCACGTGATCGGTTATGTGGGGCGTATTAACGACAAAGAATTGAAGTCGATTGACAAAGACTTATATGCCGGCACCAACCTGATTGGGAAAATTGGGGTGGAAAAATCTTATGAAGATCTGTTGCATGGCTTGCCCGGCAATGAATCTGTCGAGGCTGATGCTCACGGTAACGTATTACGTAATTTAGGTCGTAAAGAGCCGGTACGCGGAAATGACTTGTACCTTTCAATTGACTATGGCTTGCAGGTCACAGCAACCGAGCAACTGGCGGGTCGTCGCGGTGCCATTGTGGCGCTGAATCCGAAAACAGGAGAAATTCTGGCCCTGGTTTCCAGTCCAAGTTTTAACCCGAATTTATTTGTGACCGGGATTAGCAATACCGACTATAGTGCACTACGTGACAATCTTGACCAGCCGCTGTATAACCGTGCTGTACAAGGTGCCTATCCTCCAGGTTCAACCATTAAACCGATGTTTGGTTTAGGTGGGCTGCATTACAATATCGTGGATTGGAACACCGCCATTTCAGACCCCGGGTATTTTTCTTTACCCGGCGATTCGCATAAATTCCGTGATTGGCGCAAATCAGGTCATGGCACGGTCAATCTGCATAAAGCTCAAGTGGTTTCTTGTGATACCTATTATTATATTTTGGCCTACCGCATGGGCATTGAAAAAATGAATGCCTGGATGCGCCAATTTGGCTTTAGTGAAAAAACTGGCGTCGATTTACCGAGTGAAAGTACCGGTTTGTATCCGAACCCGGACTGGAAAATGCGGACCCGTAAGAGCAAATGGCTAAAAGGTGAAACCATTTCCGTCAGTATCGGACAAGGTGCCTTTACTGCGACGCCGCTGCAACTGGCTATGGCTACTGCAATTACTGCAAACCAAGGTGCGCATATTACCCCGCATGTACTGCGTGAAAGCCATGGTGCCAAACCTTTTAAAATGCGTAATGCACCAGATGGTAAAATTCAGTTTAACGGCAAACCCGAAGACTGGATTAAAATGCGCGATGCCATGATTGATGTTATCGAGACCGGTACAGGTCGTGGTATTCGTACCCCGCTGTATCATATTGCAGGGAAAACCGGGACTGCACAGGTCAAAAGTATTGCCCAAGGTAAAAAATACAACGAAGCATTATTAAGTGAACGTCAGCTTGACCATGGTTTATTTATTGGTTTTGCCCCGGCTGAAAATCCTGAGATTGCGGTTGCGATTGTTTGGGAAAATGGTAAACACGGTGGTTCGGCCGCGCAGCTGGCTCGTCCTCTGTTTGACTATTGGTTATACACCCGTAAAAAGAATCCGATCCGTCCTGCGGGCCATCAAATTAGTGGCGGCCTCATGACCGCAGGCATCAAACCGGGTGAATTGCCAAGTGGCACAACACCAGTGGACACGGCGACCAATGTTCAGAGCAATACAACAGCAGCAGCGACACAGCACGCTACTCAAGCCGCATCAGGCGCACAACCCGCAGAAGTTGAAGGTGACTGATCTATGAAAAATCAACTCCGTATTATTGGCGGTGAATGGAAACGCCGTCAGCTTCCTTTTGCCAGTGTTGAAGGCTTACGCCCTACACCCGACCGTGTCCGTGAAACTTTGTTTAACTGGCTGATGTGGGATATTCAAAATGCACAGGTTCTTGATATCTGTGCAGGCTCAGGAGCCTTAAGTTTTGAAGCTTTATCCCGCGGTGCAGCACAGGTGGTAATGATTGAACCGAATCGCACCCAAGCTGCTTTTTTGACAGATAATTTGCAGTTGCTGAAAGTGACCAGCCAACATGCCAAACTCAAAGTCGCCACGGCACAGCAAATCTTACCTACCCTGAAACAGTCTTTTGATCTGGTTTTTTTAGATCCGCCTTACAGTCTGGATTTATGGGAAGAACTGGCCCAGCTTGCTGACCCGCTGATTAAAGACCGCGCTTTTATCTATGTAGAGGCCGATCGCGAGTTAAATCAGCTTAAACTCCCTGCTTCCTGGCAACAGATTAAACAAAGCAAGGCGGGAACAGTCCGTGCAGGACTGTATCAAAAAAATGCATCCTGATTAAAAATAAAAAAGGATTCCGAGGGAATCCTTTTTGTCAAATGTAGTCAGTCAATTTCAGATCAGTGATAGATTAATCAACGACCATAGCGCCAGTCTCGGTCATCTCTATCATGATCCCAGTCCGGACGGTCTTTATTGTTCCAGTCACGGTCACCATGATGGTGTCGGTCATAATGTCCGTTACGGTCTCGATGACCACCATAATCATCATCATAAGGATCCAGAACACAACCAGTTAATGACACTGCCAATACAGAAAGTAAGATCACTTTTTTCATCATCTTCATCACCTCTTTACGGCGTGACTTCAGTATTCAATGCTTTAATGAAGAGTGATGGGAGTCTATGTGAAATTTTGTAGTCATTTATGTCTTTTTTATTCACAGGAAGAATTTCTGTCCTGAATGCTGAAGCTGTTTTATACAAAGTTCTCCTTAGGTTTGCATAAATTCTGCTAAACATATGCTTGGCTTTTTGACTGATCTTTTGAATACTACAGATTTTTCATCTGTACAGATCGCTATGACTTGGTTGTTATTTATTGTTGGGGCAATGGTCGCAGGTTTTGTACAGGGACTGACGGGCTTTGCCTTTGCCCTCATTGCCATGTCATTCTGGGTGTGGGTCCTCCCCCCGCAAATTACGGCGCCCCTGGTGGTCTTTGCTTCGGTGTGGAGCCATGTCATTTCATTGTCCAATGAACAGCAGCATCCACATCTAAATAAAGCACTGGTGCTGCCTTATTTAATTGCCGGGCTAATTGGCGTACCTTTGGGCACATATCTGCTGCATATTATTCAGCCCGAATCCTTTAAAGTGGTTTTAGGCTCATTTTTGATGTTATGGTGTCCGGTGATGTTTTTCAATCCGGCATTTCCACGGCTGCAACAATCCGGAAAACTGGCAGACAGCCTGGTTGGATTTTTGGGCGGAATTCTGGGTGGTTTAGGCGGTTTTTGCGGTTCGTTGCCTTCTGCCTAGGTCATGCTGAAAAATCTTCCCAAACAGCAACAACGTTACGTTTTACGACATTTTAATTTTGGTATTCAGCTGTTTACCTTACTGGCCTATTTACTGCAAGGCACACTTAACATCCAACTCTGGCCTTATATGACAATTTTGCTGATCAGTGTCAGTTTGCCCGCCATTTTAGGGGCAAAATTATTTTATAAAATTTCGGAAACGCAATTTAAACATACAGTTTTAAGCCTTTTATTTGCTTCTGGCTGTTTCCTGATTTTCAATTCACTGTTCTAAAGCAGTAGTACCTACCTCCAAAAAAAATCAGATTTATATGTTGAGATATTGCAACCTTATTTATCTATAACAACCGGTCAAAATTACAATAAATCTCACTTAAACAAAAAACACCCAATCAGTCGGGCAGATCAAATATATCGGCAGGAAAACTTTATACAATAACCTAACCCCATCATCCATTTTCCTAGAAATGAAAACCTTGATTTTATTAGCAGGAATGATTCTTCTCTCTGGCTGTTCTCTGACTACCTCTCATGAGCTGAAACATGCAGAAAAAATGCTGGCAAATTTTCAGTGCAATAGAATTGAAACTGCACAAATGGCGCATACTTCTATTACCTCCTATCATGAACAGGCTCTCTCTTCTAGCCGCCAGAAAGCCGAATCTTATGTACAAAGCTATAAAGATGGAGATGAGTTATTTAAGGTGCCATTAACAGAAGTGATCGAGGAACAATATTATATTTATCAGGAAGCTTGCCAACATTTAGGCGGGATTAACCCGGCACAAAATCAATAATTTTTTAAGCGAAAATTGAATTTCACATTGACTGATCCATCATGTGCATCGAGCCAAGATTTTGCCATCTGCATGTCTTAGCTTCGCTTGAAGATCAGTCAGGGAAATCGTATGTTTTCACTTAGGTTTCATGATAATAACGTGTATCCACGCTAAACTGTTCTGGAAATTTAGCCTGAATTTGTGCATAAAAAGCCATAATTTCAGCCATATCTTTTTCATAATCACCACTAGGATAAACAATTTTACCCACCCCGGTTTTCTTCTTGGCATAATCCATATAAGCCAATGCAATGGGCACGCCTGCATTGACTGCCACATGGTAGAAACCAGTCTTCCATTGTTCCTGTTTGGCACGCGTTGCTTCCGGTGTGACCAACATCACTAGTTTTGGATGGGTTTTAAATAAATCCGACATCACCTGAACCATACTTGGTCGTGGCTCACCCTCTTTTTTCGCTGTGCGGTCAATTCCGATTCCACCCATTGCGCGTACAAATGGACCAAAAGGAAATTTCATATAGCTGTCTTTAATGGTAATCCGAACGTTGACCCCTAAGGCCTTGAGTGCCAGACGTGCATATAAGGCATCCCAGTTGCTGGTGTGCGGTGCAGCAATCATGACGCACTGATCCAGATCAAGAGGCCAATGGTTATCGATTTCCCAGCCCATCATTTTTAAACTTTGTTCAGCTAATTTCTCAAACACTTACCGCACCGCCACCTAATCAAGTGCGCAAATTTTAACAAGGTCGCTGAAATATAAAAGTGCATTGTGAATAATAATCAACCAGTTAATAGATCAAGACATAACTGTCAAGTTCAAATAAAATAGCTAAGGTCTGCTGTTTTATTTTGCACCCATTTCCACATTAAGATCATAAACTGATGATCTTAAGCCGAAGTTCCATATCCAAACCATAGAAAAAAGACCGAATAAAGCACAAACGAAATGGATATTTAATCAATATGTAACTTTGCTTAGATTCGTTCTGGGTGATGAGAATCTGTCGATTAATAATAAATAGTTGGCTTGAAAACAAAATATGTATGCACTTGGTGTGTTAACCCTAAAATAAAAAAGTGCCTGATGAAGTTCATCAGGCACTTAGATGAAATAAGTATTCACCTATTTCAGGATTAAACCTCGGTATAATTAGATTATGAATTGATTATTATTAACCAACTCTGTAAGTGAAGTATCTACACCTCTCAAAACCAATATATCAGCAGATTGATACTGACTTCCTGTTCCATCACGGTCGATACTAATGGTTGTATCTGTACCGTCTGATGTAACACTTAAATAATCCGCTAGTGAAGCAGCACTACCATCACCAGCATAATCCACCAATAGAACGCTAATATCGATCATATCGGCTTCTGGATTTGTAGTATCGTCAACGATGAAATCAGTCCAAGTATCTGTACCGTTACCACCAGTTGCATCTCTTTCCTCACCATCAAGTACTTGGAAAACAGCTATATCGGAACCAATTCCACCAGTAATGGTATCGTTACCTGATTCACCAAATAGCAAATCATTACCATCTTGTCCATTTAGAATATCATTGCCTAATCCACCAAAGATGGCATCATTACCCGATCCAGCATTAACAGTATCTACCCCTGCACCTGCACGTATCCAGTCATCGTGTGTACTACCTGTGATGGTATCTACACCGTCATAAGCGTATATTCTTTGCCCTGTTAATTTACCAGAAGCATCAAGAGTATTATCTATATTAGTACCTTCAATGATGAACTGATTAAAGTCACCCAGATTATTGATCAGATTGGCATCTAATAAACTACCCCCCAAATCAGTATCAACTTTACCATTTGTATCAGTAACAGTTACAGACATAGATTGCAGAACTTCAAGGCTGAGTGTACTACTTTCCAATAAAGTTCCGTTTTCATTTGTCAACTCAACTGTTGCTAATAACTCATTTAACTTCACATTATCTATAGGACCGCCATCTAATGCAGTCACAGTTAA
Source organism: Acinetobacter sp. SA01 (assembly GCF_011319235.1). Lineage (NCBI taxonomy): Bacteria > Pseudomonadati > Pseudomonadota > Gammaproteobacteria > Moraxellales > Moraxellaceae > Acinetobacter > Acinetobacter sp. SA01. The sequence goes on from NZ_WXXM01000014.1 coordinate 70,349, forward strand.
AGTATAAGAGTACCCTAGCAGCGTAAGTGTTCCTTCAGTTGATGCATAGCTTAATTTTAAACCAAGTTCTTGAGCTAATCGCTGAGAAGCATCAATCGAAATTTTTGTCAGGCCAACTTCAATAAGAGGTCGATAGGTGATTTCAACTTTCTGAATGTTGTTTTCAGCATCATAAGCAGCATAGACTTGACGATCCAGATCAATTCCTAAAGCACCAAGTCCAACAAGCTCCAATAAGGCTCGATCAGCAAAAATCGCAACCGGATCTGTATTAATTGCAGGGTCTACCAAATCACTTTCTGGCTGTACAGCAATACTATCGAAAGAACCAGTTGACGTTGCTGTACCATCACTTTGTTTGGTCGCAACATCTGAATCATTATCAATTGCAGTAAAATCAATTGTTATAGACTCTTTTGTGGCTGGAGTTCCATACAGACTATCTACAATCAATTTACCCTTTGCCAATAACTCATTGATAATTTCTGCATCGGTACGTGTATTGGCTGAATAATTCACACCTTCCAGGATAATCTTTTGATCTATATTCGAACTGTCTTGAGCTGAATTATAACCACCAGTAAAGGCACCTGATGTACTGATCCATATCTCGGTTTGTCCAGCAACAGTTTCAAAATGCAGATAATTGGCTAAGTTACCCGCCAAATCGCCAATTTTACCTGCACCCGCTAGTAGAGCCGATAAATCTAGAACATCACCACCAATTGCTGCGCTAGCCTGATTAAAATCAGTAATTCTGTCAACAGCCGGTATAGTCGTGGTTCCTTGATCTCCATCTTCCCATACAAATACGTCTGTTCCGTCATTACCAGTTAAGGTGTCATTTCCTGATCCGCCATAAATCAGGTCATTGCCATTACCAGCAATGATCGTATCATTGCCAGTACCACCACGAATCAAATCGTTTCCTGAACCGCCAGTAAGGCTATCATTACCCTCATAACCATAAATACGTTGGCTCGTCGTTGTGGACGATTTATCTATTGACTCATCTGCAGCAGTGCCCTCAGTGAGGAACCTTGTCGTATTCGAACCCAATAAATTTCCAAGTAAAGATACATTTGCGATATCGATACTTTGGGCCATATCAGTTTGTGATAAAGAATCAGCTACATTCAATGTATACGTTGGTGCTAAGGACAGGTCTGCAACATCACCTAAAAATGCCTGATCTACAGTTATAGATGCCAACAGCTCATTAAAAGCTTGACTTGAAACTGGTTTAGATGGGTCCAACAATTCAAATGTGATGGTTTGTCCGTAGACATAATCACCAGAACCATCAGGATTTGGCATAAAGGCTTGATCACCAATAATAATCTTCAAGCCAAGCTCTGTAGCCAATGCTTGAGAAGCTTCTAATCCATAAGATGCAAGACCTAAAAGATTTAATAAACCACCGACTGTTCCACCTAACAGATTGAGTACTGCATCAAGTCCAATTAAAGCAATTGCATCACCTAGAGGTAGTACCAGCACCCCAGGTATTATTGTGATATTTAGGACATTGACTAATGCATCCCCTAGATTCGTGGTTAAACTTAAAGAGGTAGACGTAATATCATTATCTGCATCTGCAACAGTGAATTTTTGATTTGCAGTTAGATCAATCAAGTCTAAAGCATTTAAACCTACAGTTCCTAATAAGCCACCTTGATCAGCAACCATAGCTGTTGGAGCAACTTGATCTGGAGCTGGCCCTGCACTTACCCCCGTACTCTCAACAGAATACTCGCCAGTTTGGAAATTAACTGTAATTACATCACCAAAGTAAGTGGTTAAATTTAATACACCATTTTCATAACTGTAACTATCTGGATTGAACTGTGTTGTTGAGCCAGCAAAAGAAATTGAGTCTGTCACCGAATCGTAGGTATAAGTTACACCATTAATGGTAACTGTACTTAAATGACCACCATCAGCACCAAAGGTTTCTACCGCATTGCCAAAATAAATGGATGGAGTCGATCCAAAATCATAGCTTACATTTTCGGCAAGGACAGGGACATCATCCAAAATATCAATACGTATAGTTTCTGATAATGGAACACCCGATAGTTCAAGACCAAAAGTAATATTTTCAATTGTCGAATCAACAAGATGATCAATACTATCAGATAAAGTTACATCGTAATTCCAGACGGTATTACCAAAGGTATCGTTGGTACTCGTTAGAACCACACGTAAAACTTCATTATTTCCAGCTGTTGAACCAATCAGAGTTTTGCCATTTAGAGATAATTCCCATTCGATTGGCTCACCACCACTAGATAATACTGCCACTGGTGCTACCAGATTAACATCGACATAAGACTCTGTAAGATGGCTACTTAATTTAACTGTTGACTGGCTGGTTAATAAACCTTCATCCATAACAGCAAAAATAAATCCATCTTCGCTATCTAATGTATCACCAGTACCCAAATTCCCTGCAAAATCAGAATAGGTATAATCAGCTACACTAATACTCGGAGCAGCAAGCCCATCTGGAGCAAAAGTAGCTGTCCAAGTCTGATTATCTAGAGTACTTACATTACTGAGAGTTCCACCTACTACAACTACATCACTTCTTATAAAGCTTGTAACAGGCTCACTAAACTTAAATGTAATGATTGTGTTGTCACCAAATGAGAGAGCTGGGTCTGCTGCACTAATAACTAATGTTGGCGCTATCACATCAGCATCCCACATTTGACTATCGCCCATACCTTGGTTACCAGCAAGATCAGAATAGCTATTATCAGGCACACTAACACTTGGTAATGTATCAGTAGCATCCTTAGTAAAAATAGCTGTCCATACTGTTGCACTCACTTGCATAAAGCCAGAAAGACTCCCTCCTTCTACAGCAATATCACTTTCCAGGAAAGTTGCTGCATCAATTTCTTCATTAAAAGTGAATGTAACTAATGCTGTTTCACCCACACTTAATACACTACTGTTATTTGTTGTGATATCTAAAGTTGGTGGGACTAAATCAACAATGAAACCATCTATAATGTCCAAAGTATCCCCTACACCAGGGTTTCCAGAAACATCAGTATAACTACCAGAAGAAACACTAATACTAGGTGCATCAGTACCATTTTGAGTAAAAGTTGCTGTCCAAACAGTACCAGTTATATCTCCAACAAGACCACTTAAATTTCCGCCAGTGATAGTAACATCACTTATTGTAAAACCATTTACTGGTTCACTAAAAGTGAAAGTAATTTCGGTCATTTCTCCAGCAGATAATTGCAAATCTGCTGCACTAATATTAAGAGTCGGCGCAAGTGTATCTACCGTTAACGAACCGGTATCTGTACTGCTGTTCCCTGCAGGATCTGTCGCTGTGACTTTCACCGGATAGCTGCCATCCAATAAAGGAGGCAATACGTTATCTGCAAGGCTCCAGGTTCCATCACCATTGTTCGTTGCCGGATATTCAACACCATCCACTTCAACTACAACAATCGCTGTCGGGTCATTCACCGTACCGCCCAGTGCCGGGGTGCTGTCATTGGTGTTGCTGTCATTTACAGTAACCACCGGTGCAACCAGATCAACCCCAAAGCCATCCGCTGCATTCAGCGTATCACCTGTACCGGGGTTACCCGCAACATCACTATAGCTGCCTGTAGCAACACTGATACTTGGTGCTGTACCTGAGCCATCCGGGGTAAACGTTGCCGTCCAGGTCTGGCCAGTTGCATCCGGTGTGATCGCACTTAAGCTGCCGCCCACTACAATCACATCACCTTGGCTAAAGCCGCTGACCGGCTCATTAAAGCTGAAAGTAATCGTGGTGCTTTCACCTGCTGCAAGTTTCAGATCAGCAGCACTGATGGTTAATGTCGGTGCTGTCGTGTCAACCTGATAATCATGTGTAGCAGTCACAGTCGTGCTATTGCCAACCGCATCGTGTGCAATCAGGATCGCGTCAATGATGCGATCTCCATCTGCAACCAGTTCGCTGCCTGCAACATCAACATTCCACAAGCCACCACTTTGAACAGTTGTGTTATACAACTTGCCGTTAATGTTGAGGCTGACGACATCACCAAGCT
>NZ_WXXM01000015.1:0-73541 GCF_011319235.1 Acinetobacter sp. SA01
CTACCTCAAGATAAGATTTCCCCGAGACTTTATGTCTCCTAAAGAGCCGTTGAAGACTACGACGTTGATAGGTTGGATGTGGAAGCATAGTAATATGTGAAGCTGACCAATACTAATTGCTCGTGAGGCTTGACTATACAACACCCAAACAGTTGTTGTATAAAGCATCAACTGATTCGATATTAAGCAAAACAGCTTGATTTAGTGAACGCTAAAGAACAAAATATGACAGCTCAGATATACCTGTTAATGAATTCTATTTGACCAAGCATTGGCATATAAATAAGACCAAACGCAAAGTCATAAACAGTTGTGCTGGCGACCATAGCAAGAGTGAACCACCTGATCCCTTCCCGAACTCAGAAGTGAAACCTCTTAGCGCTGATGGTAGTGTGGGATTACCCATGTGAGAGTAAGTCATCGCCAGCTCATTATTCTTAAAAAGCCCCTGCATAAAGCAGGGGCTTTTTTTTTGCCTAGATTATTAAAACCTTAAAATTATTATTTGATGATGAATGAAATTAGATTCTTTAACGGAATTGATTTTTCTGCTATTTAGATAATTAGATTTTATCTTTTGAGTAAGTTATTAATTTATAAAAATATTTATTAATATTTCGTGAGTATTTTATCGAAAATATAATTAAAAAATTTTAAATTTGTATATTTTTTATGTGTATCTATGATATAAAAATTAAAACGGCACAAAAATTGCTTACAAGATGTGTTTTCATAAATAGCAGTTAAAAAGAGTAGGGTAATATGAAGTTATCGGTTGGATTAAAAGTTGCAAACTCCTTGTCGCTGACACCGCAGTTACAACAAGCCATTCGTTTGCTTCAACTTTCTAGTCTTGAATTAGAGCAAGAAATTCAGATTCAACTTGATAGTAACCCCTTACTAGAGAAGGTTGAAGAGCAATCTTCGATTGAAAGTTTATCCACCTTACAAGATCAGGAACGCGATAATAAAGATTTAACGAATGAGCTGAATGCAAACCATCTTCCTGATGATTTACCTGTCGATACTGATTGGGATGATGTCTATACCCATCAACCGACGAGTCTTGGTTCCCCTGAATATGAAGAGCGTGAAGATAACCGTCAGGGACATCTTGGTCTAAAAGAACACATACTTGAACAAATCAATTTGTTGCATTTTTCTGATGTAGATCGCTTGATTGCGCATTGTATTGTTGATTCTTTAGATGAAAAAGGTTTTTTAGATGCTGAAATTGCTGAAATCACGGCATCTGTGCAGCATTTATTGGAAACTATGGATTATGAGGATGAAGTGGAAGATGATGAAGTCCTTGTTGTCTTAAAACATATTCAACATCTGGATCCTCCAGGTGTAGCATCACGTAATCTGGCAGAATGTTTATTGGTGCAATTGGAAAGCTTGCCTGTACATCAAGCTTATCGTTGTGAAGCGATAAAATTGTTAAATCATTATGAGTTACTTATTTCGAATGAATTGCCGAAATTGATCAAACAAACGGGTTTGAATCCTGAGCAATTGAAATGTGCAGTTGATTTGTTAAAGACCTTAAAAGCTTATCCTGGAATGGAGTTTGAAGAAAAAGACTCTGATTATCAGATTCCCGATGTGGTAGTCATGAAAAAGAATGATCATTGGCAAGTGCAGTTAAATCCAGATGTCATGCCTAAATTACGGATCAACTCTTTTTATGCCAGTATGATTAAACGTGCAGATCAAAGTAACGATAATCAATATTTACGCAATCAAATGCTGGATGCCAAAAATTTTATTAAAAGTGTCGATGAGCGTCATAAAACTTTATTAAAAGTGGCTACCTGTATCGTGGAACATCAAAAAAGGTTTTTGGAAATAGGTGCGGAAGGGATGAAACCTTTAGTATTGCGCGATATTGCGGAAGAGGTGGAATTGCATGAATCTACGGTTTCTCGGGTGACGACCAATAAATTCATGCTGACCCCACGCGGCTTGTTTGAACTGAAATATTTTTTTTCCAGTCATGTGGCAACGACTTCGGGTGGGGAGGCATCTTCGATTGCCATTCGGGCAAAAATTAAAAAGTTAATTTCTGAAGAAAATCCACGCAAGCCTTTATCTGACAATATTATTGCCAATTTGTTAAAACAAGATGGCATTGATGTGGCACGTCGAACTGTTGCTAAATATCGAGAGTCGTTACATATTCCTTCATCTTCTGAACGAAAAGTCTTGATCTAATTTTTAAAATCTGATTATTCTAAGGATTCATTATGACAACATAATGAATCTTTTTTCTTTTAAAGGTGTGGTTGAAATGATTTAAAGTGTAAATTGCAGAATTCTAGGTTCTGTCAGCAGATCATTTCGGCTATGACTTTAACTAATCCTAAAGAAGGTGAGGGATAGAATTATGCAAATAACAATTCGTGGTCATCACTTAACTATCACCCCTGCAATTGAAGATAATATTCGTTTAAAATTTGCTGAAATGACCAAACATTTAGATCAGGTCAATAGTATGCAGGTGAAATTGAGCAAAGATCATCAAGTAGATAAACGATCAAGAAAAGGAAGTTTGAATCATATTGCAGAAGCAATTATTCGTGTACCGGGGGCAGAATTGTTTGCACAGGCAACAGCTGATGATATGTATACATCAATAAAAAAATTAACAGAAAAACTTAAAAGACAGTTGCATAAGCATAGAAAAATGCAGGTTGCATCCCCATCTTTAATGGCATAGTTTTGTTGCTGAACAAAAAGAGGTTTTTTATGACCTCTTTTTTTATATATTAAATGTTATAGCTTAATGATTTATTTTTCATATTTATAGTAAAATGGCAGGTTTTTACACCGTTGGTCCTATAAGAGGTCTTTGTGATGAATAGTGAACAGCTCACTGAAATTTTAAAAGCTGCTTTTCCAGAGGCTGAAGTTGCAGTTAGTGGGCAAGGCGGGAAATTTGATCTTCGCATTGTAGATGAACAATTTGAAGGCAAACGTCCGGTGGCACGCCAACAGACAGTTTATGCTCCGTTAAATTCATATATTGCCAGCGGTGAAGTACATGCGGTAACTATTCGTGCAATGACCAAAGAAGAATGGCGTAAAGCAAGCTTATTCGGAGCTTAGAACTAGATGGATAAATTTTTAATTCAGGGCGGTGTTAAGCTCGAAGGTGAAGTGCGTATTTCTGGTGCAAAAAATGCAGCACTTCCATTACTTGCTGCAATGATTCTCCCTGAAACTCCCACCACATTAACCAATGTTCCAAATCTTAAGGATGTGAACACGTTGGTAAAACTGATTGCTGGTTTGGGTGTTCAAATTTCTTATGAAGGCGATACCGTTAAAGCAGATACGTCTACATTAGATAATCAGTTTGCCCCCTATGAACTGGTCAAAACCATGCGTGCTTCTATTTTGGTGCTTGGTCCGTTATTGGCGCGCTATGGTAGTGCAAAAGTATCTCTTCCTGGTGGATGTGCCATTGGTTCACGCCCAGTCGATCAACACCTTAAAGCATTAGAAGCTTTGGGTGCTGAAATTGAAGTTGAAGCCGGTTATGTCAATGCCAAAGTCGATGGTCGTCTTAAAGGTGGCGAAGTGGTCTTTGATATGGTGACTGTTGGCGGTACTGAAAATATTCTGATGGCAGCCGTATTGGCCGATGGCGTCACGACTATCCGTAATGCAGCTCGTGAACCTGAAATCACTGATCTGGCAAAAATGCTGATTAAAATGGGTGCGAAAATTGAAGGTTTGGATACCGAGACTTTAGTGGTTACCGGTGTTGAGCATTTACATGGCTGTGAATATGCTGTAGTTGCCGACCGTATTGAAACAGGTTCATATTTGGCTGCCGCGGCAATTACCGGTGGTAAAGTAAAAACGACCCATACCGATCCGGCATTACTTGAAGCCGTTTTGGATAAGTTTGAAGAAATGGGTGCGGAAGTGACCCGTGGTGATGACTGGATTGAACTCGATATGATGGGTAAACGTCCAAAAGCTGTTAGTTTCCAGACCCTGCCACATCCAGAATTCCCAACTGATATGCAAGCTCAGCTTATGGCTGTCAACGCGATTGGTCGTGGCTTTGCTACGATTTCTGAAACGATTTTTGAAAACCGTTTTATGCATGTGCCTGAATTGGCACGTATGGGTGCAAATATTCAGGTTGAAGGTAACGATGCAGTGGTTACAGGTGTGGAAAAACTTTCGGCTGCTCCTGTAATGGCGACAGATTTACGTGCTTCTTTCTCTTTGGTTTTGGCTGCGTTGGCTGCCGAAGGTGAAACCCTGATTGACCGTATTTATCATATTGACCGCGGTTATGAAGATGTTGAAGCGAAGTTACAAGGTTTAGGTGCCCAAATTAAGCGAGTAAGTTAATGAGCGATATGAGAAACGATGATCCAAACTTTGATGTTATGGGCAATTTTGATCATGGTTTAACTTTAGCATTAAGTAAGGGACGTATTTTAAAAGAAACTTTACCTCTGCTAGAAACAGCAGGAATTAATTTACTGGAAGATCCGGATAAATCCCGTAAATTGATTTTCCCAACGACCCATAAACAGGTCCGTATTTTAATTTTACGCGCTTCTGATGTACCGACCTATGTGGAAAATGGTGCAGCGGATTTGGGTGTTGCAGGTAAAGATGTGCTGATGGAACATGGCGCACAAAATGTATATGAACCATTGGACTTAAAAATTGCCAACTGCAAACTCATGACAGCGGGTAAAGTCGGTATGGTTCGTCCGAAAGGCCGTTTAAAAATTGCCACTAAATATGTGAATCTTACACGTCAATACTATGCCAGCCTGGGCGAGCAAGTCGATGTGATTAAGCTTTACGGTTCGATGGAACTTGCGCCATTGGTTGGTTTGGGTGATTACATTGTTGACGTGGTCGATACGGGTAATACCCTACGTGCCAATGGTTTAGAGCCTTTGGAAGAAATCTGCAAAGTATCTTCACGTTTAATTGTGAACAAAGCCAGTTTCAAGCGTAAGCAAGCGTTATTGAATCCTATTCTTGCACAGCTTGAAAAAGCAGTTGAAGAACGCGAAAGCAAAAAATAAGTCTTTTTGCATTCAGATGTGAAAAACCGTCACCCTGTGGCGGTTTTTTTATGCCTATTTTTACCATCCCGAGCTAAACAGCGAATTTATTCGATAATTCAGAAAGTAATTTCCTATGAAACTATGTGAATAGATGTGTGATTGATACCCACAAAGTTTGGGAAACAAGGTAAACTAAAGTTTTCCAATTGAAACCTTGTGGGTAAATTGATGCGACGTTTATCGACTCAAGATCAAAGCTTTAAGCAGGCCTTTGCAGACTTGTTGGCTTTTGAGACAGTTAGTGATCCTGAACTTTTAAAAACCGTAGACCAAATCATTGCTGACGTACGTCAGCATGGTGATGCTCATGTTCTTAAACTCACTCAACAGTTCGATCGACATCCAGCGCATCAATTTTCTGATCTAGAACTCACTCAAGAACAACTTAAAGCGGCTTTTGAAGGTTTAACCACAGAAGTTCGAGAAGCTCTAGAATTGGCAGCCAATCGTATTCGTGAATTCCACCAAGCGCAAAAGCAGGATGGTTGGACCTATGTTGATGCTTTGGGGAATACCTTAGGGCAAAAAATTACACCGCTCGATCGCGTTGGTATTTATGTACCGGGTGGGTTGGCATCGTATCCATCTTCCGTATTGATGAATGCCGTGCCTGCGCATGTTGCCGGTGTGCCTGAAATTATCATGGTGGTTCCTGCGCCGAATGGTGAGTTAAATCCATTGGTATTGGCCGCGGCATATCTGGCTGGTGTGCATCGTGCATTTACCATTGGTGGTGCGCAAGCGGTTGCAGCATTGGCCTATGGTACGGAAACCATTCCATCTGTGGATAAGATTACCGGCCCGGGTAACCGTTTCGTGGCAGCGGCTAAACGTGCAGTCTTTGGTCAGGTCGGTATCGACATGATTGCGGGACCTTCTGAAATTTTGGTCTATGCTGAAGGCGAAAACAATGCCAAATGGCTGGCGATGGATCTCTTGTCCCAAGCCGAGCATGACACCGTTGCCCAAGCAGTTTTCATCACACCGGATGAACAGCTTTTAAACGACGTTGAACAGGCGATTGAAGAACATTTGGCGGCTTTGCCAAAAGCTGAAATTGCTCGTACTTCAATTGCTAACCGTGGGGCATTGGTTTTGGTGAAAGATCGTCAGGAAGCGATTGACCTCATCAATCAGGTTGCGCCAGAACATTTAGAGCTTTGCTTGGATGAAGCTGAGAAAATGTCGGAAAATATTCGCCATGCCGGTGCCATCTTCATGGGGCGTTATACGCCTGAAGCGATTGGTGATTACTGTGCCGGTCCTAACCACGTATTACCGACATCGGGCACAGCGCGTTTCTCATCACCACTCGGGGTGTATGATTTCCAGAAGCGTTCCAGCCTGATCATGTGTTCGCAAGAAGGCGTGAAAACTTTAGCGAAAACGGCCGATATCTTGGCGCAACAGGAAAACCTGGATGCACATGCACGTTCAGCACGTTATCGTTATCAGTAATCAATCATAGGCTAGATAGAAAAAATCTGGTTTTCTAAAATTATAAACCTCTCCCTAACCCTCTCCTGAAAGGAGAGGGGAACTCATATGATGAGAATGACTTTGACGTTTGATTCTATCTTCATGAGGTGTAGATTCCGCTCCCTGAGTGAGCTTTAAGGATTGCTTTAAAGCAAAGCGCAAGATGAGGTTAGGAGAGGGAAATAAGAGAAAATAAAATGTCGACTATCACCACAGAGCAAATGCGTTTTTGGAGTCCTGAAGTACGTGAACTTGAACCTTACGTACCCGGTGAACAACCCAAAATCCAAAACTTATTAAAACTCAATACCAATGAAAATCCCTATCCACCATCACCAAAAGTGGTCGAAGCGGTTCAAGCGGTATTGGCCAATTCAGCAGATGTGCTGCGTTTATATCCAGACCCGGATGCATCGGCTTTAAAACAGGCGATTGCCAAACAGCAACATGTCTCGGTAGATCATGTATTTGTTGGCAATGGTTCTGATGAAGTATTGGCACATATCTTCAAAGCATTTTTTGTCCAAGAGTTGCCAGTGCTTTATCCTGACATTACCTATAGTTTTTATCCGGTTTACAGTCAGTTTTTTGGGGTAAAAACCAAAGTTTTGCCATTGAATGATGATTTTGAAATTGTGGTGGATGATTATAAACAAGCCAATGGCGGGATTATTATTACCAATCCGAATGCGCCGACCAGTATCGCACTGGGTTTGTCAGCCATTGAAGATGTGCTTCAGGCCAATCCAGATTCAGTGGTCGTCATTGATGAAGCTTATGTGGATTTCGGTGCTGAATCGGCGGTAAAACTGGTTGAGAAATACGATAACTTGGTGGTTTGCCAAACTACATCTAAGTCTCGTTCACTGGCGGGATTACGTGTCGGTTTTGCCATTGCACAGCCACATCTCATCGCTGCCCTTGAAGCGGTGAAGAACAGTTTTAACTCTTATCCGATCGATCGTTTTGCGATTGCAGCAGCTGTAGCATCTTTTGAAGATCAAGAATACTTCGAAGCGCAAAATGAGAAAGTGATTGCAAGCCGTGAAAAGTTGGTTGCCCAATTGGCTGAGCTTGGCTTTAAAGTTTTGCCATCGAGTGCAAACTTTATTTTTGCGTCATTAGCGAGTAGAGATGCAGCTGAGCTTGCTGCTGAATTGCGCGAACGTGGCATTATCGTACGTTATTTTAATAAGCCCCGTATCAACCAGTTCCTGCGTATTACCATTGGTACCGACGAGCAAAACCAGCGTTTAGTCGATACCTTGAGAAATGATATTTTAGCTTAATTAAACACCTCCCTTGCGGAGCAGTGCTCCTCACCTTTTATAAAGGGAGGAGGGATTTGAAGTCAAAAAAGCGATTCTCAGGAATCGCTTTTTTGTTGATTTGGCTTATACCAGGTATTAAGCAAATCCAGCATGGCAGACACTTTATCAAAACATTCCTGATATTCGGCATCGCAATCTGATGCAATGGTGATCCCTCCGCCAGCCCAAACAGAAATATCATTCTGATATTTTTGAATTGAGCGAATCAAAATATTCCATGAACCTGTACCATCAAAATTAAAATACCCCATCGAACCACAGTAGGCACCACGTGGAGCACCTTCAAGTTCCTCTATAATTTGCATGGCACGAATTTTGGGAGCGCCTGTGATTGAACCGCCCGGAAGAGCTGACATCAGAACGTGAAAAGGATTGATATCTTGCCTTAATCTAGCAGTGACTTCACTCACCATATGATGAACTTGATTAAATGACTCAATTTCAAAAAGTTTTGGTGTTTTAACAGAGCCTGTTTCAGCGTATACGCTCAAATCATTACGCAGTAAATCAACAATCATTACATTTTCGGCTTGGTCTTTTTTAGAGTGAATTAAGCTTTGCTTGGATTGCTCATCTTGCGCAACATCTGAATATCTGGGCATAGTGCCTTTAATCGGTTTTGTGGTGATTTTCCGATTTGCTTCAAACTTGATAAACAGTTCGGGAGAGCAGCTTAATAATTCAAAATCATTGATTTTGAGATAACCTGAATAAGGTGCATCAGTCAATTGCCAAAACGCTTCTGCTGTATCTAACAACAAACCTTGTGCTTTGGTTGTAAATTCTTGAGTTAAATTAATTTGATAACAGTCACCTGCCCGAATGTAATCTTGAATCTGATTAAAGGCATTCACATACTGTTTTTTAGTCCAGCGTGCGGTACAAGGTCGAGTGAGGGTGAAATTTTGATTTTCTTTACTTGGCTTGTTTTTGTTTTGCAAGGCATTTTGAAGTACCTGAAAGATCGCTTCAGCCTCATGTTCATGACTAAAAAAGGTCCAGCCTTGATCGGTCAGTTTAATATAGCTGCAATAAATGCCTAAAAATAAAGAGGGCTGGTTCTTGGATTGAATATTGACGTGTTGTTGGGCAGCTTCATCATAACTGATAAAACCGATTAAACCACCATTGAAATCGGAGGTGTGATTTTGCAAATCCTGCTTAAAAAATTGATTGAAATCAATTGGTTCATTTTTTTGTTGATATTTGTTTAACGATGTTCTGGTAAATTTCTGAATTTTGTTATTTTGCATCAGCATATATTCAGAAGCCAAAATTGCAATGACAGGTTGCTTTACATTTTTTAAGTAAACCACATGGTTAAGATGCGATAAGCATAAAAGAATTTCAGTAGGATTAAGCTGTTGCTTGGTTAGCAATTTTTGAAAAAAAACAGGCTCATTCATACGACGTGACTTAATAAATTCGATACATAGATGGTCTATTCTATAACATTGTTGATGCATAAAAACTGTAAATACCGTTTATCGGTAACATGCAGATTGCGACCAACAGCAGTTGAACAAAAAATGACACAGAGATAACTTAGCTAGGGCAAACCAGCTGCTCAAGGAAAGCCTCACTATTGTCAAAAAATAAAAAACAATTAGTGAAATCGAGTAGTTAACAATCAAAAAAATAATACTCTTGGGAGAGTACGAAATGAAAAAATTTACTAAACTTGCTTTAGTTTCTTCATTAGCAATCAGCGCAAATGCGATGGCAATGCAAGCAATGGATGATACTTCATTGGGTGCTACTACTGGTCAAGATGGTTTAAGCATTGGGATCGGTATTTCAAAAATCGAAATCGAAAAATTATTCATTCACGATAACGATGGTTTAGCTGCAGCTGGAACAGCAGGTCAACCTGGTTTTGGTGGTACTGGTGCAGCTGGTGCAATTTATATTAAAGGAAATGGGACTGGTGCTACTGCAACTAATGGTATTGTAATTGGTGCAAACTACGATAATAGCGGTGCTTATTTACTTGCTAGCCGTAACTTGGCAGACTTAACAATTGACTCAGATGCAGGTGGCGGCAATCCATTCATCAACATCGCTGCACAAGTATCAGGCCTAGATATTAACATCGGCGAGATTGGTGTAGTTGGATCGGCTGCTGCTCCAGCTGCTGGTGCAGCAAATATCCGCCGTGGTGGTACCGGCACTGAAAACGCGATTCTATCAGGTCTTTCTGTAAAAACTGGTCAAATGGCTGCAAACATCCAATTAGGTGCTGCACCGCAAGGCGCAATGATTAAGTTGAATACAACTATGGTTGGTGGTTTAGAGATCACAAATTTGGGTATCTTGGATAACTCAACCAAAACTGCAACGCGTGCAGCCGGTGAAATTTTTGTTGAGAGCATCAAGGTTGCAGATGCAAACTCTACAAATTTAACACTTAATCAATCTATCAGTGTGTTTGGTGAAGAAGGTGCTAATAAAGGTTATGTACGTATTGTGAGCACAAGTGGCGCGCACGATAATTACGTTAAAGCCATTCATTTGGGTAGCAAGACTGCTGCTTCTATCGGTGATGTAGAAGTTCAAGGTATGCAAACTTACTTCAGCCCAGCGCAAGGTCAATATGTACCAGGCGCGATCATTACAATTCGCGGTCACTAAGTTTCCGTGTCAAAAAGCGCGTGTTTACACGCGCTTTTTTTTACAAAAATAATGTTAAATTTTTCAAATAAACTAAAAAAAAGCTGTTTTTTTTTATAAAAAAGGTTATCTTCCTTTTTACATGGATGTAGAGTAATAACTCTAGAAAAATAATGAGCAAAGGCACGTCATGCCGATAACTAGAAAAGTCAGAAGATATGTTAGAGATCGCGTTAGGCTCGGCATTGATGTATTACGCTGCCAAAGAAGCCTTTGAAATTAAAAAAAAGCCAGCGGAAGCTGTGTATTACACTGAAACCTTAGACTCTCGCCAAGATTCATTCACTCGAATGCATAGAGAAGCAGTCCTCATTAAACCTGCTGTAGAAGATCAATTTAGGGGTATTGTACGTCAAGCTTATGACTATAGCTGTGGATCAGCAGCATTAACGACCTTGTTAAATGGTTATGTTGATGTTGGTGTAACTATGACAGAACAACAAGTTATGAATGGTTTGCTTAAATTTGGTGAGACCGAGAAAATCGTTGAGCGACGTAGTTTTTCCTTACTTGATATGAAACGCTTTGTCGGAGCAATCGGTTTCGAAAGCGGGGGATATAAAGGCGAATTTTCCGATTTAGTGAAACAGGGACAACCAGCCATTGTGCCAATTTCTTATGCAGGATTTAAACATTTTGTGGTGTTTAAAGCATACAAGAATGGCCGTGTTTATGTAGCTGATCCTGCAGTGGGTAATATTAGTTTCGATGAAACACGTTTCAAAGATATCTGGGAAAACAACACCCTATTTTTAATTAATGTCGCACCTGAAAAGAGAAAAAGTTTATTAGCACTTCAGGATACAGACTTACGACATGTCGAAGATGCAACCGTTAATCGCTATGCTTTCGTTAACATGCAATATCCGCAGTTCTATATGGATAAAATTGCCGATAAGGCATCAACGATTCGTTTAGACAAGAATTTAAATGAAGACTCGGAAAAATTTGGGGAATCGACATATAATTTTTTACGTCTTTATTACAAAAGTAAATAAAGTATAAAAGTAAGTAGATTAAAAAAATAAAAATGGTGGGATGGAATATGAATCGTAAATGGATGAACAAAACTTTATTGGCTTTGAGTGTTCAAATGGCAATAGGGGTGGTATATGCAGCTGAAGAACCGGCACTCGGAGAATACGAGGTTGTAGATCAGCAGGAAACAGAAGTTCAATCTACAGCATCACAGTCTGCAAATGTACAACCTGAAGTAACCGCAAATGTTCAAGTGGAAGAATCAGCACTCGGTGAATATGAAGTGGTTGATGAACAGGTTGACGAGCCAGCAGCAACCTCATCTGCCGATAGTGCTCCAGCGGCACAGCCACAACCTGTTAATGCAAATGAGCAAGCTTCTTCTGCTTTACAGCAGCAAGAAGGGGATGCAAGTAAAGAAGCTAACTTACAAGAAGTCTTTACCTCAAATGAAAGACAATATTCTTTAATTAAAAAAGGTGAGATTTCATCTTATTACGATATTGATTATACCTATTATCGTGATACACAGATTGATGCTGAAATGGCGAGTGGACAACTGTATCAACTCCGTGTTCAAGAAAATGCGACTCACTCTGTTACCAATACATTTACTGCGCAGTATGGCATTCTAGATAATTTAACCTTTACGGCTTCAGTACCTTTAGTCGCTAAAACAGATTTATTAAAAGATACTTCTACAGCAGGTCTAGGTGATATTTCTTTTGGTACGCGTTGGGAGCCTTTCCCTCTAAAAGCTGGCAGACTACCCCTGATCTTATTCGGTAATATTTCTACTAAAACTGGTGATAGTCCTTATGAAATTAATGCGACTAATGATCTAGCAACTGGTAAAGGTTATTACTCTGCTGGGATTGGTGCAAGTACGCGTAAATATATCGATCCAGTGGTATTGTTTGCTTCCGTATCTGCCAATTATGGCTTTAAAGAAACGGGTTTAAATCAACGTCGTGGTTTACGAGTACTGGATGAGTTTCAACCTGGGATCAGTGGAGGTTTTGCTTTAGGTTTTGCCTATTCATTTAACTATGATGTGTCTATGACGATGTCATATCAGCAAAGTTTTAATACCGGTTCAGAATTTACTTATACTTCGGGTGAGAGTTATTCACCAGCTGACCAGACCAGCTCCACTTTAGCAATTTCATTGGGTGTTCGTGTTTCACCTGAAACTATTGTCAATGGGACTGTGGGTATAGGCCTGACAGAAGATGCGCCAGATGTATCTTTAGGTTTGTCATTCCCACTGGATATTTTAGGTTTCGGTAAGAAACTACGCTAAGAGGGTAGTCGTATGTATAAGATTCGACTTCGCCCGTTAGCTGCAGCAATTATCGTTTCGGGCTGTTCAAGTGCAACTTTCGCTCAATTAGGTACTAACTTATCTGTTGATGTCAGATCATTGAGTATGGGAAATGCGGTTACTGCAGATCCTCCTGGTATTAGTGCAATTCATTTTAACCCTGCAGCCTTGACCAAAATTGAAGGTTTGCAAACCGATGTGCAGGGGATTCTTGCTAATTTTGATATTCAACGGGAATTTTCTGTTCCTGCTGGTTATAACGTATTTGGCTATTCAGATGACCCGATGGTGTGTAATGACGGGCCAGAGATTTCTTCCGATTTATGTACAGACTTTAAAGGCACAGTGAATGGGGATGTTGAATACGTCAGTCTATACGTCCCAGTATTAAAAAAAATGGTGGATCTTGGTGAAGGTCTACCCATGGCTGCACCTACAGCAGGCATTGCTTACAATCCACCAGGTTCAAAAACAACTTTTGCAACTGCAATGTATGCACCTTTGGTTGCCGGTTTTGGTGCGGAAAATGGTAATCCTGCGAATTACATGGGGCAACAGGTTGCTCTAGAAAGGATTACCTATTTATCTCCATCTATTGCCTATCAAGTGAATGATGAGTTATCCGTGGGTGCTTCTATAGGTATGTCATATCAAGCCATTGGTTTAAAAACGGATTTGCGTTTTCCCAATGAATTAATTGGTATGTTACGAATGATTGATGAAGTCGTTTGTACACCTTTTAAAGAAAACTCGGACATTATTACTGACATTCTGTTGTTAGGTATATGTAATGCCCAAGAAGGTATGAACCCATTTGGCAGGTTCGGGCAAATGCAGCTTGCTCTGGAACAATCACTTAGCCCAAGTTATAACCTGGGCGTATTGTGGGAACCGACTGAGGATTTTAGCTTTGGTATGGTATATCAAAGTGCGGCAAAAATGCGTTTGAAAGGTAAATATCACATTGATAACGCAAAGGCACCACGTGAGCTGATCAATGGTTTAATGTCATCTCCTACAGGTCAAATTCTTGCGGCAATTTTGGGGTTTCCTAATAATATTCCTGCAAGTGAGTCAGGTCTGGTTTCAATGGATTTTGAATATCCAGCCCATTTTCAAGCAGGAATAAAATATAAGCTTTTACCTGATTTACAAGTCAATTTTGATGTGGGCTGGACAGATTATAAAGCGTGGGACAAGTTTAAATTTGAATTTGACCGACAAATTTCAGCATTAAAAATTGCCAAATTACTTTCTGAAAATATTGGTGATTCTTCTCTGGCACTTCCACTGGAATTTACTTCACCTTGGAATTATGGGATAGGTCTGGAATATTCTGCAACAGATCGTCTGAAATTACGTGCCGGATATGAACCGCGTACTAGTGCAATTCCTGATAATAAGCGAAATACAATGGTGCCGATTAACAATGCACAATTGTTTGGCTTGGGGGTAGGTTATCGTTTCGATGCAGATACCGATCTGGATTTATCGATTGGTTTCTTACGCAGTAAAGATAACATTCCAGCAAATACCAGTAGTTTAGCAAACCAAACGGGTGTGAATAATATTCTACTAAATCCATATGCAGGTTTAAATGTTAAAACGAATACCAAAGTCACAATTTTAGGCTTGAACTATAGAACACGATGGTAGAGAAATTGAAAATAATGAAAGGGAATTTATGTGTGAAATCGATACTTACGCTATGTGTGGTGCAGGTATCTTTTTCTCATGCGGGAGAGTTTTACACCATTATTGGGCCAGATGGTAGGCCTATGGTCGTGCAACAAAAATCTGCGCCCAAAAATAAAGAAACTGAAGGAAGTAAATCTTCCTCAGTAGAGGTGAGAGTTCAAGAAACTCACTCGGTCACTCATTCCGCCAATAATCAGCCAGACATCAAGGTTATTGCAACTCAAACTACACCATTATCGCAATTACCGGTGAAAAATAAAGTAGCAGTCCAAAGCCCTACAAAAAAAGCTTCTACCCAAGTGAATACCGCTAAAATAACGCAAGCGACCTATGTAGAACCTGAAACTGAGAAAAAGCAAAAAGTTTTAGCGCAGCCTCAACCCCTGCCTAAAAAGGTGGAAGAAATCGTACCTCTCGCTACCAGTACGCCTAAAGAACTGAAAGAAGCTAAAGATGCAGAAAACTATGTCACGGTTGATGGTACGCAATATATAAAAAATGAATACCTGGAAGACAAGGAATTTAATCTGGAAGGGAAAAAACGTTTTTATGCTATGCCTGAAGGCATCATTGATACCAAACATGGAGCGACACGCTTACAAATGGTCGAGCGTGAAAAAGGGCTGAGTAAATCCCTACTGCAATCATTTTTTAAAAAGAATCAAAAACAGGATAGTGGTCCTATTATCTTGTCATCGACTTATTACCGGGTTTCCCAGGCTGATGCCGTGAATAGTTTAGGTCAACAATGTATTCAGTACAAAAAAATTAAAAATGCGAAAACAGTCAGTCTGGATAAGGAAGTCAATGTCTGGCCACGTGCACCATTAAAAGAGCATTTTGATTTTGAAATTGTGAAGATTTCCAATGCAATTCAGAATGTGCAGATTAACTCGTATGCTTCGCGACAACAGAATCCGACCTTTTATTGGCCATTTGTGGTTTTTCTAGATACCAATGGATGTGTACTTGAGGGAGCAGGAGGCTTTAAAAATCATGAAACTGCCGAGTCATTTACTAGCCATGAAAAAATTGAAGGAATCATTCATATTCCTTCTCAAAGCCGATATATGTTGTTGACTCCTTTAGCCAGTGCGATAGATCTAGAAAACAAAGCACTCACCAATCAGGGTCAATTAAAATTAATAGCAATTCGCTAAGGATATAAGAAGAGAACTCGGATGAAAAATAAATATTTACTCCCTTTTGCCCTCACCACATTGATGGCAGCTTTAACGGGGTGTGGTGGTGAAAGTGCCAATGTTATTCCTGAAGTTTATGAAGGTAGTACAACGAATGGAACGTGTACGATAGGTGCTAGTGGATGTCTTGGATTTGCCTTGGATTATCCATTAAATGGATTAAATTTTACTTGTAGTAGTGATACTAAAAATAGCTTTGTAACCACTTTAGATTTGAAAGATGGGGCAGCAACTGGGGCATGTAAAGTCGGTGACAAAATTACTTTCTTCCTGAAGGGGGAAAAAGATAAGCAAATTAATTTGGGAACGCTAGACCTAAATAAAATTGCCAAGGTAAGTACTTCACAATTGCCTCGTTTGACTATTTTGGACATTGCCTCCGGAATTTCCGGTACATCAGCTAAGTCTCTGGATGCCAGTGATAGCACAGTGAAGGTCGCTATGCGGTTGGCAAAAATATTACAGGCACTTGCGCTACAAAATGGGGGGATTGCTGATCCAGCCGATATTCAAGCCTTATATATTACGGATCAAATGCGTGTAGATTTGGAGAGAATCAGTCAGTCAATTCCTCAAGAAACCTTTGCAAATACCACAGATTCCGATTTTGAATTATTGATCCAACCTTGGATTAATATTTCAAATATAACCAATGAGCAGGCATTTTCTACTGTCAGTATGTTGATGAATATTGCGAATGCCGGGGTATATCAACCGGAATTTTCATTATTTTCAACCTCTGGAGTGATTAGTAGTTTAAGTGGTTCAGATGGTTTAGTTGGTTGTAATAAAGATACGTGTAATCCTCAGGACAGCTCAACGCAGCATCTGTTAGGACATTTCATGTTGATTACCGATCGTGACGGTTATACTTTTGGTAGTGGCATACAATGGCGTGGTCCAGGCATCAGTGGCACTTCGACATTAGGTGGATTAAATACCAAATTGCTGACCACCACCCGACCGATTCGAATGACTGCAAATGCACAAGAGCATTGGATTAATCCGGTAACCAAGAAAATTGATCAAAATTTTGATTTTCAGGTCGATCAAGTCACCACACCTTTAAGTATTTATCAGGGAACTTTATATAATGATTATATGATTGCCGGCAAAGAAGCATTCTATAAGTTGCTTACTAGGAAAACAGAAGTCACTGCAGCTGATAAGCTGGATTTTGGTCTATGGAGGCAGACCATTGGTAGCGAAAATTTTAATGGTACACTCGATTTATATAAAACCTTTCCTATCACTTATCTAGATAAAAGGGTTTTTAAATCCATTAATAATGTGAAATCTGGCGAAGCTTATATATTCCCGATGTACGCAAATTTGACCTTTAAATTTACCGATACCAGTGTGAAAGATATTGTATTGGGAATAGTGATTGATGAAAAAGGCAACATTCGAACCAATATGAAGCCTAGTTATACTGAAGATGATATGAGTACTGCTTTGGATCAGGAGTTGGTTTTAGGAAAAAGTGCTTGTGATACCACAGGCTTTAATTCATCCACTTATATAGACCAGTATGGAGTTCAACAATACCGGATTGGTACAGTTTCTCGTGCTTTCACCAATGATAAGAATATTTCCTTGCGTATGGTATTGGCAAATACAAACTTGAAAAAAATTGACGGTGCTTTAGTGGGAATGAATACCAATATCAAGACTTCAACATCTGGAGATAGTATTGTGGTGGGTGGTGCTTTACTTAATGTAGCTAACTTATTAAATCTTACTTCGGGTACAGCTGATATTACATTTAAAGACTCTGCTGTTGGTACGGTAAAATGGGCAAACTCATTATCAAGTTTCCAGAAAGTTTATAATACCAATAATACATCGCACACTTCTCAAGATGCAGATCTTGCGAAGTTAAGTGGAGGCAGTTTAACTTTTGCTTTGGCTCCGTGTTATACAGTCAAAAAGAAGTAAGCAAAAAAATAAGGCCCATCATATGATGGGCTTTTTATTAAATTGCAAATTTATCGCATCTTTAACCGGTATGATCTAAGCGGGTACCTAAAGTTTCTAAATGCATGCTGAATGAAGCAGTTTTACGGTCTTCAAAATAATGTCTTAAGGTCCGTTCTACGCTGGGAAAAGCCAGTTCAGACCAAGGAATTTCATGTTCATCAAATAAACGCGACTCAATGGTTTCTTCACCAGCACCGAATATGCCATTGACGAGATTGGCCTTGAACAGAACGTAAATTTGTCCAATTCGGGGAATATTGTACATACAGTAGAGCTGTTCGATTTCGACTTCAGCTTCAGCCTCTTCGCGGGTTTCTCTGGCAGCGCCCTGTTCCATGGTTTCAAACAGTTCCATATAACCTGCGGGCAGGGTCCATAGCCCATAACGCGGTTCAATGGCACGGCGGCACAGCAAAACCTTATTTTCCCACAGCACCAGTGCCCCGCAAATGACTTTGGGATTGACGTAATGAATATTGCCGCAATCTGTACAAACGCGGCGTAATTGATGGTCGCCGAGTGGAATTTTTTCCGTTGTTTTATGTCCGCAAATTACACAGAAATTCATATTCATCGTCAATGATAAAGGTGTTGATCAGCATAACTGAAAAATGCAACTTTGGCATCATTTCTATCCTTTGGAATAAAAATTCAGCTATGATGAAATAAAGCATGAGGCAGGAGCAGTAGCACATGGATGACTACTCATTAATACAATTATTACAGCATAGATTACGCTTTTCTACACGTGTTAAGCCTGCTCATGCTGCTGTATTAATTGCCATTACTGATGAGTCTGATCCCAAAGTTTTGCTCACGCGCCGTTCTTTATATTTATCCAATCATGCCGGGGAAGTTTCTTTTCCGGGGGGGAAAAGAGATCCGCAAGATACCAGTAATATTGTGGTGGCTTTGCGCGAAGCTTATGAAGAGACCGCACTGAATCCATTTGATGTGCAACTGATTGGCGATTTGCCCATGCAAAAAGCCCGCAATGGGATGCTGGTCAAACCCGTGGTCGGGCTGATTCCGCCTGAAGTGGAACTTATTCCTCAACCAGCTGAAATTGATCGAATCTTTTTTGCATCACTGAATAGCTTAATGAATGCACCGCCCATTCCCTATGAAGTGCGTTATGCTCATCAGTCTTTGTATTTTCCCAGCATGCGCGTGGAAAATGAGGTGGTTTGGGGATTGACGGCACGAATGTTGGTTTCACTGTTTCAGTATGGTTTGGATTATCAAAAGGAATGGCCATTTTTATTAAATTCGCCCACTTTTCATAGCAATAAGATTAAATACGGTAAATAAGGAATTTCACCTCATGATTTATAAATTTAAAGGATATATACCTCAAGCAACGCATCAACCTTGGGATGGCTGGGTGGCAGATAATGCGACCGTTATCGGCCAGGTAGAAATGGGCAAGCAGGTCAGTGTCTGGTTTAGCGCCGTGATTCGGGGCGATAACAGTAAAATCACGTTAGGGGATTTTACCAATGTGCAGGAAAATGCTGTTTTACATACCGATGCCGGCATTGAAATGCAGATCGGCAGCTATGTCACGATTGGCCATCAGGCTATGTTGCACGGCTGTACCGTAGGAGATAACACGCTGATCGGCATTAATAGCGTGATTTTAAATCATGCCGTGATTGGTAGAAATTGTATTATTGGTGCTAATGCCTTAATTCCAGAAGGTAAGGTGATTCCGGACAATTCTGTGGTCATGGGTTCACCAGGCAAAATCGTCAAAACTCTGGATGAGGCGGCTGAAGCCAAACTCAAAATGAGTGCCATGCACTATGCCGAGCATTTCAAAAATTTTCAGCATTTAGAGTCGGTTGAACTGTAATTTGAAACGCGATATTCAGCCAAGCGAGAGCTTGGCTTTTTTGTATCCTGCAGATGGAAAATCTCGCCTCGCACGCATGAGTGGAGTATGATATCCGACGTTTTTTATATTTAAATAAATTAAGGTTGTGCATGAAGTTGCTGGCATTGGAAACTGCCAATGAGCAGTGTTCCGTTTCTATTGTAGATGACACTCAAGAATTATTTTTTCAATTAGATGCGCGAGCAAAAGCACAAACGCAAACGATTCTCCCAATGATTGAACAGGCTTTTACCCAGCTTGGATTGTCTGCTGCTGACTTAACTGCAATTGCATTTAGCCGTGGTCCCGGTTCTTTTAGTGGGGTACGTATTAATGCTGCCGTGACTCAGGCCTTGGCATGGGCCAATGATCTACCTGTTATTCCTGTTTCAACCTTGCAAGCTTTGGCACAGGCAGCATACCGTGTGGCAGGTTTAACCGCAGTGACTGCAGTACTAGATGCGCGTATGAATGAAGTCTATATTGCCAGTTTTCAGCTGGATCAGCAGGGTATTATGCAGGCTGTGGATACAGAGCAACTGTTGAATTATAGTGCTGCCAGTCAGGCCGTCAGATTTGAACTTGTTGGTTCAGGTTCAGCTTTAATTCAGCCTGAAGCTATAGAATTTAAAGAGATTGTTGCCACAGCACAAGATATTGCACAAATTGCACGTATTGCTGCATTACAGCAGCATTGGGTTGCGGCTGAAGAAGCACTACCAGTGTATTTACGTGATAATGCGTGGAAAAAAATTCCAGAACAAATTAAAGCAACTTAAGGTTAGATATGGATCTTTTATTATTATTTAAAGCGGCCATCATGGGCTTGGTAGAGGGGATTACTGAATTTCTACCGATTTCAAGTACCGGGCATTTAATCTTAGCAGGTCAGCTTTTAGATTTCTGGACCATTGAAAAAAGAGATATGTTTGCGGTTGCAGTGCAGATTGGTGCAATTGCAGCTGTGATTTACGAGTACTGGGGCAAACTTTGGGGCGCTTTAATCGGTGGCTTAAAAGGTCAAGAACAGGGCCGCCGTTTAAGTATTAACTTAATTATTGCTTCAATTCCAATCATCATTATTGGCTTAACGTTTGGTGATATCATCAAGGCGTACCTGTTTAATGCAATTACTGTCGCGATTGCCTTAATTGTGGGTGGTTTTATTATTTTATGGGCTGAACGCCGTCCGCATAGCATTGAAACTCAAGAAGTGGATGATTTGACCTATAAACAAGCAACTTTAATTGGTCTGATTCAATGTTTAGCCTTATTTCCAGGGACTTCACGTTCAGGTTCAACCATTATCGGGTCTTTATTTTTAGGTGTATCACGTAAAGCAGCAGCAGAATTTTCCTTCTTTCTGGGTATTCCTGTATTAATGGGTGCTGGTTTACTCGATATGTATAAAATGAGGGCTGATTTGCATAGCAATGATATGGCTGTTCTAGCAGTGGGTATTATTGTGGCATTTATTTCTGCACTTATCGTGATTCGTGCATTAATTCGCTATGTATCGAAACATGATTTCACTGCATTTGCATACTACCGCATAGGTTTCGGTCTGTTTATTTTGGCAACTTGGTGGACAGGCTGGGTTTCTTGGTAATGCATTTGTTTACAGAAGCTCAGTTTCAAGCACAAGCACAGCAGTATTCTGCTGTGCTTTCTTCACGTGGTGTCAGTGTAAATGTTGAGATCATTGAAAAGCTGAATGCCCGATTTTTACGTTTAAATCCGGAACTGGCTTTATGTGTAGATGAATCGGGACTGTGGTTGTGTGCCAATGGCATGAAGATGCAGCCCGACTGGCAAGCTGAAGTGCCGCGTTTAAAACGTTCATCGTTAAAATCTGAAATGATTGCACGTGCCTGTAATCTGGGTGAAAAGCCTACATTAATTGATGCGACTGCCGGTTTAGGTCATGACAGTTTGTTAATGGCCCATTTGGGTGCTGAAGTCACCCTGGTTGAACGGCATCCGGTCTTGTTTACCTTACTGGAAGACAGCAAAAACCATGCGCAAAATGATGCTTTTCTCAGTTCAGTAGTGTCACGAATTCATCTGGTTTTCTCTGATTCTGCCGACTATTTAGTGCAGCAGGCTGAACAGAAGCGAGTGGTAGATGTGGTTTACCTTGATCCGATGTTTCCGCAGCGTGACCAGAATCAACAAGCCATTAAAAAACAGGCACAAGTGAAAAAACAGATGCAATTATTACATCTGTTATTGCCTGAACATGGGGAAATGGATCTGGGTGATAATCTGTTAACTTTGGCAAAAAAAGTGGCAAAACGTGTGGTGGTGAAGCGGCCGCGTCTGGCTGTCTATTTGGCTAACCTGGAACCGGATCATCAATGGCAGGGAGATGCCTGTCGTTTTGATGCCTACTTTCAGCATCATTTTCCCGAGTAGTTTGGTAATTGTTTCAATAATGTGCATTAATTTGTTATATAGTCCCAAAGCAGCATTGATAAAAATTCCATCAAGCATAAACTTAGAGTGTAAACTCGCGAGCTAAAGCCCCCCGAAAATCTTATGATCGACTTTAAACCCTCCATCAATTTTTGGCATGATTTTAAGAGCAACCAAACTGCCGGGATGTGGCTTTTTCTGGGTTCACGCCGATCTTTGCAAATTGTACGTCCCTCGATTCTGCAACTGATTTTTTGGGGAATTTTAGGCGGCAGTGCCAACAGCTTATTCAGTTGGCTCAGTGCGGAGGAGATGGGGGAGTTTAACCCGCAAGGCCTGATCAGTTATGCTTTATGGCCTTTTATTGCACTCATCGTCGGTATTTTTCTTTCCCAGCGGATCAATAATCCACGGTTGATGCTGGTACCTGCCTTGTTGTGGCTGGTACTGGATACCCATATCGCCTTATTGCAAAGTCTGATCCAGTATCTGGGCCTTATTGATGTATTGCCTTATATATTGTATGACTATTTGCCGACTATCTTTATGGTGCTGTTCGTCTGGCAGAGCTTGGCGGTGGTATGGGTCTTTTCCCGTGAACTGAAATGGCCATGGTGGGAGCGGGCACTGATTGTCGCTGCGACACTGTTCACCCTTGTGGTGTGGCAAATGTCGGTGAAAAGCCAGCCGATCTGGAAAGTTGAAGAAAGCCCGCCGACATTTGCCGAAGATGCTTTTTATGCGCAAAACAGGATCTTGAACAAGTCGCTGGAATCGATCCAGTATGGGGAGTTTGCCCAGTCGCACTGGTACTTTTTAGGCGTTGCTGGGGCAGGTTATCAGGATGTGTTTAAGTCGGAAGTTGAACGGATTAAAGAACAGTTTGATACCCGTTTTGGGACTTTTGGCCGTTCCATGGCCCTGATTAATAATCCTGAAACCCGCACTCAAATGCCGATTGCTTCACGCACCAGTATGGAAATGGCTTTACGCCGTATCGGGCAGCAAATGAATAAAGAAAGTGATGTGTTATTTTTATACATGACTTCACATGGTTTGCCGAATCAGTTTGAAATGGAAAATGACCCGATTGATTTAAATGATGTCGATCCTAAATGGCTTAAAGATACTTTGGATAAATCCGGCATCCGTTGGCGGGTAATCGTAATTTCAGCCTGTTATTCGGGGAGTTTTGTTCCCGCTTTGCAGGATGATAATACCTTGATTATTACCGCATCTGCGGCTGATCGGGCATCGTTTGGCTGTTCGAGTGAAGCGGATTATACTTATTTTGGACGGGCTTTCTTTGATCAGGCCATGCGCGAGCAGATGTCTATAGAAAGTGCTTTTGAGCAGACCAAAAAAACAGTGGCACAATGGGAAACAGCACAAGGATTTGAAGCCTCTGAACCGCAATGGTCGATTGGCAAGAATATGGAATTTATGTTGCCGCAACTCGAGCAACGCTTATTTCCAGCTACAACTCAGACAGATATGAAAATAGAAAGCCCACAATTAAGTGTGGCAGCACAATAAGGAAAATAACGATGGAATTAACGCAAGTTAATCGATGCTTTGATGGGGAACAGCGAATTTATGCCTTTAATTCCAAGAGCTTAAAAGGGCAGGCGAAATTTGGAGTTTTCTTGCCCCATCAGGCCTTAACGGGTCAGCCTTGTCCCGCCCTATTTTACCTGGCGGGTCTGACCTGTACTGAAGAAACTTTTGCAATAAAAGCCCATGCGCAACGTTTAGCAGCACAGCTGGGATTTATCCTGATCAGTCCGGATACCTCACCGCGAGGCGAGCAAGTTGCAGCAGGGGATTCCTGGGACATCGGTCAGGGTGCCGGATTTTATATCAATGCTAATCAGGCACCGTGGGCTGAGCATTATCAAATGGAAAGCTTTATTGCCGATGAACTTTATGCTGTGGTGACGCAAAACTTTCCAGTCCAAGCAGATGCGATAGGCATCTTCGGGCATTCCATGGGAGGACATGGTGCACTGACACTGGCCTTTAAATATCCGGAAAAATTTAAATCGGTATCTGCTTTTGCTCCGATTTGCGCGCCGAGCCAATGTCCTTGGGGTGAAAAGGCATTTTCAAATTATTTAGGTGCAGATCAGGCCGAATGGAAAAAGCATGATGCAACGGCTCTGGTTCAGTCCAAAGGTGCCTTGTTTCAGGAGATTCTGATTGATCAGGGGGCTAAGGACCAGTTCTATAGCCAACTGAATCCAGCATTATTTAAACAGGCCTGTGCCGAAGCAGGTCAGTCCCTGACCTTGCGTGAACATGCCGGTTATGATCATGGTTATTACTTTATTCAGACCTTTATGGATGACCATCTGCAATTTCATGCGGTACAACTTGATGTATAACATTTGATTGAACATCAGATTTACTCAGAACATAAGGAGCACAACAGCTCCTTATTTTTTTTGCTGTCATCAATGCCTGAATAAACAGGATTGAATCACAGCACTAAGATGCAATTTGTTATAATGTGAAAAATCAATTCAAATGCATAGCCAGGTTCTCTCCATGTCCAAGCCATATTTAATTGCACCTTCCATTCTATCTGCCGACTTTGCCCGTTTAGGTGAAGAAGTTGAAAATGTGCTTGCAGCAGGTGCCGATGTCGTACACTTTGATGTCATGGATAACCATTACGTACCAAACCTGACTTTTGGTGCAGGTGTGTGTAAGGCATTAAAAAAATACGGGATTCAGGCACCGATTGATGTACATCTGATGGTGTCACCGGTAGACCGTATGATTGGCGATTTCCTGGAAGCGGGTGCTGACATTATTACTTTTCACCCGGAAGCGACGGATCATATTGACCGTTCTTTACAGTTAATTAAATCGGGTGGTGCCAAAGCTGGTCTGGTGTTTAATCCGGCCACACCATTGCATTACCTGGACTATGTGCTGGACAAAGTTGATCAAATTTTGTTGATGAGTGTTAACCCGGGCTTTGGCGGTCAGAAATTTATTCCCATGACTTTGGATAAACTTCGTCAGGCACGCAAGATCATTGATGCCTCTGGCCGTGACATCCGTTTAGAAGTTGATGGTGGGGTGACTCCAGCCAATATTCGCGAAATTGCAGAAGCAGGCGCAGATATGTTTGTTGCCGGTTCGGCTATTTTTGGCAAGCCAGATTATCAAGCTGTCATTGATGAAATGCGTTCAGAACTGGCAAAAGTAGGCTCAGTTAATCTCTAATAATCTACAATTAATGATCGCTAAGTTGTGGATAACTTTATGGATAACCATATGGATATCTGTGTAGATAACTGTATGGATAACTTGATTAGT
Source organism: Acinetobacter sp. SA01 (assembly GCF_011319235.1). Lineage (NCBI taxonomy): Bacteria > Pseudomonadati > Pseudomonadota > Gammaproteobacteria > Moraxellales > Moraxellaceae > Acinetobacter > Acinetobacter sp. SA01. The sequence continues at coordinate 25,392 of NZ_WXXM01000015.1, forward strand.
TTATAAACAATTGTAGATCAATAGTTTAATAATTAGACATTAAATGTATAAAAAGGACTCAAATGAGTCCTTTTTTAGCTTGTTAAGGCATTAAAAAATATGATGCTTTATTCATCTATGCTTAAAAATAATACTGTTTAAAAAATAACTTTATTGTTTAAGTTGGCATTATTCAACCGGACTTGACACTGTTTAGCATAAATTTAAAAATTGTGTATAACTTATATCTTGGTTATGCTGGTAGACTGAAATCAAAAGAACATGATTTATCTTTTATTGTGCATCGGCTAAGGACAATACTGTGCCCACTTCATTACGCAAACAGGCTTGGTTTGTGTTCCTGATGGTTTTTGCCATCGGGTGGAGCAATGCTGTCTTGGCATTTGAACAGCCGATGCATCAGCAAATGATGAGTGAATTGGCGATTCAGCATGAAGATAAAATGCCTATGGCGGCCATGTCAGGTTGTCATGATTCAGCCAATACTCAACCGCACATACAGCAGCATCCTGTCGAACAGCTAAAAGTGCAACATGATCAGGATTGTCATCAGGGCATGAGCGATCAACAGCAACATTTCAGTTGTAATGATTGCCTACAGTTGCATTGTCAGAGTCTCAGTCTCTGGCTGGATTCTCAAGCACACCCTCTGGTACATGTGCAAGCCATTCAAGAACATCCACAGCTGAATTTTGCTTATTTTGCCCAGCATTTAAGCGGTTTCTGGCAGCAGATTTTACGTCCCCCCAAAGCTTTACCGTGATTTAAAAAACTTTTTATTTTTAAATTATAGGTTTAGTCATGTCTATACAATTAAGTCAAAGCCTCGTGATCGGGGTGTGTTTAGTGTCATCATCGTGGACGTTTGCTGCGGTCAAAGAATATCACCTGAATATTGATGAACAGAGTGTGAATATCACCGGAAAGTCCTTAAAACGGATTACCGTAAATGGTCAATTTCCAGCACCCCTTCTGGAATTTGAAGAAGGCGATGATGCCGTTATTCATGTGCATAACAATCTGAAAAACAAGGATAGCTCCATTCACTGGCATGGTTTATTGCTGCCGGGACTGATGGATGGGGTGCCGGGTTTTAACCAGTTTCAAGGGATTAAACCACAAGCTGATTTTGTCTATCGTTTCAAGGTGCGGCAAAACGGCACCTACTGGTATCACGCGCATTCCAAAGGACAGGAACAGGACGGTTTATATGGCGCTCTGGTGATTTATCCGAAAGGGAAAAAGCCCCTAGCAGCGCATGAACAGGCTGATCGTGATTATGTGGTGATGCTGTCCGATTTTCATCAGTCCAGCAGTAACCAGATTCAGAAGAACCTGAAAAAGTCGGCTGAATACTATCAAAATCGGCGTGAAACTGTGGCCGACGTGTTGCAGCAAGTTAAGCGTGATGGACTCAAAAGTACCTGGCAAGACCGTTCCATGTGGAATCAGATGCGCATGCTGAAAACCGATTTGTCCGATGTCACCGGTTATACCTTCCTGATCAATGGCAAAACGCCGCAACAGAACTGGACGGGCATGTTCAAGCCAAATGAAAAAGTCCGTTTACGTTTTATCAATGCTTCAGCCATGTCTTTTTATGATGTGCGTATTCCTGACTTGAAGATGACGGTGGTTAGTGCCGATGGCCAGCCTGTGCAACCGGTACCTGTCGATGAATTTCGCATCGGAACCGCTGAGACTTATGATGTTATGGTTGAACCCAAGGCCAATCATTATCAGATTGAAGCCGAATCGATTGACCGCAGCGGGTTTGCGATTGGTTCATTGCACAATGAGCAGGCAGCAATAAAGCAGGGCATTACTGTGCCGAAACCACGTCCACGTGCATTACTTACGATGGACGATATCGGGCATGGTTCGGCATCGGGTGATCATGCGAACATGAATCATGCCCAGATGGATGATCATCAAAGTATTAAAAATCAAGGCAGTGCAGATCCAAGTGGTGCAAGCTCAATGCAGCATCAAATGATTGATCATTCATCGATGAAACATGATTCAACGACGATGGATCATTCGCATATGAACTTGACTAAGATGAATATGAATCACCATTCACAATATCAAGCAAAGTCTGATTCAGAACCACAACAAGGAATGAATCATTCTGCCCATACCTCTGTGAAACCAGCCTTAAATGAAAATACCCAAGTGGTTTATGGCTGGGCCAATGCATCTACACCCACAGGGCATAAGGCACTGCAATATAGCGATTTGAAATCACTCACTCCACAGCCTGATACCCGTCCTGCAGAGAGAGAGCTGGAAGTACATTTGGGTGGCAACATGGAGCGCTATATCTGGACCATCAATGGCAAGAAATTTACAGAAGTTGAACCGTTACAGGTGAAATATGGCGAACGTATCCGGCTGAAATTTATTAATGACAGCATGATGGCGCATCCGATGCATCTGCATGGCATGTTTATGCAGCTGGAAAATGGGCAAAGTAGCGCCAATATGCCGAATAAACACACCCTGATTGTACCACCGGGTAAAACGGTAACGGCATTACTGACCGCGGATGAATTGGGAGAATGGGCGATTCATTGCCATCTGATCTATCACATGTCATCCGGGATGATGAGTAAACTGGTGGTGGCCAATGTCGATAGAAATAAAATGCTTGCTTCACCTGCTACGCCAGCTCAAGTTCAGCAAGGAGACTCACATGCGCATCATTAATTTCTTTGCAATGAGCACATTGAGTGTCTCGATACTGTTGCTCTCTGGACCAAGTTTTGCACAACCAGGTCATCAAACCATGTCGATGGCGGAAGTGCAGACGTCACCACAAAATGAAATACCGGTCGATCATTCACAGCATCACGTCGTGTCAACTACAGCCCAAACACCTGTTGAAGCAAAACAGACACCCTCTGTACAGGATGAAAATACGAACGCAAACGATGCTGCATCTGCCGAGCATATAAAAGAACATGGTGGGCAGATGTATCAGCAAACCACGCTTGAAAGCCGCTGGTTACGCAATAACGATGGAGAAGGAGTTTTAAAGTCGGAACTGGAAACCCGTATCGGCACAGATGAAAACAAGATTTTTATCAAAGTCCATGCCGATAATGCTGAATCACAGCAAGCTGAATATGATGCCAAAGTGTTATACAGTCGCAATGTTGCCGATTTTTGGGATGTGCAGGCCGGTCTACGTTATCGCAATGACCAGAATCGAAAAGTCGATCAGGATCAGGTCGATGCCGTGATTGGTGTGCATGGGTTGGCACCGTATTTCTTTGAAACCAATGCTTATTTATATGTGGGTCAGGATAATCAAACGTCTTTGAGTCTGGAAACCGAACGCGATGTACTACTGACGCAAAAACTGATTGTTAAGCCTTATCTGGACTTGAATGTGGTATTGAGTGATGACTCCAGTTATGCGCAAAAAACCGGTTTAAGCAGCGCACAATTAGGACTGGAAACCCGTTATGAAATCAATAAAAAGGTCATGCCTTTTATTGATGTGGCCTATGGATACAAACAGGGGCATGAACAGACGGATTGGCAAGCGGAATCAGCATCTGATCAGGAATGGTTATATGGTGCCGGGATACGTTTTAAATTTTAGTTCGATGTGATGATTCAGAAAATCCGACTGGTTTAGGCCAGTCGTATTTTATTCGCACTTTTAAGGTGAGTAATTGGTCAAAAAATGTAAAACAAGCACCTGTTTAGCTCAATTATTTATATAATTATCTAATAAGTTATAGGAGGAACGACCTCCCTTGGTGCAATCAGATTGATTGTTGCACTGAGAAAATTCGTCAGGACGACCTGACTCTGATCAAATGGAGCATCGTCGTCATGGCTTGGGTAATTCTGGTTTTAGCCGGTCTTTTTGAAATTGTCTGGGCCTATGCCATGAAACTTTCAGAAGGTTTCACCCGTCTCACACCGAGTATTATTACCCTGGTTTTTATGGTATTAAGTTTTGCTTTACTGGCCTATGCCATGCGCACTTTGCCACTGGGTACAGCCTATACCATCTGGACCGGGATTGGAGCAGTGGGTTCTTTTCTGGTCGGGGTGTTTATTTTGGGTGAGCCTGCATCGGCGATGCGGATGCTCGCTGCGGTACTGATTATTTCTGGATTAGTATTGATGAAACTGTCATCATCATAATGACTCTTCCTCACTATATCACTTATTTATTGCACTACAGGAGAAGACAATGAAACTTTCATTTATGCAAATGGCTGCTCCTGTCGGTACTTTAAAACTGGTCGCCAATGACACGGCTTTGGTGGCAGTACTTTGGGAAAATGAAAATCCTAAACGGTTATGTTTAGCCGAACTGATTGAACAGGTTAATCATCCTATTTTATTGGCAACTCAAAAACAGTTAACTGAATATTTCGCAGGAACAAGACAGCAGTTTGATTTGCCTTTAGATTTTGAAGGCACTGAATTTCAGAAGAAAGTCTGGCAAGCCTTGCTGACTATTCCGTTTGGCGAAACCCGTAGTTATCGTGACATTGCCGAGCAAGTCGGTAATGTCAAAGCAGTTCGTGCCGTGGGTGCAGCCAATGGTAAAAACCCCATTTCCATTATTGCGCCGTGCCATCGTGTGGTGGGGGCCAATGGTAAACTGGTCGGTTTTGCTGGTGGACTGGACAACAAAGAAATTTTATTGAAACTTGAATCTTCACTAATTTAATAAGTTTATGTTATTGTTATTAAAAATATAATATGAACTTCATTGAATGAACATTTCTCAAATTTTTATACCACTTTTTTCACAGCTGTGGTGGATCATTTTATTATTTGCTGCCGCTGTTCTTTTTAAGATATTTAAACCTTTTTTGAAAGGAAAAGTTGGGGAATTAGCGGTAGCTGTACACGTCAAACTTTATTTGAAAGATCCACAATATATTTTATTAAATGATTGTACTTTGCCAGATGAACAGGCAGGAACGACGCAAATTGACCATATTTTGTTAAGTCCCTTTGGGATTTTCGTGATTGAAACCAAAAATTATAAAGGCTGGATTTTTGGTGGTGAACGTCAAAAAATGTGGACACAGAAGATTTATAAGAAAAGCTATAAATTTCAAAATCCATTGCATCAGAATTATAAGCACATGAAAGTACTGCAAAATGTATTGTCTGATATTGTTGAGCCAGAGTACCTGCATTCAGTGATTGTGTTTATGCCGGAAAGTGAATTTAAAACAGCCATGCCAAGTAATGTATTTCGTGGTGCTGCATGGGTGGATTATGTCAAAGGTTTTCAGGAGGAAGTGATACCCGCCATGAAACTAAAACGGATTCAATTGCGGATTGAAAAAGAAGTTTTAGAGAAGTCCTGGAAAACCAATCGCCTACATGTGGAAAATTTAAAACAGCGGAAAGAAAGCAGCTAAATTAAAAAGCCTTTGCATATGCAAAGGCTTTTATTTTTAATGCTGTAGCAGATTCAACTTTTCAATAATTTCATTCAGTTGCTTGATGCGTTTTACTTCATCCCACAGCATTTTGGCTTCTGGATAATGTTTGGACATCATGCCGAGCCACTGTTTATAGCGTCCCACCATATTCACTTCTTTTTTATAGGGACCATTCAGGAAACGAATTTGCAAAGCCAATAATTCATTCCAGGTGATCAATGCTTCGTCAGTATTCTGACGGATACATTGGGTGATATCCGGTGTGGTTACAGCAGCTCGGCCAATCATCAAATCTTCACAGCCAGATTCAAGTTGGCATTGTTTGGCATCTGCATTGGTCCAAATTTCACCATTGGCAATGACATTGATGTTTAAGGCTTCACGAATCGGTTGCAACTGATCCCAAAATGCAGGAGGGGTATAGCCTTCCGCCTTGGTACGTGCATGCACTGTGACCCAGGCAGCACCAGCATCCTCAATGGCATGAGCATTTTCCAGGGTAAATTTTCTGTCCATATATCCTAAGCGCATTTTGGCAGAAACCGGAATATGTTTAGGTACGGCATCACGTACAGCCTTTACAAGCAGATGTACCACTTCGGGTTCATCCAGCAGCACTGAACCGCCACGGTGACGATTAACCGTTTTTGCAGGGCAACCGAAATTCATATCAATCGCAGGAGCCCCGAGTTCCACGGCACGAAAGGCATTGGCTGCCAGCATTTCAGGATTATTTCCCAAAAATTGTACATGCACAGGTGTACCCGCAGCGGTTTTACCTTCATTGAGGAGTTCCGGGCAGTAATTATGATAGACATGATCGGGAAGCACTGAATCGGTGACACGAATGAACTCGGTTACACACCAGTCAAAGCTGCCCACAGACGTGAGTACATCACGCATAATGGGGTCTGTTAAGCCTTCCATGGGTGCAAGGATGAGTTTCACAGTGAGGTTTGCCCGTTAAATTTGAAAAACGGTGTTATACGTTTTTTTATCTAGGTTGTCTAGGTAAAAGGCTTTGAAATATTGTAGTGTGAGATAGGTCTTAACTCTTATATTTCGTATTGTTATTCCTAAGTAGAAATGTCCTGTTTTAAACTGCAAGAGTCAAAAACAGGATTTAAATCTCTTTGTTAGACATAGTGATCAGCATCTCAAATGCATATTCAATCCATGATGTTGATGTATATCATAGACTAGACATTTTAATTAGTAAGAATACACATACTTTAAATGGTTTCTTACATTTGCATTTCGTATAAGTGCCACTCTGTTAAATAGATTTAACCTTCAGTCAATTTATTACTTGGTTCTGATTAAACCTAAGCCATATAGAGGCCACTTATTATTAGTATATTATTTATAACAGTAGCAACCAAAACTAAAGCTATAGATCCTAATAACACAGGAAAAACCAAGAAACTCCATTCATAGTGGATAGAATTTGCTGTTAAAAGTATCACTAATGGATTAGCTCCAGCTGGGGGATGTACACATTTAAAAACTTGCATTAAGGCAATTGCACAGCCTACAGATAAAGCTATAGTCAAAATAGAATCAGGGAAAAATTTAAGGAAAAATAGGCCGATAAAGGCTGAAATGAAATGACCAAATATAACATTTCTAGGTTGTGCTAATGGTGACTGTGAAACAGCATATAGAATTACACAAGTAGCACCAAAAGGAGCCATGATGTAGAGATTACCTGTTAATTTAGTAAGTAAAAGTAGAAGAAAGATGCTGATCGTTCCTCCAAATAAACTTCTAAGAACTTCATGCCTTTTGGGAAATGCAGCTAATTTTTCCTTTCCTTCAAAAATCGAAAACATGTCTATATCCCTCTTTCAAAATATTGTTTTCAAACCATAATATAGATAAAATAAAAAATAGTACAGATCTGTACTATTTTTTGGGGTGCGACAAATGTCAAAATCAGCATTAAAAATTTTAGATACAGCAGAAAGGCTATTTAATCAAAATAGCTTTGTTGGCGTCGGGGTAGATCTAATTCGAGATGAATCTGGTTGTTCTAAAACCACTATGTACACTTACTACAAAAATAAAAATCAGTTGGTTCAGTCGGTTCTTAGAGCTCGTGATGAAAAATTTAAAGAGAGCTTATTCAAATATATTGGAACAGCAGAAGGTATTTGTGCAATTAATAAAATTTTTGATTGGCATATGGAATGGTTTCAACAAGAATCTTTCAAAGGGTGCTTATTCGTGAGAGCTGTAGCTGAGTCTGGTCAAAATGAAAAAGATATAATTTCCGTTTCTAAAAAGCATAAGCAGTGGATAAAAGATTTAGTATCGAAAAATTGCTTATTAGCGGATCATCAAGATTTATCCGAGCTAATTTATACTTTAATAGAAGGGTTAATGAGTAGATTTTTAGTAGATGGATTTGATTCTAATATTGCTAGTACTCTGAAGAAAAATATTAATAATTTATTTGAGCGATGATTAAGATTTTCTAAAATTAACATATACAAGTTATATGAAAATATCAATTTATTATTTTTAATCAATGATATATCGTATGAAAAAAAGGTCCAAACCATAAGGGTTGGGCCTTTTTAATGATTTATCATGTTCCACATTTTTAATTAGACACACTGAACAAAAGGGTCTTACTTACCCAAAATCATTTCCAGTACAAACTTGGAACCAATAAAACCAATCGCCAGTAGCATAAAACCAATCAAAGTAAAGCGAATGGCTTTTTGACCGCGCCAGCCAAATTTATAATGGCCAATCAACAGGAAGCCATAAACAAACCAGGAAATAATACTAAACGCCGTTTTATGCGCCAAATGCTGGGCAAAGAAATTTTCAATGGTAAAGAAACCAAAACCAAGCGCTAAAGTCAGCAAGATAAAACCGGTAATGATTAAATCAAACAGCAAGGATTCCATGGCCTGGAATGAAGGTAATAAATTGACCCATAGTCTTTTGGTTTTATTTTTTAATTCACGGTTCTGAAACCACAAAATTACAGCTTGAATGGTGGCCATCAACAGAACAGCATAGGCGGATAAAGACAAAATAATATGAATGTCTAGGCCCAGAGAATGTTGTTCAATCACCTGATTGGTCTTGCTTAAGGTAAAACCTAAAATGAGACCGATTGCAGCAACAGGAATACCCAGTAAATTCAGTGCCAAAATGGGGCGAAAGGTACTGAACAGCAGGCTGAGCAGCAGCATCAGACCGGAGGTAAATGACATCAGCACAAAAACATCATAATTGATGCCTAAAGGGGTGAGCATATCGCTATACAGCACAGCCCCGTGCAACATTACCCCTAAACCCAGTACCAGCCCAATAAGCCAATGGTTTGGATCACGTTTTGACATTAAGTGGATAAACAGATACCAGAAAGATGAGGTATAAGCGATTAATGCTAAGATCGTGTAAACCAAGGGCAGGCTAATCATGTCAAACCTTTTTCAGGATGATGAATATTCATTTATATAAATTCGATGCGAACTACAGTATCCTATAGCATTCTATGCATAAATTTTCTATTTTAAGAAACAATTTTTTGCTCACGGCTATTTTAAGCGGAATTTGCAATGTTTGATACCTTAACAGAACGACTCACGCAGAGTTTAAGAAATGTTACTGGCTCAGGGCAGCTAACCGAAGACAATATTAAAGATACGTTACGTGAAGTGCGTATGGCACTTCTTGAAGCCGATGTGGCGTTACCTGTAACTCGTGAGTTCATCGCGAAAGTTAAGGAAGAGGCATTGGGCCAAGAAGTGATGACTCAGTTATCACCTGGCCAGGCGTTCGTCAAAATTGTACATGACGAACTGACCAAAATGATGGGTGAGGCCAATGAAAGCCTTGACCTCGCAGCCAAACCCCCTGTGGTTGTACTTCTTGCAGGTTTGCAAGGTGCGGGTAAAACCACGACTGCGGCAAAACTTGCACGCTTCTTGCAAGAACGCCAAAAGAAAAAAGTGGCGATGGTTTCTGCCGACGTTTATCGTCCAGCAGCGATTAAACAGCTTCAGACTGTTGCAGGTGAAGTTGGCGCGATCTTTTTTGAATCGAATGCCAATGAAAAACCAATTGATATTGCTAATCGTGCGATTGAACAGGCAAAAATCCAGTTTGCTGATGTGCTGATTGTCGATACCGCAGGTCGTCTACACGTCGATGACGAAATGATGGACGAAATTAAAGAGCTTCATGCTGCCATCAAGCCGACTGAAACCCTGTTTGTGGTCGATGCCATGACTGGTCAGGATGCTGCGAATACAGCCAAAGCCTTTAATGATGCCTTACCGTTAACAGGTGTGATCCTGACCAAAACTGATGGTGATGCACGCGGTGGTGCGGCGCTTTCAGTTCGTGCAATTACCGGCAAGCCAATTAAATTCCTGGGTATGGGTGAAAAACTCGATGCTCTAGAGCCATTCCATCCTGAGCGTATCGCACAACGTATTTTGGGTATGGGTGACGTACTTTCTTTGGTCGAAGAAGTTGAACGCAAGATCGACAAAGAAAAAGCCGAAAAAATGGCGAAAAAATTGCAAAAAGGCGGCAGCTTCAACTTTGAAGATATGCTGATGCAATTTGAGCAAATGAACAAAATGGGCGGTATGATGGGCTTCCTGGATAAACTTCCAGGCATGAGCAACTCGGGTATTCAGGATGCGATTGCACAGGCGAACCCTGAAAAGCAAGTGAAAAAAATGGAAGCGATTATCCAGTCGATGACCATTAAAGAGCGTCGTAACCCGGACCTGATGAACCCAAGCCGTAAAAAACGTATTGCAGCAGGTTGCGGTATGGATGTTGCTGAAGTGAATAAACTCATCAAGCAACACGCGCAAATGGCGAAAATGATGAAGAAATTTGCCAATCCGTCAGGTATGGCAAAAATGATGCGTTCATTGGGCAATATGCAAAAACAATTCGGTGGCGGCGGTATGGGCCCACTATTTGGTAATAAAGATCAGAAATAAGCTTAAGCTTTGACGATCAATCCCAAGAAGGCGCGTAATGCGCCTTTTTTATTGCCTTTTTTTCTTTCCTAAAATACTTTAAAAAAAAATCCAGCACGCAGGACATCAGGCAAGACTGCTGATCTTGCCCGATCCGAATGTACCGAATTTTCAGAACTGGCAAACAGCAATACACCTGCAAATACCTCGTTTAGATCCGGAAAGTATTATTGTTGCGCATAACCAGGTCTGGGATGTTTTAAAACCTTTGCTGCTGCATTAATCTGGTGGGAATCTATTGCAATCTTTATGCAAGTAATGAGGTAAATTGCCGGATGCACACATTCAGCCATTCATTTTTATAAAAGGCTGTACCGAGCTGCCTGAAGTCTGACAGCTTATTCAGCCTTATTTGATTCGACAAAATCAGGCTTCAGCCAAGGAATAAATATAATTTTGCAGCCCTTTCAGCAATAGATCCGGCTCAATAACAGGCTGATAAGCTGTCAAATATTTAGCAAATAGCGGTGCATCACCACCAGTTAAAATCAGTTGGCTTGGATACTTTTCCAGGACCTTTTCAATGGTGCTGACCAGACTGAGCAGAATGCCATGATGAACGGCATCAATGGTATTGCGACCTGGGCTAAGCTCATCAAATATGGCATCGGGAATCTTGATGCCTTTGGTATTTTGAATCAGGGAATCACGCTGTAGGTACAGGTTCGGCAGGATATAACCGCCCAAGTGTTGCAAGCCATCGGTGAGGTCAATGGTCAGTGCAGTTCCACAACTGATCACACAATATTTTTGCTCCGGATTGTTCACGACAGCCAGCATTTGCAGCCAGCGGTCAATCCCGAACTTGCTGGTATCTTCATAGGCACAGCGTAAGCCGGCATATTCGGCATGTACTTTGGCAAAAGTTACCGGAATATTTAAAAACTTGAGAATTTTCTGGATGCGTTCATTGTTCTTTTTGTCCTGAACCGAAGATACCCCGACTTGTTGCAGATCCAGACTTTTAAAATGCTGGATTAAACCGAGGAGCAGTTCGGCAGGGGATTGCAGATGCAGTTCTGCACCATGTTCAATTACCTGATGATTTTCAGTAATCCAGTATTTGAGTCGGGTATTGCCGATATCCAGCCATAAATTCTTCATTGCATTTCTCTAAAGAGAGGTACTCAGGCGGCGTAAACGCCCTTGATAAAACTGTTTTAAACCGTCAGGGGTGTCAATGTTGACCGAACCATCATCCTGAATGCCTTGGAAAATACCTGAACATACTCCCGAATGGTCTTCAAATTCAACAGCCTGGTTTATAAAAGCCGCATAATGATTAAAGCGTGCCGCTAGGTTATAGCAGTCATGATCAAACCATGCACTGGCTTGCTGAATTGCCATATACAGTTCAGCAATCAGCTGAATACGGGAAATATCCTGTAATCCCAATTCACGCAGTGAGGTGGCATGCTGGTCAATCTGTGCTTTGAGAACAGGTTCAAGATTAATCCCGACACCGACAATGACCTGATGAGGGGAAATCGGTTCAACCAGAATGCCACCCCATTTACCTTGTCGACTATATAGGTCATTCGGCCATTTCACTTGCAAATCTAAATTTTGCAAACTCGGCATTTGTAAAATATTCAAAGCGATTTCAAGCGCAAGCCGGCCATCAATGGCTGTTCGCGTATTCAGCAATGTGCTTAAATAGATGTTGCCTTCAGGCGATACCCACTGTCGTTGACGCTGTCCACGACCTTGAGTCTGTTTGGAACTGCAAACCAGAACACTGTGCACGCCTTTCAGTGCAATTTCACGTACATCGTCATTGGTCGACGTGGTGACGGGTTTGAGTAACAAAACTTCAGGAAGCTGATGGGCATCATCGAGGATTTTTTGCAGCTGTCGGGTCTCTAAATCCATTTAAATCTAAGTAACCGTGGAATGTGAATAATGGAGTTAATCATATATTTATTGATTGGTGCAATGGCGGGCTTTGCTGCCGGGCTGTTTGGTGTTGGTGGCGGCCTGATTATTGTTCCCATTCTTTATATTGTATTTACCCAGTTACATTATGATCCATCGGTGATTATGCATCTGGCGGTGGGTACATCTTTAGCGACCATTATTGTCACTTCCATCAGCTCGGTCACAGCGCACCATAAAAGAGGCGCGGTGATGTGGGATGTATTTCGTAATTTAGCCCCGGGACTGGCTTTAGGGGCGTTTTTAGGAGCTGGTATTGCGGACTATATGTCGGGTCAGGGCTTGCAATTATTGATCGGCTTTTTTGCTCTTTGGGTAGCTTACTCCATGTTTAATGGTGCAAGCAAAGCGGTGGACCCGAATCATCATTTACCTTCCAGAGCCATGCAGATTCTGGCTGGCGGCGGAATCGGAATCGCCTCTGCCATATTCGGTATTGGTGGTGGTAGTTTGACCGTACCGTATTTAAGCCGTCATGGCGTAGTGATCCAGAAAGCGGTAGCCACCTCGGCTGCGGGTGGCTTACCGATTGCCATTGCTGGTGCGTTAGGCTTTATGTGGTTTGGTTCCAATACCGAAACTGAAATACCGCATAGCATTGGCTATGTGCATATCTATGCCTTCATTGGTATTAGTGTCATGAGTTTTATGACGGCTAAATTAGGTGCAAAAGTGGCGCATAAACTATCGCCAGCTATGCTGAAAAGATGTTTTGCCTGCCTGTTGGCAACTGTCGGTTCGTATTTTATTTATCAAGGTTTTTCAGCCTTTTTTTAATTTAAAAACCATATAAAAGAGATGAAAAGGTGTGCTATGGTTTTTGCATACGCACCTTGAGATCACTTATCCTGCTGTTTTTCTAAGGATGTGCTGAACTAAGAATAAGTTTTATTTTATAATTTAAATGAATCACTTAGGTTGAAGTGAGTCTAGAGCAGGATATTTGACGGAAATAGACAGTTTTATCCGATCTACTGATCACAAACTGATATTGGCTTTATCGACTTGAAAATTGTCTGACAATGTCATATTTTTTGCAATTAAAATCAAGTAAAAAAGCACGTAACAATCAGGATTTATCCACAGGGTTTATCCAATTTTTTTGATTGCATCTTATAAAAACAAGATAGGAACAGTATGCAAGAACAAGAAAAGGACAGTTTGTCCGAGCAGATTGCCAGGCATATTAGTGAGCAAATCATTCGCGGTGAACTGGTAGAAGGGGAACGCATTCAAGAATTGCGCATTTCCTCTGAACTGGATGTCAGTCGTGGTTCGGTGCGTGAAGCCTTACTGCTGCTGGAGCGTACCCAATTAATCGAAATTTATCCTCGTCGTGGGGCGATTGTCTCGGAAATGTCTGCCCAGCAGGTACGTGCCCTGTTTGAAATGTGTGCATTGCTGTGTGGGCAAATCGTGCAACGCATGGCCGAAACCTGGCGTCCGCATGAAGCTGAAAACATTCAGGCATTATTGCAACAATTGCAGGAAGAAACCCGTCACGGTCATACTGAAAAATTTTATGATCTAATCTTTCAGGGCTTGTCTCGCCAGCATGAAATGGTCGGCAATCCTTATTTAATGAAAGTCTACCAGGAACTGTTACCGTCACTGCGCCGTAGCTATTTTTTAACCTTAAATATATCGCATCGCGAACTGCAGGAATCATTTGAATTGTTTAAGCTGGTGACTGATGCAGTTTTGATCCGAAAATCACAACAAGCTACTTTATTTATGGATGATTTTTGTCGACACTTGCGCAACCTTGTGTTGGAATCTCTGACACGGATGAAACAAATCGAACTTGCATGGGCAAGACGTTCACGACGTTGATCAGGACATTATGCGTTTAAGCAGCTTAAAACTTTCCGGCTTTAAATCTTTTGCCGATAGTACAACTTTACATTTCAAGGCGAATCGTACCGCTGTGGTGGGACCCAACGGGTGTGGTAAATCCAATGTGATTGATGCCATCCGCTGGGTAATGGGAGAGTCCAGTGCGCGCCAGCTGCGTGGCGGCAGCATGCAGGATGTGATTTTTACCGGAACTGCGAAACGTAAACCGGTCGGGGTCGCTAGTGTCGAACTGCGTTTTGACAATACCTATGGCAAGCTCGGTGGCGCTTATAATGCCTATAACGAATTGGCTGTACGTCGTCAGGTCAACCGTGATGGCAAGTCCGAATATTTTTTAAATGGCACCAAATGCCGTCGTCGTGACATCACCGACATTTTCTTGGGAACCGGTTTGGGTCCGCGCTCTTACGCGATCATTGAACAGGGCATGATTAACCGTCTGGTCGATGCCAAACCTGAAGAAATGCGGGTGTTTATTGAGGAAGCTGCCGGTGTTTCCCGTTATCAGGCACGTCGCCGTGAAACCCTATTGCATCTGGATCACACCACGCAAAATTTATCCCGCCTTGAAGATATTGCCGCGGAACTGAAATCCCAGCTGAAAACCCTGAAACGTCAATCCGAAACCGCCATTCAATATAAAGAACTGGAAACCCGGATTCGCACCATAAAAGTGGAAGTGCTGTCATTTCAATGTGAACAAAGCAGCCGCTTACAGCAAGAATATACTGTGCAGATGAATGAGCTGGGCGAAACCTTCAAGCTGGTGCGTTCCGAACTCACTACCCTAGAACATGACCTGACTGCAACCAGTGAATTATTTCAGCGTCTGATTCAGCAGTCCACGCCACTGCAAAATGAATGGCAACAGGCCGAGAAAAAACTAGCTGAACTGAAAATGACGCTGGAACAGAAGCAGTCCTTGTTCCAGCAGAATACGACCACTTTGAGTCAGCTGGAACAGCAAAAACTACAGACCAAAGAACGGCTGCAAATGATTGAATTGCAAATTGAAACTTTGCAAGCCCAGCATGAACAGCAGACTGAACAATTACAGCAGCACGAAAGTCAGGGACAGGACCAGAGTCAAAGTCTGGGCGATTTGAAAGCACAACAGCAACAGGTACAACAGCAATTTGAACTGGTCAAAGCTCAGGTTGAAAAACAGCAGCAGCAAAAACTGCAGATGCTGGCGCAAAGTGAGCAGTTGGCCAAAAATATTGCCCGGATTGAACAGCAAAAACAGACCTTGCAACAACAAGCTGCACAAATTCAGCATCAAGATCAGCTAGATGATATTACGCAGCTTGAGCATGACAAAGTTCAACTCAGCCAGCAGATTGAACAGTTAGAACAAGCCATTCAAACGCAGAAACAAACATTAGAGTCAGTGCAAGCACAATATACGCAGCAGAAAAATGATGTTGCGACCTTAAAGTCTGCGATTCAGGTGTTGCAATCGGAACAGAAAAATCTCTATCAGTTGCTGATCAAGAACAGTACGAAAGTCCAGAATGATGCCGTGCAGTTGATGCAGGTGTTGAAGCTCAAAGATCAGGCCAAAGACCATGCCCATCTGATTGAAAAGTTTTTGGCAAAATGGCTCTCTGCACAAGTATTAGATGCGAATGCTGATTTCACGGAAAGTATTGCCCGTCAGCTGAAAGTTCAGGTGGCAAAAGGGCAGATTCAGCTTGCCGGTTTGCTATGTCTGGCCGAATGGATTGAATCACCGCAGCATTCCATCTGGCAACAGGTGGCCGTTGCAGACAATCTTCATCAGGCTTTGGCTTTACAGTCTCAATTGGGTATTGGTCAGTCTATCTTGACACTAGATGGTTATCAGGTGGCTCAAGATTGGGTGATCGGTCTGTTTTACGATGAAGCCAGTCAGGCAGGACAAGGGGCACTGAGTCACCGTATCCGTTTGGAAGAAATTGAAACAGCATTGGCACAGCAGTTGCCACAGCTTGAAACGGCGGAACAGCTGTTGCCGGAACTGGTAAAACAGATTCAAACGCTGCAAAAAAACATTCAAGATCAGCAAGACCAGTTAAAGCTACAGCAAAAAGCATTGCAGCAGCTGGATGTCAACATTGCCAAAGTACAAAGTACGGCTCAGGCTTTTTCGCTTCAGAAACAGCAATTGGCCAGTCAGCTGCAACAGCTGGATGAGCAGCTGGAAGAGGATGCCATGCAGAAAGATGATCTGGAAATTGATCTGCATGCTTTAAACCTGAAACTGGAACAGGCTTTACCGAATTATAAAACCCTACAATTCCAGGTTGAGGAACTGACCGAGCAGCTGGAAAATACCCAGCATACCTGGCAGCAAGCACAACAGGAGCTGGAATTGCTGCGTCGTCAGGCCACGCAAAGCCGGCAGCAAATTGAATTGCTGGAAAAAGATGCTTCATTCTCAAAAGCACAATATCAACAGATTATTGCGCAAATGGAGCAGGCGAAAAAGTTTGTTGATCCGGTGCAGCTGGAATTACCAGCACTGGAATCTCAATTCAGTGAGCAGGCACACATTACCGAGAAGTTGCAAAAGACCTGGAATGAATGGCAGGCTGAACTGAACAGTGTTCAAGAAAAACAGCAGCACCTGACCGAACAGCGTCATCAGTATCAGCAGCAAGATGAAAAGCTGCGTACTCAACTGGAAGAAAAGCGACTGGCCTGGCAAGCAGCCAAGTCTGACTGGCAGCATTATTCTGAACAGTTAAAAGAGATGAATAGTGAAATGCTCACGGGGCTGAGTATTGATATTGCCAGCCATCAACAAACCCTGGAAAAAGCGCAGCAGCAGTTTGAAAAACTGGGTGCGGTCAATCTGGCGGCTTCTGAGGAATATGAGGAAGTCTCCAGTCGCTTTGAAGAACTGAGTCATCAGATTGAAGACCTGAAAAAAACAGTCGATCAGTTACAGGGCGCCATGAAAAGTATTGATCAGGAAACCCGCAAATTGTTTATGACCACCTTTGATCAGGTGAATCATGAACTGCAAGACCTGTTCCCGAAAGTATTTAATGGCGGGGAAGCCAGTTTAAGCCTTGAAGATGACTGGCAATCGGGTGTAAAACTAATGGCGCGTCCACCGGGTAAACGGAACAGTTCTCTGGCCTTACTCTCTGGTGGTGAAAAAGCATTAACAGCATTGGCATTGGTATTTGCCATCTTCCGTTTAAATCCGGCACCGTTCTGTGTACTGGATGAGGTCGATGCACCTTTGGACGATGCCAATGTGGGACGGTTTTGTAATCTGGTAAAAGAACTTTCTGAACAGGTGCAATTCATTTACATTACCCATAATAAAGTTGCAATGACGATGGCAACCGATTTGTTAGGTGTTACCATGCCAGAACCGGGCACCTCAAAATTAGTCACTGTCGATTTGGAACAGGCAAAAGAATACGGTTTAGTTGCGGAGTCATAGTATGGAAGTCACTACGATTGTTGGCATAGTTATCGCCATCATCATTATGCTATTCGGTTTAAGATTATTGTTTAAAAAACCTGGGGATGCAGCACCGTCACTAGATTCGGAACTTCATGTCAATTCTGACAGCCAGCAACCGGTCATTCCTCGTCATGTGCGTGATCAACTACAAAGTGCAAAAGAAGCCGAACGTGTTGAACCCACTTTAACTGAAACGGCGGCTGAACAGCTTCCGGCAGCTCAGCAGGCAGAAGCGCAAGCAGAAAAGGTTGAAACCGCTCAGGTTGAACAGGCAGCAGCACTCGCTCAGGCGGAGTTGAAAGCAGATGCTACCGCTGTAGAAGAAGTAAAATCTGAAGCCAGCTCAGAGCAGGCTCAACAGGGTGACGATAAAAAAGCAGATGAATTTAACCTGAACAGCAGCATTGAAAAAGCCGAAATTTCAGACTTTGAAGATGAAAGCAGCATTCTGGATGAGCATTTGCATGAACAGCAACGCGTGGATGAAGCCAGTGCCTTATCGACTGCAGCTGAATTTATTGCCTTAAATATTTATCCGGAACGTCGGGTGCTTTCCGGGGAAAAAACCTTAAAAGTCTTGCTGAAATATGGCCTGCGTTTTGGTGAAATGGCCTGTTTCCATCGTTATACTGAAGACGGCAGCAAGTTACTGTTTTCTGTTTTGCAGATTACTGACGAAGGTGCAGCCGGTTTTGATCTGGAAACTTTGTCGACTGAACAGGTGAAAGGCTTGGCTTTCTTCCTGGCATTGCCACACAGCGATGTGCAAAATGCTTTCGATACCATGGACAGCATTTCGCGTCTGATTGCCCGTGAAATTGACGGCACCGTGTATGACCAGAACAATCAGGAATTTACCCCACAATTACGTGAACAATGGCGTCATTTCGCGATTGATTACCGTGCAGGTCAAAGCACAGAAGTTTAGTTTGAAACTGACGGACTCGATTTCTATAATAGCGAGTAGATCAAATAGTTATAAAGGGCGGAAATAGACCGCCCTTTTTTATGGTGTAGATATGACCGAAGATTCAACTATCAAAGCGCAAATGCGTCAATTGATTCAAATTTTAGCCAAGCATAACCATGCCTATTATGTAATGGATCAACCCAGCATTGAAGATAGTGAATATGATCAGCTCTTTCATCAGCTCAAGGCTTTAGAAGAAAAATATCCCGAATATATACAGGCGGATACTCCGACCAATAAAGTGGGTGGCAAAGCGCTTACTAAATTTGCCAGCGTGACCCATGTCGTACCGATGCTGTCATTGGGTAATGTCTTTAACCAGGAAGAATTGTTCGCTTTTGCCCGCCGTATCGAAGAGCGTTTACCAAACCAGAAGATTCAATACGATGTCGAACTGAAATTCGATGGTCTGGCCATTTCCCTGTGGTATGAAAATGGCGTGCTGGTTCGGGGGGTGACCCGTGGTGATGGTGAAACCGGTGAAGATATTACCCATAATGTCAAAACCATCCGTAACCTGCCGAAAGTGCTAAGCTCTGCACAGGCTCAGGTACCGACACTGCTTGAAGTGCGTGGTGAAGTGCTGATTCCTAAAGCAGGTTTTGAAAAGCTGAATGCCGAAAATGAAGCCAAAGGTGAAAAGACCTTTGCCAACCCGCGTAATGCAGCGGCAGGCAGTCTGCGCCAGCTCGATCCAAATGTTGCAGCCTCACGTCCACTGGCCTTTTATGCTTATGGTATAGCACAGTGCGAACCTCATCATGGCCAGACCACCATGTATGCCAGTCTGGAATGGTTAACCCAGTTTGGTTTTACCATCGGGGAAAGTCATTTTATTTGTGACACGATTCAGGATGTACAAAAAGCCTATGAAAAAATCAATGCAGAACGTGCCGATTTAAGTGTTGAAATTGATGGTCTGGTGATCAAGGTCGATGACTTAAAACAGCAAAGACAGCTCGGGTTTTTGAGCCGTGAACCCCGTTGGGCAACCGCCTATAAATTCCCGGCGGTAGCGGCTTTAACCACGGTAGAAAATATTGACTGGCAAGTGGGGCGTACTGGAACTTTAACCCCGGTTGCACGTTTAAACCCTGTCGCTGTCGGTGGGGTCACGGTGTCCAATGTTACCCTGCATAATATTGGCGAAATCCACCGTTTGGATGTCCGAATTGGCGATACCGTCAGCGTATACCGTAGCGGGGACGTGATTCCGAAAGTGGAAAAAGTCTGGCCGGAATTCCGCCCGGATGAGGCACTAGAGGTTCATTTACCGGAAAATTGTCCTGTTTGTGATTCGCCGGTGGTGATGCCTGAAGGCGAGGCATTGGCACGCTGCTCTGGCGGTTTGTACTGTGCAGCGCAGCGGATTGAAGCCATTCGCCACTTTGTTTCGCGTAAGGCCATGGATATTGAAGGTCTGGGCGATCGCTGGGTGGAATGTTTACTCCATCTCGACCTGCTCAAAAATGTGGCGGATATTTACTGCTTGCACGAACATCGTGAACAGCTTTTAAACATTGAAAAAATGGGTGAAAAATCGGTACAAAACCTGTTTGATGCAATTGAAAACAGCAAGAAAACCACACTGGCTTCCTTCATTTATGCTTTGGGGATTCGTGGCGTGGGAGAAACCACTGCACGTATGCTGGCCAATACTTTCCAGACTTTTGAAGCACTGCAAAATGCCGATATTGAAGCCTTGAAGAAAACCCCGGATGTCGGGGAGATTACCGCTGAATGGATTATCGATTTCTTTCAGGCGCCGCATAATCTGGAAGTGGTCAAGCGTTTGCTCGAAGCAGGAATTCACTGGGATGCTCCAGTTGCACCGATACGTCAGCCACTGAATGGTGAAAGCTGGGTGGTGACGGGGACTTTAAGTTCTATGGGACGTGATGAAGCGACACAATTACTCCAGGCCTTAGGTGCACGGGTCAGCGGTAGCGTTTCAAGTAAAACCAAATGTGTGGTTGCTGGTGAAAAAGCCGGTTCCAAACTGGATAAGGCAGAAAAACTCGGTGTCGCTGTGATCAACGAAGAACAGTTTATTGCTTTGATGAAAGAGCATGGTCAACTTCCTGCTTAATCGATCTTAAGCATGAATTAAAAAAGACATCCTCGGATGTCTTTTTTATGGCTTGATTGGGTTGGGATCGTCATGATGAGCTGAATTCACGTACAATATCGATCTATTGACAGGTATTGAGCCTGTCTTATCAGATGATTCTGTTCTCCCGTTGATTATTGGCATACACATGGCGCAAGCAAAGAAAACTTTTCCGCAACAAAAATCGCAATTACATGCACGAAATCTGCATCGCAGTCGTTACGATTTTCCTCAGTTAATGCAGACTTGTCCGGAACTTGCACCTTTTGTTAGCCCAAATAAATATAACGATCTTTCAGTCGATTTTTCTGATCCACAGGCTGTGAAAATGCTCAATAAAGCATTGCTGAAACATTTTTATGGCATTCAATATTGGGATATTCCTCAAGATTTTCTTTGTCCGCCTATTCCGGGTAGAGCTGACTATATCCACTATTTGGCTGACTTGTTGAGTGCCAATAATAAAGGTCAGATTCCAACAGGGCATGCCGTTCAAGTGTTGGATATTGGGGTGGGAGCAAACTGTATTTATCCGATCATTGGTCATCGTAGCTATGGTTGGAAATTTGTCGGCTCAGACATTCATTCTACATCCTTTAAAAGTGCTCAATTCATTGTGGAGGCGAATCCAAATTTGCGTAAAGGGATTCAGATTCGATTGCAGAAGAACTCAAGCAATATTTTCAAAGGTGTGATTAAACCCACAGATCATTTTGATTTGACGATGTGTAACCCGCCATTTCATGCCTCGCAAGATGAAGCAAATGCCACAGCAACTCAAAAATTAAGAAAACTTGGCAAGCCGGTTGATCGGACGAAGGTGGTGTTAAACTTTGGTGGTCAAAAAAATGAACTCTGGTGTGACGGTGGTGAAGAACGCTTTGTCTGCCAAATGGTACAAGAGAGCATACAGTTTGCTGAGCAATGTCTTTGGTTTAGCACACTGGTTTCCAAGAAAACAACATTGCCTGTGCTTTTAAATGCGTTGCGTAAGAGCGGAGCAGTGGATGTGAAAACCATTAAAATGACGCAGGGGCAAAAAGAAAGTCGTTTTGTCGCTTGGACTTTTTTAGATTTAAAGCAACAACAAGCATGGAGAAATGCACGTTGGACTTCAGCTTAAGCCTATTTTCGCTGAGGATGAGTGAGCTTGTCGGTGCATGACTAAGATTTGGCCTGCTTATACCAATGAACAAGCTCAATTTTGCTTATATATAATAACCTGATGCCGATGCACTCAGCGTTTCTGATTTGATACGCATATAGTTCAATGAATATATGCCACAATGATTTTGAATCTAGTTACAAAAAACCAATACATTATAAAAGTACTTTGATCTTGTTCATCTAAGCTGAGTACTGAGTGCAAGACATTGTTTTATAAATGGGAATTTATTCAACTAAAACTGTAAATGTAAGTGTTTCTCATTTTAATTTTATAAAAATCATAAACTTACACAATTTTTATTTTGCATTGATGTTTAGTTTTGTCCATAATACGCAAAAAGGGTATGGAGTATTGAAAATGCGTGGCAATCCAGAAGTCGTAGACTATCTAAATATGCTGATTGGTGGCGAACTGGCAGCTCGTGATCAATACCTGATTCATTCTCGTATGTATGAAGATTGGGGTTTAAGCAAGATTTTTGAACGGATCGATCATGAAATGCAGGAAGAAGCTGCTCATGCCGATGCGCTTATTCGCCGTGTACTGTTTTTAGAGGGTACACCGAATATGAACCGCGATGACATCGAAACTGGTGAAGATGTGGTGAGCTGTTTAAAAGCAGATTTAAAACTCGAATATGATGTACGCGAAAAATTGGCACAAGGCGTGAAATTGTGTGAGGAGAAAGGTGATTATGTGAGCCGTGATATGCTTCGTCAGCAAATGTCGGATACGGAAGAAGATCATACATACTGGCTGGAAAAACAGATTCGTCTGATTGAATTGATTGGTTTGCAAAACTATATTCAATCGCAAATGTAAGTTTAAATGTTGAAATATAAAGCCTGACCTGAGTCGGGCTTTTTTATTTGTTTAAATTTATGATGGAGATGGGCAATGACGTGCTATTGAGAAAATTTCCGGATATCCGCCAGGACCTGAGCCGCATGAGTTTGTGTATTCACACTGCTATAGTGGTAAACAATGGTGCCTTGAGGATCAATCAGAAAGCTTTCCCGTTTGGCAATTTGGATAATGCCCAGATTACGCACAATACCCAATTGATTCGATAATTGGTGTTTGTGATCTGCTAAAAGAGGAAAAGCTAAGCCTAACTTTTCTGAAAATTTTTGATGGGATTTGACATCATCCAGACTCACCCCCAAAACCACGGCATTGTTTTTTAAAAATTGTGGATAGAGCGCTTTAAATTGATTGGCTTCCTGGGTACAGCCGGGAGAGTTGTCTTTAGGATAGAAATATAACACCACCCATTTGCCTTTGTACTGGCTCAAGGAATGCCATTGACCATTTTGATCCTGCAATTTAAATGCAGGTGCCGCTTTTCCGAGCCATTGTTTTTCAGTGTTTTTCTGAGAAGCGAAGATCGAATTTTCGGCATAGGCAGGAACCGTGAAAGCGTTGAATGCTGATATGGATATCAAGCTGATTTGCAGCAGTTTTGAAGTTTTCATGACGTATACTTTTATAATTAATGTCTGCATTAATCTTAGCAGATTTGCTGATGAGACGTTGCAGTGTAGGTTTGCAATGATTTCAAATTTTCTTATGAACGAAATTCTTTAAAAATTACCTGTGATTGCATATTTACCTTTGATGGATCAAAAGTAACAAAACCCCGCTGTTGGTCAAAGGGGAGATTCATATCATCCTTCAGCAACAACGACTCCCTTGTCGCCATTCACGATAGTGGATTATGAATGAATTTTGAAATGCTGCTGCGAGAATTGAGACAGAGGTTTTATACTGTTCAAATGATTTAGTTTTTTTAGAGCTTACCTTGAATCAACGTATTTTACTCATCACGGGCTGGGGCGGTGGAACCCAACTGCTTGATCCATTAAAACAGGCTTTGGCGGCGCAAGGATATGAGGTTGAACTTTGCAACATTTTTAATGCTTTAGATGAACAGGTTCTACAGCAGAAAGTGGAACTGGCGCATCAGTTTGATGTGATTGCCGGCTGGTCTTTGGGGGGGCAGTTGGCTACAGTGTTGGTCGATCAGGTTCAAAAGCAGCATGGACAGGAAAAAGTATTGATTACTTTGGGTTCCAACCCCTGTTTCGTAGCAAACGATACATGGCCAATGGCAATGGATCAGCCGACCTTTCAGCAGTTCAAACAGTCATTTGAGCAAGATGCAATTTCCACTTTAAAAAAGTTTGGCTATATGGTGTGTCAAGGCACAGTAACCACCAAAGCTGACTTCATCACTTTACAAAGTTTGATTCAGGCACAATCGATTGAAACTTTAAGACAAGGACTATTATGCCTTGAGTATTTAAATAATGTCGATATCTTGATGAATTACCCAGGTCATCAATATCATGTGTTTGCAAAACAGGATTTTTTAGTTAGTTACAAAGTTCAAAGAAATTTTCAGAAATTCAATGCAAAGTTTTTGGAAACAGAGCTGATTAGCGGGTCACATGGCTTTCCTTTATTTGAAGCTGAACTAATAACTGGCAAAATCTTCCAATTTTTAAAGAAAATAGAACAAACAAGCGGATAACTGGTTTATCTCGCAATTTATTTTTAGTTCATGCAGGTTTAAGATCATGAAAAATTGATTTTCAAGCGTCTGCAGGAGTAAGGGATGACCGAATTAAACGACCAGGACTTTGATCTTGCGCATATCTGGCATCCTTATACCTCCATGACCGATCCATTGCCGACCTTTAAGGTAAAACAGGCGCATGGTGCCATTATCGAGCTGGAAGATGGACGGCAACTGATTGATGGCATGTCTTCCTGGTGGTGTGCCATCCATGGCTATAACCATCCTGAACTGAATCAGGCCGTGACGGATCAATTACACAAGATGTCGCATATCATGTTTGGTGGTTTGACTCATGATCCTGCGATTGAACTTGGCAGACTGTTGTTAAAAATTACCCCGCCCAGTCTGGATAAAATTTTCTATGCTGACTCTGGATCTGTTGCGGTAGAAGTGGCATTAAAAATGGCGGTGCAGTTTTGGACTGCACAAGGTGAAAGTCAGAAAACCAACTTTGTCACCCCGCGTTCTGGCTATCATGGCGATACCTGGAATGCCATGTCAGTTTGTGATCCGGTCACAGGCATGCATCAGATTTTTGGTTCCAGTTTACCGAATCGTTTCTTTGTTGCAGCCCCACAGGTCGGCTTTGATGATGAATGGAATCAGGATGATATTGCAGAATTGGAACAGGTCTTAAAACAGCACCATGCCAGCATTGCTGCTTTAATTCTGGAACCGATTGTGCAGGGTGCGGGCGGGATGCGTTTTTATCATCCTGAATATTTGCGTCAAGCCAAATTGCTGTGTGAACAATATAAAGTGCTGCTGATTTTTGATGAAATTGCCACTGGTTTTGGTCGTACTGGCAAATTGTTTGCCTGGGAACATGCCGGCGTTGAGCCGGATATCATGTGCATCGGCAAAGGCTTGACTGGTGGTTATATGACACTTTCGGCTACCTTAACCAGCAAGCGTGTAGCTGAAACTATCAGTCGGGGCGAGGCGGGGGTATTTATGCATGGCCCGACCTTTATGGCCAATCCGCTGGCCTGTGCGGTGGCTGTGAAAAGTACCGAGGTTTTATTGGCTCAGGACTGGCAAGCCAATATTCAGCGCATCGAGCAACAGTTGCAACACCATCTGCAACCCCTATTAGAGCTGGATTATGTGCAGGATGTGCGTGTGCTGGGCGCGATTGGTGTGGTGGAGCTGACATTTAATGTAGATATGAAAAGCCTGCAACAACAGTTTGTTAAGCGAGGCATCTGGATACGTCCATTTGGTAAACTGGTCTATGTGATGCCGCCGTATGTGATTACTGAACAACAACTGAATACCTTGCTGGAACAATTAGTGAATGTGGTGGAGCAGATGCAAGAGGTATACGCATGAAATTGTTAAATAACCAGCTGTTAAATGCCCCTTTGTTAAATGATTATGCAAGCAAACTGGATGAACTCAAACAGCAGGGCAATTTGCGGCAATTTACCTCTAATGTCCAGCAAGGCCGAATGATTGAAATCCAGGGGCATTCGATGCTTAACCTGTCTTCCAATGATTATTTGGGATTGGCAGCAGACTTAACTTTGCGTGAACAGTTTTTTGATGAAACACCGAATGAACTTCGTGTCATGAGTTCATCTTCTTCACGACTGTTAACCGGAAACTTTCCTGAATATGAACAGCTAGAAGCCAGTTTGAGTCAGGCTTTTCATGGACGAGCTGCGCTGTTATTTAACAGTGGCTATCACATGAATATCGGGATTCTGCCAGCTTTAAGCGACAGTAAGACCCTGATTCTGGCCGACAAACTGGTGCATGCCAGCATGATTGACGGTATCCGTTTATCATCTGCAAAATATGTACGCTATCGGCACAATGACCTGAATCATCTGCAACAACTTTTACAGCAATATCATACAGATGAGGCTTTTGATCGCATTATTGTGGTCACGGAATCCATTTTTAGTATGGATGGCGATGAAACCGATCTGGCTGAGCTGGTTCGGATTAAACAGCAATTTTCTAAAGTGATGCTGTATGTTGATGAAGCACATGCCATTGGTGTGCGTGGCGAGCAAGGCTTGGGCTGTGCAGAACAATATGCGGTGATTGATGAGATTGACCTGCTGGTTGGGACTTTCGGGAAAGCACTGGCATCGGTCGGTGGTTATCTGATTTGCCATCCCATCATCCGGGAGTATCTGATTAATTCCATGCGTCCACTGATTTTCAGTACCGCACAGCCACCCATGTGTATGGCGTGGACTGATTTTATTTTCCAGAAAGTTTTAGGCTTACAACAGCAACGTCAGCATCTGCAACAGATCAGTCAAAATCTGCAACAGTCAGTACAGGCCAAAGGTTTTGATTGTCCTTCGACTTCACATATTGTGCCGGTGATTATTGGCGAGTCACAAAAGACGGTGGAAAAAGCCTGGCAGCTACAGCAGGCCGGATTTTATATCATGCCGGTGCGTCCACCTACAGTACCGAAACACAGTTCAAGATTACGTATTTCACTGACTTCTCAAGTCAATCAGGCTGACCTTGAGCAGCTGGTGGCGTTGCTATGAGTTGTAGCCGTGAATATTAATAAGTCTCAAGTTGCACAGCGTTTTGCCAAGGCAGGACAAAGCTATGCCGAACATGCCATCGTACAAAAACAGATTTGCCAACAGTTACTGCAATTGATACAGCAATATTTGCCAAGTACCAGCTTAAACCGTGTTTTTGAAATCGGTTGTGGCTCAGGCAATTTAAGCCATTTGCTGATGCAAAATTTTGAAATAAAGCATGTGTTTTTAAATGATCTGTATTCTGAAGTTCAGCAGCATTTTCAAGCTAAGGAAAATTTGGAGTGGCTGATTGGCGATGTGGAACAACTGGATTTTCCGCAATCCCTTGACCTGATCGCTTCGAGTTCGGCTTTGCAATGGGTGGGCGATATTGATTTGGTCTTTAAAAAAAGTGCAGCTGCTTTAACACCGCAAGGCTATTTGTGTTTTTCCACTTTTGGTCAGCAGAATTTGCAAGAAATTAAGGCTCTGACTGGGCAAGGACTGAATTATCTGACTCTTGATGAGATTCAGCACAAGCTGCTTAAACAGGGTTTTGAAATTCTACATCTTTCCGAGAGTCTGGAAATACTGAATTTTTCCCATCCTAAAGCTGTGCTGCAGCATTTAAAGGCCACCGGGGTCACTGCAACCGCCGCACAGCATCGTTGGAGCAAACAGTCTTTACAGCAGTTTTATCAGGACTATCAGCAATTTTCGGAGCTGGATCAATCTGGCCAGTATCATTATCAGCTGAGCTATCATCCTATTTATTGCATTGCACGGAGTAAGCCATGACATCCCCCGTTTATTTTATCAGTGGCATCGATACCGGTATTGGCAAGACCTATACCACAGGCTATCTGGCGAAGTTATGGAATGAGCAGGGCAAGAAAACCATCACCCAAAAACTGGTGCAAACCGGCAATACCGATATTTCTGAAGATATTGAACAGCACCGTAAAATGATGCAGATGGGCTGGTTTCCGGAAGATGAAAGCAAACTCACCATGCCGGAAATTTTTACTTATCCGGCTTCACCGCATTTGGCGACTAAAATTGATGGCCGTGAAATCGACTTCCAAAAAATTGCCGATGCGACCCGGCAATTAACTGAAAAATATGAAGTAGTGTTGCTGGAAGGTGCGGGCGGTTTAATGGTGCCCTTAACTACAGAACTGTTAACGATTGATTATATTGCTGAACAGAAATTCCCTGTCATTCTGGTCAGTTCCGGTCGTTTGGGCAGTATCAATCATACTTTGCTCAGTCTGGAAGCCTTGAAAAGTCGTGGTCTGGAACTTTATGCTTTGGCTTATAACCTGAATGACGAATCACAGGACCAGCTGATTTCCAGAGATACTTCGGATTATCTGAAACGCTATCTGGCGATACATTTCCCGAATGCACAGTGGATTGATATTCCTGTTTTATCCTAAATCCTGCTTAAAAGAGAAGGATATAAAAAAGCCACTCAAATTTGAGTGGCTTTTTAAAGGAAAGTTTTAAAAATTAAAACTTCTTAAAGCTTTTGTTGCCAAATGGTTTACGTGGTGCATTTTCATCACGACGTTCACGCTGGCCATATGTCGCTTGATTGCCAAAGTTTTCAGGGCGGTTTTCACGCTGTGCATAGCTGTTGCCTTGACGTGGTTCACGTTGAGCGTAAGTGTTTGGGTTGCCATCCTGACGACGTTCACCGCGTTGTGCAAAACCGCTACCATTATTGCCATCACGACGTGCATAAAGATTGCCAGTATTGTCACGACGTTGTGCATGACCATTCTGGTTTTCACGACGATCACGCTGTGCATAGCCCATTGGGCTTTGGTTTTCACCTTCTTCGCTATCACGGCGTTGCTGACGCAAATAACCGCCACGACGTGCTGCCATTGGTTTTTCTTGCATACGTTCAGTACGGCGTTTTGCCATACCAAACAGGCCTGTACCTTGACGCGGCTTCAACTCTACAGATTTGGTCAGGTTGTCGATATCAGCTTTATCCAGCTCCATCCAGCGGCCGGTACGAAGTTCACGCGGTAAAATCACGGTACCATAACGGGTACGCAGCAGGCGGCTGACTTTTAAACCTTGTGATTCAAAAATACGGCGCACTTCGCGGTTACGACCTTCTTTAACCACCACCTGATACCAGCGGTTGATGCCGTCACCACCAATTTCAGAGAAGGATTCGAATTTCGCCGGACCATCATCTAAAACTACGCCCTGAAGCATGTTGTTTTTGATTTGTGGTGTCACTTCACCCATCACACGAACTGCATATTCACGTTCAATTTCATTTGATGGATGCATGAGGCGGTTAGCCAATTCACCATCATTCGTGAACAGTAAAAGACCGGTTGAGTTAATATCCAGACGGCCGACCATCACCCAGCGATCATTGGCAATTGCAGGCAGTTGTTCAAAAACGGTAGGACGTTGTTCAGGATCATTGCGTGAGCAAATTTCACCTTCCGGTTTGTAATAAATCAGAACGCGACGACGGATTTCGTCTTCAATCTGGAATTGGACTTTACGACCATCGATGCGAAGCTCATCACCTGGTTCAATGCGTTCACCCACTTGGGCAACACGTCCATTGATACTGACACGACCAGCGGCAATGACTTCTTCCATATAACGGCGAGAACCCAAACCTACGCGTGCAAGCACCTTTTGTAATTTTTCACTCATGACAGCATAACCTTAGAAATTATCATCAACAGTTCACCTATCTACGACTTCGCTGCGTGAGCATCGAGCGCCATAAAAGCTTCCTTGGCATCCTGCAGGGGAGGCAATTGGCCTAAAGATGTC
Source organism: Acinetobacter sp. SA01 (assembly GCF_011319235.1). Classification (NCBI taxonomy): domain Bacteria; kingdom Pseudomonadati; phylum Pseudomonadota; class Gammaproteobacteria; order Moraxellales; family Moraxellaceae; genus Acinetobacter; species Acinetobacter sp. SA01. Next base: position 55,241 of record NZ_WXXM01000015.1, read on the forward strand.
AGACCAAAAGCATTTAAAAATTGTGGCGTTGTAACTAACAACGCGGGTCTTCCCGGTAGTTCTCTGAAGCCGGATTCTTTAATCCAGTTCCAGTCAAACAATGATCTTAAGATCTGACTATTGTTTGAAACTCCACGAATCTGTTCAATATCTGCCCGGGTTACTGGTTGGTGATAAGCAATCACAGCAAGGGTTTCGAGCAGGGTGGGTGATAAACGAGTTGGTCGTTCCGGCCACACCTGGGTAATGATATTGCGATATTTAGCCCGAACCTGGAAACGGAACCCTTGTGCGGTTTCTACCAGTTCAATCGATCTACCATGTTGTAGCATGGCAAGCTGTTGTAACAACTGACGCAATTCCTGTTTATTATATTGATTTTGGAATGCTTCTTTCAAACGTGCAAGCGAAACAGCTGTTTCACTGGCAAAAATAATGGCTTCCAGTTGCATCAGCACTTCATGTTGATTCTCGGCAACAGATAGAGATGTTGTCGTCTGATGATCCATTATGCAGCTACTCCTTGAATTGCAAGTGGTGCTTCAATACCGCTGGCAATAATAGCTACTTTTTGTTGCCGTGTGAGTTCTAAAATGGCCATAAATGTAACCACCATGCCCATGCGCCCCTGGCTGGGTTTAAGCAGGGCTTCAAAATGCAGCACTTCACCGGACTGTAAACGGCTTTCAATAAAGGCGATGCGTTCTTCAAGCAACACCGGTTCTTGCTGAATTTGATGAATCACCGGTTCGGGACGGTTAAACACACAAAACAGCGCATCACGTAGCTGGCTGACATCATAACCTTGATTGATTTGCACTGCCTGACCCAGACTAATATTGGCCGGGAAGGTATCGCGTTCCAGTACCGACATGTGTCCTAAACGTTCTGCCGCCTGTTTGACCCGTAAATAGGTTTCCAGCCGGTCGATCAGTTGCTGTTTGGGATCTTTTTCAATAATAACGCTGGAGCTTGGCTTTGGCAGTAGCAGTCGTGATTTAAGATCGGCCAATAAGGCAGCCATCACCATATAATCTGCCGTCAGCTCAATATTCAGCGACTTCATGGCATCCATATAAGATAGATACTGCGCGGCAATGGGAGCGATATCCAGTTGTAATAAGTCGAAACCGTTTTTTTGAATCAGGTAAATCAGGAAGTCGAGTGGACCTTCGAAATGCTCTAGCAGAATTTCAAATGCAGCAGGAGGAATATATAAATCCTCTGGAATCGTATCTTGCCACTCATCCATAACACGGATATGTGAGCTTGGCTCCATAGGATTATGGATAGGTTGATTCATTGCAGTTTTAGGCCACGCGAATTTTCAAAGGCATGCAGGATGATGCTTTTGCCTCGATCTCGCATCGAAAGAAAAAGCACGTAAATTAGTAAGCGCTAGTGTAATGGAAATTTGACTTCAAATAAATTAGTTAAGTCAACAAATACAAAAAAACCTGAAATTCAGTAAGGTTTTTAACTGGCTTGATGAGGTGAAATGCATAGGGGAGTATGGTTTTAATTTTTTTGACCGAACCGATTGGATTTTGGATTTGTATAAAAAAATGGGGCATAGCAGTAGGCCCCATATTGTGAATAGAGTAAAAGAAGATTCTGAATATAGAATAAAGCAAAATTTTTCGGCAATATGAATGCCAATAAAAAAGAGATTCCCTGTGTCATGAAAGATCATGAAAAAGTACAAGAAAATGAATATGGGCAGTTTATTGGACTTCCCGTATCTCATCCTTTGCCGACCCATTTTTTAGCTGAAACCCTTTATGGTAAATATGCCACCCTGCATGTCTTATCTTCAGCAGCCATGAGTGAAGATCAGCTGAAGCAAGTTTGGCAATGTGTAAATGGTGAAATAGATCGCAGCTGCTGGACTTATTTACCTTATTCGGGTTTTGAAAATGCAGCGGAATTGCAAACTGCTCTTGAAAATAACTTTAAGTTCAAAAATTCAATCCATTATCTGGTTGAAGCCAATCATGCAATTGTAGGATGGGTAGGCCTGCTGAACCAGCGTTCTGCCGATCATGTTATTGAAATCGGTAATGTTTATTTTTCACATCAACTGAAACAGTCTACAGCATCGACAGAAGTCATCTATTTATTATTAAAGGCGTGTTTTGAACAGGGCTTTCGCCGTGTGGAATGGAAATGCGATGACTTAAATCTGCCGTCTAAACGCGCAGCCTTGCGCTTTGGCTTTCATTATGAAGGCACTTTTCGCCAAGACCGTATTGCCAAAGGTCGTAACCGCAATACCGCCTGGTTTTCAATTTTGGATCAAGAGTGGCCTGAACTGGAAAAAGCCTATCGGGCCTGGTTAAGAGCAGATAATTTTGATCAGAATGGGCAACAAAAAATGCGCTTGCGTGATGTTCTTTAACTTTACTGTGCTTAATGATCTGTTGCGGTGGATGTCGATAACTTGAGCGCTAATTCGATGATTCGTTGCGCACTGTCTCGGATGCATAAATTTTGAGTTTGATCGAGGCTGGATAATTTGTGAATAACGGCAACTTCCAGGAAAAATGCATAGGTGTTGTCGATCATCGCAGAAGGGGTTTGCTCAACATTTGCCTTCATAATTTTCACTTTAGACTCAAGTGTCCAGGGCATTTCCGCATAAATGCGGCTATTTACCTCAAAATCATGATAGTTGAGCAGCACATAAAACAGATCCATTCTCGCACTACTCCTTGATCCTGAACATTCCCTTTAATCTTAACCGTGCTTATTCAAACGCGCTGACATCACCCATACCGCGACGGATCACTTCAGGATTGTCACCGGATAAATCTACAACACTGGTGGTGCTTAAGGTGCCGAATCCGCTATCAATAAATACATCAATACGCTTTTCCAGCTGTTGCTCAATGTCATAAGGGTCATCTAAAGGTTCATCCTGACCGGGAAGAATCAGGGTGCTGGTTAACAATGGCTCACCCAATTCCTTAAGCAACATTTGGCACACACGGTTGCTTGGTACGCGCAAACCAATGGTTTTCTTTTTTGGATGCATCAGTCGTTTAGGAACTTCGCTGGTCGCAGGTAAAATAAAGGTAGTGATTGCCGGTGTATTGTTTTTTAGCAGACGATACATGGCATTGTCGACCTTGGCATAGGTCGCAATATCGGACAGGTCACAACAAAGAATGGCATATTGATGCTTTGGACCGAGACCACGAATCTGGGCAATGCGTTCCATGGCATTTTTATTTCCGATCTGGCAGCCAATGGCATAGGCAGCATCGGTCGGGTAAACCACCACATCACCGGCACGAATACGTTCTACCGCCTGGCTAATCAAACGTGGTTGAGGATTATCAGGATGTATTCTTAAATGCAGCATATTTATTCTCCCCTGACTTGCTATTAGTCATTATCTGTTGAATTTACAAAGTCTTGCAATCAGGCTTTGATGATTTTGTGTAAATTAATCCAGCATGTCACGTTGAAACTCGTTACTTTGTAATGTTTTGCCACCCCGGGTGCAGGCACAGATACAGGCAATAAAATGTGCAGCATCACGTGGCAACTTGGCTTCACCGGAAAAATAACGTTGAACTTGAGCAAAGACATTATCTTTAAAGGTGCTGCCATCACCGCCGTCACCGGTCAGGTTATCTAGCGATACACGGAATTTACGACCAAAAGCTTGTGCAAACATCCATTCAATCGCTTGGGGCTTGATTTCGACCTGCTCAAATAAAGCCTGCTGTTCTGCCGTGCGACCATCTGGGGCATACCAGTAACCCAGGTCGGGGAGCAAGCGTCTTTGCTCACCCGCAATAGTCCAGTGACTGATTTCATGCAAGGCACTATTAAAGAAACCATGGGCAAATTGAATGTGGGCAGGCGCATCTTCGGTTGCCGGAAAATATTCAGGTTCAAAATCGCCTTTGACCAAACACACATTTAAGTGGGAAAACCAGTGATTAAAGTGTAGTATAAGCCAATCAACTTGTTGAACTTCAGTTTGCAAACTGGCCCAGGGTGAGCGTTGCACAGGGTCGATAGAAACAGCACAACTTGAGGTTGAATAAGTGGTTAACTGTAATGAAGTGGTGACTTCAGGTTGCGGCTGCAACTGATGCATGACTTGTATTACCCAATTGATCTGTCTAAATAAGTACAAAATTGTATCTTAATCTTTGACAGAGTACCGATGAATTTGTAGAATTGCCGCCTTAATTATGTCAGCAAATACCTTTCCGGCACAGATTGAGCCGTTTAAATGGGCTGAACAGGGCTTTACATGGTCAGGTACACTGCCATTGTCTCGCTTTGTTCGTATTTCCCGTGAAGCTGTTGGATCAATTGATGATCAATTGATTAACATAGACTGTAAGCTATCAATGGATGCGTATCATCGTATCGTATGGTTAGATGGTCATGTTGAAACGAAAGTACCAATGGAATGTCAGCGTTGTCTGAATCCCGTTGAAATTTCTCTCGTTTCAGACTTTCATTTAGCGCTTGTGGATGATGAATCACTGATAGAGCGCTTGGATGAGGATGCTGATTTCATCGTCTTAGGTGAGAGTGAAGCAACGACAAAAGGCAGCTATGATGCGCCTGCGACGGCTGATTTACTTTCTCTGATAGAAGATGAATTGTTATTGTTGTTGCCTTTGTCTCCTAAGCATGACGTTTGTGAGCATAAGCATCAACCTGCCATTGATGACATTGTCGAAGAAAAACGGGATAACCCGTTTGGTGTTTTGGCAAGTTTGAAGGGTAAACTTAACTAATTTTTGTGTTATACTGTTAAGTATAAGACAACTGAATTTGTTCTGATCCATTTTTTCGATCTTTGTAAGGAGCCATCATGGCCGTTCAGCAAAACCGTAAAAGTCGCTCTCGCCGTGACATGCGCCGTTCACATGACGCTTTAACCGAGAATGCATTAACTGTAGACCAAGCTACTGGCGAGACTCACCGTCGTCACCATGTATCTAAAGATGGTATCTACCGTGGTCGCCAATTATTCGCGAAAGCATCTGCTGAATAATTGATGATGTATTAAGCGTCAAGCTTAGTAGAAAAAATGGGAGCGTTAAGCTCCCTTTTTTTATGGCGTCTTTTTGTTGTATTTGGCAATTACCAAAACAAAAATTAAGTGTTAAATTCCGTTCCGTAAATAAGCTTACATAAGTGTATGTTGGTTATTTAACCGATTGTTGAATAACAATATCACTTCATTACAGGATTTTTTTATGTCTGCTAAACAACTCGAGCAAGTTGCTCAAGCAACGAAAACAGCATTTGTATTTCCGGGTCAAGGCTCACAAAAAGTCGGTATGCTCGCAGAATTGGCTGAACAGTTTAGTAGCGTGACAGAAACTTTTGCAGAAGCATCGGCAGCTGTGGGTTTTGACCTCTGGCACATTGCACAAACTGGCGAAGGTTTAAATCAGACTGAATTTACCCAGCCTGTACTGCTCACCGCAAGTATTGCACTTTGGCGTGTGTGGCTAGAGTTGGGTGGAGTGGCGCCAAAATATCTTGCAGGACACTCACTGGGTGAATACAGCGCATTGGTTGCTGCCGGAGCGATGTCATTAGGTGATGCGGTTAAGCTTGTGAATTTGCGCGGCAAATTAATGCAAGATGCAGTACCACAGGGTCAAGGTGCAATGGCGGCTATTCTGGGTCTGGATGATGCCAAAGTGATTGAATTATGCGAACAGGTCAATATTCAGGGGCGTGGTTCAGTAGAAGCTGCCAACTATAATGCTCAGGGCCAAGTGGTGATTGCAGGTGATAAGACCCTGGTCGAAGCGGTCATGGAGCTAGCAAAAGAAAATGGCGGTAAAGCCATTGCCTTACCTGTTTCTGTTCCATCGCACTGTTCGCTGATGAAACCGGCGGCTGACAAATTTGCACAAGCTTTGGAACATACTGCCATTGAGCTGCCTAGCCTTCCTGTAATACAAAATGTCAACGCGGAAATCGCGACAGATGTAGCAGGATTACGTCAGGCATTGACTGCACAATTGTATCAATCTGTGCAATGGACCAAGACCATGCAGTTCCTTCAAGATCAAGGAGTGCAGTATGTGGTTGAATGTGGTCCAGGTAATGTATTGGCTAATCTTGCGAAGCGTTTACCAAATATCGAAAAAGCATTCCCAGTCGACAGTAACAGTCGTATGGAAGATGCGCTAAACGCCATTTTAGTGGCTGAAGGAAAAATTGCATGACACAGGAACGCAAAGTCGCATTAGTGACAGGCGCGAGCAGAGGGATTGGTGCAGCCATCGCTCAGCAATTGATTCAAGACGGTTATTTTGTAGTGGGAACCGCCACTTCAGAAGCGGGCGCAGAAAAATTATCTGCAAGTTTTGCTGAAAATGGTGCGGGTGCAGTACTGGATGTACGTGATGCGGCAGCCATTGATGCACTAGTTACAGATATTGAACAAAAATATGGTCCAGTTCTTGTATTAGTGAATAATGCTGGCATTACCAAAGATAATTTGTTACTGCGTATGTCTGAAGATGATTGGGACGATATTCTCAATATTCATTTGAAGGCCGTATACCGTCTGTCTAAGCGTGTCTTAAAGGGCATGACTAAAGCACGTTTTGGCCGCATTATTAATATCAGTTCTGTTGTAGCACACTTTGCAAACCCGGGGCAGGCCAACTATTCTGCTGCCAAAGCAGGCATCGAAGCGTTTGGTCGAAGTCTTGCAAAAGAAATGGGCAGCCGCCAAATTACCGTGAATGCTGTGGCACCTGGCTTTATTGCAACAGAAATGACGGATCAATTAAGCGAAGACATTCGTAAAAAAATGAGTGATCAAGTGGCATTAAACCGTTTAGGTGATCCACAAGATATCGCAAATGCCGTGAGTTTTTTAGCAAGCGATAAAGCAAGCTATATCACTGGTACTGTTTTACATGTAAATGGCGGTTTATACATGAGCTAAGCTCAAGTATAAACTTTGCAAAAATAAGATATTCAATTAAACTAACGGCATTAAAAACGCCACAAGCAATGAGGAGAATTCCTGTGAGCGATATCGAACTACGTATCAAACAAGCGGTTGCAGAACAACTTGGTCTTAAAGCTGAAGAAATCAAAAACGAAGCATCTTTTATGGATGACTTAGGTGCTGACTCTTTGGACTTAGTTGAGCTTGTTATGTCTTTCGAAAATGATTTTGACATCACTATCCCTGATGAAGATTCTAACGAAATCACAACTGTTCAATCAGCTATTGACTATGTTTCTAAGAAACTAGGTTAATTGTTGTTTCAGCTCTGCTGAATATAAAAAAGCCACCTTTAGGTGGCTTTTTTATTTACTCATCAAAATGATAATTACATATCTTTACTGTTGCTGGACCAAAGACAACCTTTCTTTGAATTAATTTTATGTATAAAAAAAGACGCTATTTCAAATTGCATAAATAATAATGATGGAGAAATACAATGGGTCTTTTTGATTTTGTAAAAGGTATTGGTAAAAAAAATACGGCACCAGCAGAACCTCAGCCAGCTCCGGTCGCTTCAACTCCTCCAGCAGAACCTTCTGCACAAGAAATCGCAAACAAGCTTCTGGGGCATATTAAAGCTTTAGGCTTGCCAGTGACCGGTTTATCGGTGAGTTATAACAGCAGCAGCGATCTGGCGACCATTAAAGGGCAGGTACAAAATCAGGCCGACCGCGAAAAAATTGTCCTGGCTGTAGGGAATGTCGATCATGTGGCTAAAGTAGATGACCAAATGACCGTGGTAACACCTGCTCCGGAAAGTAAATTCTATACAGTTAAATCGGGTGATACCTTGTCCAAGATTTCAAAAGAATATTATGGTGACGCCAATCAATACAACAAAATATTTGAGGCTAACCGTCCCTTGTTAAAAGATGCTGATGATATTTTTCCCGGGCAGGTACTGCGTATCCCGACTTAAGTAGAACCTGATAAAAGAGCGCCGAGAGCGCTTTTTTATCGAAGCTTGTGCTGTAATTTCTGTCTGGCAAGTTGTGCTCTACCTAAAAAAAATTTAGGGTCTAAATCATAGTGTTGCGCCAAAATCTGAATCAGTTTTTTTCGGTTGTCTTTATCGAACATATTAAGATCAATATGTGTCATTTTATATTGCTTGCGAAATTCAGGTTTTAAAATAAAGCCGAGACTACTCACTTTCCACTGTTGTTCTTGGCTGAATGCTTTTGCTGCGAAGGGCTTATATGTGCGATACCTTGAGCTGTGAGAGGAATAAAGCTGGGTCTTTAAAAGCCTGTTGCGCTGTACCAGATTGCTTAACTTTATGCCAAAACTTTGTATGGATATGCTTTGGCGGGTTATGACCAATTTCATATTGATTGCAATCAATGTCAGCATTATGAAGAGTGCCAGCATCAACCAACCCGGCATGGATTGATGCAATAAGTATTGAATCAGGCTACTGAAATCTTTAATCATATTGAAGTTACTGAGCGAGTGCTGCGCTAAAACAATAAATATAGCAGGAATAAAGATTAACCCAATTAAATAACGGGGCAGATAATGGCATTGAAATAGCGGATATTCAGTAGGTATGTCCATTCATCATCACCTTTCAAGCAAAGTAGAGATAGGGCCATGATGGCTATTTTTTTCATAATGACTGCTGTATGGGGAAACAGGTGTTGCATTATGAATGCTATAAATTTTCCTCCAATTAAGTTGTGTTTAAATTCTTAATCCTTGTTTTAGCAAGTTATTTTCTGGTATCTATTTTTGTGTTTATCTATTTTAAGTGTTTGATTTTTCTTGGGTTTATCTATTTTTGTTGTAGATTTGAGTATGAAAGTAAATCCTGTTATTCAGTGTTTAGAGCCAAATTATTCTTTTGTTTATTTTGCATAAAATTTTACTTTTTCTATGAGCCTTGCAAGCCAAGGTTTCCAAGAATCAGACAGGCTGAATTGATGTGATTTTTCAGGCATAAAACTTGCTGTTTATTTTTTAAATTATTTGAATAAATGGTAAAAAATGAACTATCAAATTCATTTGTGCACAGAAAATTCAGCCGCCGATTTTTTAATTTTTTCTTCCGGTTTGGGCGGGCATGGCAGTTTCTGGCGCCCTCAAATTGATGCATTCACGCGATATTTTCATATTTTGACGTATGATCAGGAGGGCTGTCATGCGGATTCAGCAATTTTGCCTGATGATTACAACATTATCCATCTGGCCCAGCAGTTACTGCAAATTATCAGGCAAGAAAAAATTCGGCATTTTCATTTTGTGGGACATGCAATTGGCAGTTTTATTGGTGCAGAGCTAGCGTTATTGCTCAATTCATCTGAGCTGAGAGTGCTCAGCCTGACCTGTATCAATTGCTGGGACGAACTCGACCCACATACGCAAAAATGCTTTGAAGCACGGACTCTTCTATTAAAGTCAGCGGGTTCTGATGCTTATGTCAGGGCGCAGGGACTGTTTTTATATCCACCGAGCTGGATTTCAAAACATCATCAGCATTTAAAGACTTTGGAGGATATTCAACTCGCGGATTTTCCGCCGCCGCAAAATGTACTCAAGCGAATTCAGGTAGCACAACAATTTAAAATTAATGAGCAGCATATACAGGCCTTGCAACACAGTCAGTTGCATTTGATTGCCAATCAGGATGACTTTTTGGTTCCTGTACACAAGTCGAGTGATTTAAAGCAGCGGCTTGGACATGGATGTTTAAGTATTCTTGCAACTGGAGCCCATGCTTCCACGCAAACCGAGCCTGAATTACTGAATAAAACCATGCTTGAATTTTTGCATAAACACTTTTTGCAAGTAACGTCTTGAGTAAATGAAACTGGCTTGTTAATAAAATTTGCAACGGATTTCTCGATAATTTCTTATCCTCCTAGCTCACCGTGATTGTTTAAAATCACGGTTTTTTTATCCATTTTATTAAAGACAGCTTGAATATAAGGCAAATTGAATTTGACGGTTTTTTCAAACCATGCATTTTTTTGGAGCCATGATGGCTAATAAAGGTGCATTTATTTAACTGTTTATTTTACTATTTGTTAAAATAAAATAATTATAAATATTTAATAATTAATGATTAAAATTATTTGGCATAGCATTTGCTAAATAATTTTTATGAAAAAACAGGTTAATTACCTGAAGTGTATTTATAACCAAATGGTAAAAAAGAGGTATCGAAAATGAAAATAGGTGTCTTTTGTCCAATCGGGAATAATGGCTGGCTGCTCTCGGAAAATGCACCACAATATAAACCGAGTTTTGAAATGAATAAGCAGATTGTACAGCGTGCAGAACATTATGGATTCGACTTTGCACTTTCCATGATCAAGTTGCGTGGCTTTGGCGGGAAAACAGAATTTTGGGATCATAACCTCGAAACCTTTACCTTAATGGCCGGTCTGGCGGCAGTAACCAGCAAAATTAAAATTTATGCCACTGCGGCAACTTTGGTGATGCCACCTGCGATTGTAGCTCGTATGGCATCTACCATTGACTCCATTTCCAATGGCCGTTTTGGTTTAAATGTGGTGACGGGATGGCAAGCCCCTGAATATCAACAAATGGGCATGTGGCCGGGCGATGAATACTTTGCCAAACGTTACGATTATCTGTCTGAGTATGTAGAAATTTTACGTGAACTTTGGGCGACTGGAAAATCAGACTTTAAGGGTGAGCATTTTCAAATGGAAGATTGCCGGGTCAGCCCGCGACCGCAAGCCGATATGAAAATCATCTGTGCCGGACAGTCGGATACAGGTCTGGCATTTTCGGCCAAATATGCAGACTACAATTTTGTTTTTGGCAAAGGTTTAAATACGCCGACTGCCTATGCAGACATCAATGACCGCTTAAAAGCACAAACCGACAAGACCGGGCGTGATGTGCAAACTTATGTGCTATTTATGCTGATTGCTGCAGAAACCGATGCAGAAGCTTTTGCCAAATGGCAAAGCTATAACGAGGGAGCAGATGTAGAAGCCATTAACTGGCTGATGAATCAAGGCAGTCTGGATACCAAATCTGGTACCGATACCAATATTCGCCAAATGGCTTCTAGTGTATCTCCAGTCAATATCAATATGGGCACGATTGTCGGTTCTTTTGAAAATGTCGCGAAAATGCTGGATGAAATTGGTGAAATTAAAGGCACCGAAGGCATCCTGTTAACTTTTGATGATTTTATTCAAGGAGTAGAGGATTTTGGTCAAAGAATTCAACCGTTAATGAAATGTCGTGAGCATATTGTCATTGAAGCTGATGCGACTCAAATCTCAACTTTGGAGAAGTCAGCATGAACACAAATGAATCTTTAGAACAAGTGGTTTGTACAGGCTTTACCAAAGCCATCGGAACAGGAAAAGTGTTAAAGGCTGAACCGGAAGCGATCCAGCTTGCAGCCGAGCAAACCGCACTGATTGTAATTGACATGCAGAATGCCTATACCTCCAAAGGGGGTTATCTGGATCTGGCCGGTTTTGATGTGTCTAAAACCAAGCCGGTGGTGGAGAATATTAAAAAGGCAGTGGATACAGCGCATGCCGCTGGCATTCAGGTGATTTATTTCAAAAATGGTTGGGATGATCAGTATGTGGAAGCGGGCGGGATCAATTCGCCCAATTTTCATAAATCCAATGCCTTAAAAACCATGCGTAAGTATCCTGAATTACAGGGAAAATTACTGGCTAAAGGCGGTTGGGACTTTGAACTGATTGATGAGCTGCAACCTTTGGCGCAAGACATCGTGATTGAAAAACCACGTTATAGCGGTTTCTTTAATACTGCTCTGGACAGCATGCTGCGCAGCAAAGGGATTCGTAATCTGGTGTTTGTCGGAATTGCCACTAATGTCTGTGTGGAATCGACTTTAAGAGACGGCTTCTTTCTGGAATATTTCGGCGTGGTGCTGGCAGATGCCTGTTATCAGGCCGGTCCGGCGGAAGCGCATGCAGCCAGCCTGTATAACATTAAAACTTTTTTTGGCTGGGTGTCTGATACACAGAATTTTGTCGAAACGTTTCAATTCAAATCACACCTCTTAGAAAAATCAGCTTAAGTCGTTATAGGGGAAAACACATGCCTAAAGACATTATTTTACCTGCAGGGACATGCAAACCATTGGCACCGTACGTACCGGCAACCAAAGCGGACAATATTGTGTACGTTTCCGGCACTTTAGCGTTTGATGAACATAACAATGTGGTGCATGTCGGCGATGCGGCAGCACAGACCCGTCATATTCTGGAAACCATTAAAAAAGTGATTGAAACGGCCGGTGGCACAATGGATGACGTGACCTTTAATCATGTATTCGTCAAGGACTGGGCGGATTATGCAGCAATCAATAGCGTGTATGCTGAATATTTTCCGGGGGATAAACCGGCACGTTACTGCGTGCAAACAGGACTGGTCAAACCCGATGCGTTGGTAGAAATCGCTTCGGTTGCCCATGTGTAAATTACGTATTTTTCTACCCAAGCATCAAGCTGATCGGGTAATTAAAAACAGCAACACTGAAATTTGCATTGTATGATCAATAGCGGATTTCAGTGATGGAGAAGGTGATGAACAGTAAACTGATGTCCGTTCCATCTGGAAAAGATTTATTACAACATGCCCAAAGTTTTAAAATGGCTGATGATGAAGCACATACAGAAATTGATCAGGCAACTTTTAGACAAGGCATGAGTAATTTGGGTGCCGCTGTGAATGTGATTACCACCGATGGTGCAGCAGGTCAGGCAGGGTTTACCGCTTCGGCTGTATGTAGTGTCACCGATACTCCACCGACATTACTGGTCTGTTTGAACCGTTCCGCATCTGTATTTGAAACTTTTAAGCGTAATCAGGTACTTTGTGTAAATACCTTGGCGGCTCATCAAAAAGAATTATCCAATGCTTTTGGTGGCAAAACACCTATAGCAGAACGATTCTTGCGTGGAATATGGTCAACCCTGATCACACAGGCACCGGTTTTAGAAGATGCCTTGGTTTCATTTGACTGTGAAGTGGTACAGAGCATGTCGGTAGGTAGTCACGACGTTCTGATTTGTCTGGTTAAGGCCATGAAACAGAATCAGGGCGGTAATGCATTAATGTATTTCAACCGTAGTTATTGTGAGCCGCAACCAATGAATTGATCCAATATTCCTAATTTAAGGGGAGGGGAAACCCATGCAAAAAAAAGAATCATGGTTTCCGAAATTTAAGCCTTATCAAGGCAATCTAGATGTAATGCCTGTACAGGTTGATGAATATTTGCCTGCTGGCAAAAGTATGGTTTTGGGTTTGCAACATGCTTTTGCAATGTTTGGCGCAACAGTACTTGCACCTTTGCTGATGGGCTTCGATCCAAATCTGACGATCTTTATTACCGGGATTGGCACCATTTTATTTTTCCTGATGACCGGCGGACGGATGCCGAGTTATCTGGGATCAAGTTTTGCATTTATTGGCGCAGTGGCTGCGGCAACGGGCTATGCGGGTGCAGGTTCCAATCCGAATATCGGATTGGCACTGGGTGGAACCATAGCTTGTGGGTTGGTTTATGCGGCGATTGGTCTGGTTGTGATGAAAACCGGAACCGGCTGGATTGAAAAGCTGATGCCACCGATTGTGACCGGTGCGATTGTGATGATTATTGGTCTGAATTTGGCGCCAGTTACCATCAAGAGCGTGTCCACCAATAGTTTTGATACCTGGATGGCTGTGGTCACTATTATCTGCATTAGTGTTGTCGCCGTGTTTACCCGCGGTATGGTGCGCCGTCTGCTATTGTTGATTGGTTTGTGCAGTTCTTATCTGGTGTATTTCCTGCTGGCCAATGTCATGGGTTTGGGCAAGCCGATTGATTTCTCCATCATTTCCAATGCTGCCTGGTTTGGTCTGCCAACTTTCCAAACGCCGGTCTTTAACGCCAATGCGATGTTATTGATTGCACCTGTTGCCATTATTCTGGTCGCTGAAAATCTGGGGCACTTTAAAGCCGTTTCAGCCATGACCGGTAAAAACCTGTCACCGTATATGGGCCGTGCATTTTTTGCAGATGGGGTATGTACTACCATGTCGGCTTCGGTGGGTGGCACAGGCATGACCACTTATGCGGAAAATATTGGCGTCATGGCCGTCACTAAAGTTTACTCAACCACTATTTTTGTAGTGGCGGGTGTATTTGCCATTTTGTTGGGTTTGTCACCAAAGTTTGGTGCGGTAATCAGTACCATTCCTGTGGCATTGTTGGGTGGTGCATCAATTGTGGTGTTTGGCCTGATTACCGTAGCCGGTGCCAAAATCTGGGTCGATAACAAAATCGATTTCACCAAAAACAGCAGCTTAATTATTGCAGCCGTTAGTCTGATTATGGGTGCAGGGAACTTTAGTCTGCATATCGGTTCATTTGATTTGGGCGGTATTGGTACAGCCACTTTGGCGGCGATTGTGCTGAACCTGTTTTTGAGTCGTGGCGAAGAAAAACAAGATTCAGTCAGCCTCGATAGCGAAAATTCAGTAACACCTGTGGTTAACCAATAGGAGTGTATTTTGAGCCATACAATTGCATTTATTGGACTAGGGGCAATGGGATGGCATATGGCCTCCCACCTTCCTCAACTGGGACATGAAGTCTCGGTCTGGAATAGGACCGGATCCAAGGCGGATCAACATGCCGAAACTTTTCAAACCCAATCCGTAAAGATTGAAAAGGCGGTACAGGCCGATTTTATTTTCTCCTGTTTGCCGACCAGTGCCGATGTTGAGCAGTTGATTGCAGCACATCCTCCCAAGTCAGGCAGTATCTGGATAGATTGCACCAGTGGTGTGCCACAATCGGCGCAGAATTTAATGCAAAGCTTGAAAAAACTCGGTGTTGTATATCTGGATGCACCGGTTTCAGGACAAACCATCGGTGCGGAAAAAGGCACTTTAACTGTGATGGTGGGCGGTGATGTCGATGCATTTGAAAAAGCTAAACCCATCATTGCAGCCTTTTCGAGTCTGATTGAATATGTAGGGGAGAGTGGTTCGGGCTTTGCGGTCAAAGCCATTAACAATACCTTAATGGCAACGCATTTGTGGGCTTTGGCTGAAGGTTTAACCGTGCTGAAGTCGAAAGGTGTCAATTTATCTGCGGCTTTGAACTGTATCAATCATTCCAGCGGTAAAAGCAGCATGTCGGAAAATATTATGGCACAGCGAGTGCTGAATCGCAGTTTTGATAAAACCTTTGCTTTAGACTTGTTGCAGAAAGACATTGGCATTGCGATGGATCTCATTCAGGAACAATCGCTACAGCTTCCGAGTATGCAATTAATCCAAAATCAATTTGCCCGAATTCAAAAAGAGCAGGCCAGTACTTTGGACTTTTCTGCTGCAGTGCAGAGCCTTGAACAAATCAATCAGATCGAATTGCGATAAGTATTTTTAATAGATGAAATTATGCATCCATGACCCAGACGAGCAAAGTCTGGGGCTTTTGCATATTTTTAGCATAAGGGATGAGTTGATAATTATTTTAAATTTAATCAAATGCACTTACTATTCAAAGTGAATATAAAGAAAAACAAGGAAATATATGAAAGGTCAGATATTAGATTTTTCTATTCAAAGTAATAGTGGAGTGATTAGTGGTGATGACCAGAACCGCTATCACTTTACTGGGGCAAGCTGGCGTGGGCAGATTTCACCTGCCCGGGGGCAGAAAGTCGATTTTACTGTGGATGGAACCGGTCAGGCCAACGACATTTATGTCCTGAGTTCAGCCTCTACATTTACCAATCAGGTGGGCGAGAAAAACAGGGTTGTGGCTGCAGTGTTAGCTTTTTTCCTCGGTGGCTTTGGTATTCATAAATTTTATTTGGGGCAAATTGGCTGGGGCATTGTTTATCTGATTTTCTGCTGGACCTTCATTCCTGCATTTGTCGCTTTCATTGAGTTCATTATTTATTTGTGTACTTCAGATGAAGATTTTGCCCGAAAATATGGTTGATGGTTGATGGTTGATGGTTGATGGTTGATGGTTGATGGTTGATGGTTGATGGTTGATGAATTTTAGATAAGAGAAAAGGGCGATATCGCCCTTTTTGATCTGCTTTATTTAGTGGGTTGTCCCCACTGATTGTTTTCCCGTTTGGTGTCTGAAGCCCACCAGATAATAAGAGGAATAAGACCAATAATTGTTAATCCGATTAATTGCCACCAACCAGATCGATTTGTGTCATGTAAACGACGGGCACCTACGGCGAGACTTGGTAGGAATAATGCCAAATTTAATAGTCCATTCAGCATTTTGTCGGTACCGAGTATTGCATCAATGATTTGAACAATAATGCCCAAAATGAAAGAAACCAACATAAAGAACCAGAATTCCTTACGGCGTGCACGTCCATCAAAGGTGACATAATTTTTCAGACATTTTACAAACCAGTCAATCATATTAAATTGTTCTTCAGATTGATTCTGGTTTGAAATTCTATCCAGTTGTTCAGACAGGTTCTGAACGGTGCTGTTGCGGTTGAGGGCAATATAGATCTGCGAGGCATTACCGGCATTGTCAACCGCAAAATCGACATGTTCGCCAGGTGAAGGCGGGCGCTGTCCTCGCCATTCCGCACCAGTAAAATTATAGCGGTTTTGGTCATCACCACTGATAATGCCTGTATTGCTTTGGATTGAAAAATCCAGAATTGTTCCTTTCATTATTAGCCTCTATTTTTGTAGTATGCGTTATAAATTTAGTATCATCATAGCAGAATGGTTTAAAAATTAAACTAATTAATTATTATTAAGTCTATGTATTTATATTGTTTTTTATAATATATTTATCTTTTGATAAAAAATCCCGCTATTGAAGCGGGATCTAGAATCGGATTATTTTGTATCTTTCGGTGGATAAGGATCATTACCATAACTGTTACCGGAACGTATTTGTCCATTTGTACCATGAATTTTTGTGTCAGACCCTTGATTACGAGCAATGCTTTCAGCAATTTTAATTGCTTCAGCTTGGGTAGATGTTACTTTAGTTGCTTTGCTATTGCCGGCACCTTTAACAGCCCATCCATTAGAATGTGGGACGACATGTTGATTTTTACCTTTACTCATTTTTATTCACCATTATTTTTATTCGTATAAAAAAAGCGGAACCTAATGATTCCGCTTTCGTCAAACGACTCATAGCTTGTCATTAGCAGGATAATTAAATCAATACCTTAGTTATTCTGACGAACCATAATGACACCATACTGCGACTCAACCGATGTCATTTTTTGGATAAAACGACACAACTGATGTCATTTTGGCAATTCTTAATCTAATGCGTATGGTATATTTTTATAGAGTTGGGATGATAACTCATGGCTAGGAAATTTCTTAACAGCTTTTCTCCATACTCGTCTTGCATTTTTATAATCGCCATTATTCCAATGTATGCCTCCCATATTAAACCAAGCTAATGCATACTCTGGATTTAAGGAGATTACTTTTTTATAAGCATTAATTGATTCTTTTGTTTTACCTAACTTTTCATAAGTTGACGCTAATTGAAACCAACTCAAGTCATCAGGTTGGATATTTAAAGCTTGTTCTAGTAAGAATGGAAGACTTTCTTCCGGACGGTTTAGAAATAGTAATGCCGTACCTAAGCAATACCCGAATTCACCTTTTTCCAGATCATAAGCCTTTCTAAAACAATATTCTGCTTCATTCCAATTGCTATTGTCCTGTGCCCAATGACCAAGTCTATCCCAAAGAAATGCAGCATCTTCGGTTTGAATATATTGAATTATAGATTCAAAATGAGACTTAAACGCAGAATAAGTGAATCCGATATTTACGGATTCTGAGCGTAAATAAAATTGATTCAATAACCATTCTCTAACTCCACATGGGCAATTAGGATATTTTTTTAGATATCTATCCCAAAATGAGATACTTCGTTTGGCATTGTCAATATCATCACGCCCAAATAATGCAACTTGTTGAGCGCACCATGACCATATCCATTCCCCGCTACTGGCTGTGTTACTAAGTAATGTATTGATCTCTCGAAATGCTGAACGACCTTCTTTTAGATTAAAAAGAGCATTAACTCTCCATCCTAAAACTGAGAATTGTTTCTCAGTTGTTGGTTCATCAAAAACTATTTCATCAAAGTGTTTTAAAGCTTCCTGGTTGAATAGCCACCAAAATTCTAGACACACCTAACCATCTTTTGGACTGCCACCACTCTCCTAGACAAATATCGTCTATTCTTTTTGCATAGGAGAGAACATTATGAGTGGACAACGATACACCCCAGAATTT